>NZ_CP113920.1:1500000-1800000 GCF_029395535.1 Bifidobacterium sp. ESL0732 | reverse complement strand
CCGGCGACCGGAACGCGGATTGAAACCGGGGATGAATTGAGAATCGGCCCTTGGAATCTGGTTGTTGCCGTCTGCCAAGAGGACAGCGCCAATGCCTAATTGAATATTGATATACGCTGATACTAAGTCTTGTGGTGATTGGCGCCATTGAATCGCATCAGATCAATCTCTTATCGGCGCTGCAGAAAGTATTGACCTTCAAGCAAAAGTCAAGGATGATAATAATGAATACAAACGAAAAACTGCCGTATCAAAACCCCAACTTAAGCGACGGCGAGCGTATTGCCGACCTTTTGGGGCGCATGACGATTGAGGAAAAGGTCGGGCAGATGTTGCAGCTCGATGCCCGCGGAGGCGATTTGGAACACCTTATCGTCGAGCGGCGCGTCGGCTCGATTCTGCACACCAGTCCTGAGGATTTGCCGAAGGCGGCTGAGATGGTGCGCACACAGACGCGGCTTGGCATTCCGCTGGTCATCGGCGACGATTGCATTCACGGCTATTCCTTCTGGCCCGGTGCCACGATTTACCCCGAAGAGCTCGGCATGGCAACCTCTTGGGACCCGGCCAAGGTCGAAAAAGCGGCTCGTGCCACAGCAGAGGAGGTTTCCACCACGGGTGTGCATTGGACGTTCTCGCCGGTGCTTTGCATCGCGCGCGATACCCGTTGGGGCCGCGTCGGGGAGACCTTCGGCGAGGATCCGACGTTGATCGGCGAATTTGGTTCTGCCATGGTACGCGGCTATCAGGGCGGTGCCAAGGCGGGGGAGCCACTTGCCAAAGACGCCATCCTGGCCTGTGCAAAACATTTTGCGGGATATTCGGAAACGCAGGGCGGACGTGACGCCAGCGAAGCCGATCTTTCGCACCGCAAGTTGACCTCGTGGTTCCTATCGCCCTTTGAAAGGGTAGCGCGCGAGGGTGCGGGCACATTCATGCTTGGCTATGAATCCATCGAGGGCGTGCCGGTGACCTATAACCACTGGCTGTTGAGCAAGAAGCTGCGCGGCGACTGGGGTTATAAGGGCATGCTGGTCACCGATTGGGACAACGTCGGCCGCTCGGTCTGGGAGCAGAAGATCAAGCCCGATTTCATCCACGCCGCTGCCGATGCCGTCAAGGCAGGCAATGACCTGGTGATGACCACCGAGCAGTTCTACGATGGCGCAATTGAGGCCGTCAAGACCGGATTGCTCAAGGAAAGCGAACTGGATGAAGCAGTTTCGAGGATTCTTGCGGTGAAGTTCCGTCTGGGGCTTTTCGAGGACCCAAGGCTACCCGACCAGAAACGCATCGATGCGGTCATCGGCAGTGCCGCGCACCGCCAGACCAATCTTGAACTCACCCGTGAGTCGATTGTGCTGCTGCGTAACGGTTCGCTGTTTTGGGGATCTATCGGTAATACGAACGATGCAGACGATTCCCATGATTCCGATGATTCCTCGAAGGGTGACAAGCCGGCGCTGCCGCTCGACGGCAAGGCCATCCACAGTATCGCCGTTGTCGGCCCTCTTGCCGATGATGCACAGACGCAGCTGGGAGACTGGGCCGGCAATTCCGGCCAGGTCTCATGGATGCCGGAAGGCCAGCCGCGCGACATGATTACCACGGTGGTCGACGGCTTGCGAGACCTTGGCAAGGACGACGATTTCGAAGTCACTTATGCCAAAGGCGCCGAAGTGGTGGAACTTGTCGACGACCCAGCCGGCCGCGTCTTCCCCGACGGCCAGCCGCGTCCGAAGGTGGCTCAATCCGCGCCGATCGATCGGGCCCAGCTTGACGAAGCCGTTGCCGCTGCCAAGGCGGCCGATGCCGTGGTCGCCGTCGTGGGCGATGTCATCCCTCTGATCGGTGAAGGTCGTTCCACCGCAACGCTCAAGCTGCAGGGTGGCCAGGTGGCGTTGCTCGATGCGCTCGCCGATGTGGCCAAAGCCGAGCACAAGCCATTTGTCGTGGTCCTGATGAGCTCGAAGCCTCAGGTGCTTCCGGACAGTGCCCTGAATGCTGATGCATTGCTTTGGGCCCCAAGTCCGGGCATGGAAGGCGGCCGTGCGATCGCTGAAATCATTATGGGCATCACCGCCCCGAGTGGCCGTTTGCCCATCACCTTCCCGCGCGACGCTGGTCAGCTGCCGGTCTACTACAACCAGATTCGTGGACAGCACGGCTGGCGTTACGCCGACCTCACGCAGGACCCGGCCTTTGCATTCGGTGAGGGCTTGGGATACACCACTTTCGCCTATGGCACCCCGCAGATTGAAGGCGGCGATACGCCGTTTAGCGCCGATGACATCTTGCATATTTCGATAGATGTGACCAATACCGGCAAACGCGCTGGCACTGCTGGCACTGAAGTGGTGCAGGCTTACATCGGTGATTTGGTGACGTCGGTAAGCTGGACGGACCGTGAGTTGAAGACCTTCCGCAGGGTCGATCTGAAGCCCGGGGAGACCAAGTCGGTCACTCTCGATATTCCGGTTTCTGCCTGTTCCATCGTCGACGCCGATGCCAACCGCATCGTCGAGCCTGGCGAATTCGAGTTGTTGGTCGGCCACTCTTCCCGTCGCCGCGACCTGAAGCGCACCACGTTCACCGTCGAGTAATTATCCGTATCGATCATCTGAGGAAATGTGTGTGAATCCACTGCTACTACTGTTGGATTCGCACACATTTTTGTTCAGCTCTCTATTCTGTGGTTTGCTGTGCTCACTATCTACTCAAAGTACTGCGCAACCCGCGTAATCACTCAATGAAGCTGGCGTGAGCGAATATGATAGAGATTATGAATACTACTCCACGGGTGAGTTACGCACATGTCGGCGCGAAGGTGAACAGCAAGCATGTGGACAGTCTGTTGCGCTTCTTCGAATCCGGTGCCAAGCCTGAGCGCAATGATGGCTATGGGGTCGAGATTGAGCATCTTCCCGTGCGTAACAGCAACGACCATGCGGTCAGTTACGCTGAACCGAACGGCGTCGAAACATTGTTGGAGCGGTTGCGACCATACTATGACCCCGACAAGGAATTCGTCGAGGACGGCCACCTGCTCGGGCTTGCGCGGCCGGGTATCAGCCTGTCGCTGGAGCCAGGCGGGCAGTTCGAGACCTCGATTGGTGTGCTGCATACCCCGCAGGAGTTGCTTGATGTCTATGGGAAATTTCGCAGCGAAATCGACCCGATTCTTGACGACCTCGGATTTCGTCTGATTCATTACGGCTACCAGCCGGTCACGAGCTTCGCGGACATCAAGATCAATCCGAAGCGTCGCTACGCGGCGATGAACGACTATCTTGGGCGCGTCGGCGCCTACGGGCCCTGCATGATGCGCTGCTCGGCCTCGACGCAAGTGAGCATCGACTATAGCGACGAGAAGGATGCCGTCGCCAAAATGCGTATCGGCTCCGCACTAGGACCCATCATCTCCATGTTCTTCCGCAATTCCCCGTTTTTCGAGGGTGCGCAAAACCCGTTCCCGCTTCTGCGCCAACGCATCTGGGACAAGGTCGACCCGCAGCGCACGGGTATTACGCCGGGGCTTTTCGACCCACGCTTTGGTTGGGAGGATTACGCCCGTGACGTGCTGGCCACGCCCATGATGTTCGCCGACCTGACCCATACGCCGGAAGCGGCGGGCTTGAGCGAAGACGAGCAGGAATTCGCGGCCTTCAAGCGCAATGCCGCCGATATCTACCCGGATCGCGAACTCAATGCCTACGAGGTCAGTCACATTCTTTCGACCCATTTCAACGACGTGCGTCTGAAGAATTTCGTGGAGCTGCGGCACTGGGATTCATTGCCCATCGAACGCGCGGAACTCTTGACCGAAACCGTCGGGAACGTCTTTTACAACGATGCCAATTTCGTCCATTGGAAGTCGTTCGTTGAGGGGCTTTCCATCGTCGACGTCGAGCTGGCGAAGGACGATTTGCAGGCTCGAGGCATGGCGGCCACCCCGTTCGGAAAGTCCATGGATGAGTGGCAGGATGCGCTGGGTCTGGAAAATATCCGGGCCGACATCCCTGGCGATCCGGCCCATCCCGATGTGTTCCAGATCTGAGAGGCTTACCGATACCCTTCCCATTGAGGTATCGGCATGAGCTCGGCTTCGCATTCGGCCCACATCTTGTTGAGGTCACGTTCGGGTGCGCGCAGCCAACGCAGTTGAAGGCCGTCCATCATGCTGAATCCGGCCTGTAGCAGGGCTCCGATATTGGTGCTCTGCGGCACGTACCAAGGAATCTGCAGCATTTCTTCCACCAGATTTTGATCCCGTTTTCTGAAGTATTCGTGTGCAGGGTGCTTGGGATCGATAGCTTCCGCGTCCAATGTAGAAAACATGTGGACCTGCTCGGGACGGTCGGCGTTGATGGCCACGACCTCGCGCCACATGCGTGCTACATTGGGGCGGTCGGTCATTCTGAAACCGTTCATGATGCTTTCGGTGGTGGGGTCGTAGATTTCGTTGAGCACGATGTCGAGCAGGCCTTCTTTGCTGCCGACGTGGTGGAGCACACCTGCTTTGGTCATGCCTACGGTGTTGGCGATTTTCTGCAGTGAGGTGCCGTAGTATCCGAGTTCTCCGAAGGAGACGACGGCGGCGTTGAGGATGGCGGTGCGATTGTCGGCGCCGTTGTCGTGTTTCTTTGCGTGGGGAAGGTGCAGCATCTGTAAAAGCCTCTTTTTATACGAGAACACTCATTGTCTCCTATGTGCTAGACCTAGGTAATTATGCAAAACTATTCATTTAGATAGAGAAACATCTAAAGATAATTAGTTAGATGATTTTACTTTTCATTTGGAAACTGTTAGACTAATTACTGACCAAGCGGCAACTATGGAGTTGCCGCTTCGAAGGAAGGTTCAAACAGGTATCAATTATGGAAACATCTAACACAGAAGTCGTGTCGGATCTCGCACCCGATACAGGAAAACCGCTGACTCATAAAGTGCGATTCGCCTTAGGATTCGCACTGGTCTCCCTTTTAGGGGCGTTGCCGGCCACCATGGGCTCCGGCGTTCTCCTGCCTCAGGTATTTACCAGTATCCACGGCATCTCTGCTGAAGGTGCACTCGCCACCATGAACTCGGTGAGCGTCTTCTTCGCGCTCGTTGCCAATATCGTTTTCGGCGCCCTGTCCGATGTTTCGAAGTTCAAGATCGGCAAGCGTACGCCGTGGATCATCTCCGGCGGCGTCATCAGTGCGGTGGGCTATTTCATCACCTCGCAATCCAAGACTTTGCTGTGGATCGTTGTCGGCTGGTGCATCGTCGAGATCGGCATCAACGCTCTGATCGCGCCTGCGGTCGCCGTGCTTTCCGACCGTATCCCTGAAAACGTTCGCGGCACCTATTCCGCCGTTTACGGCGCGGCTACGATGATTGGCGTTCAGTTGGGTATTTTCGTCGGTGGCTTCTTCCTCACCAAGCTCAACACTGGCCTTGTCCTAGGCACCATTATCTTCCTGTTCTCCGGCATCATCACCGTCTTGGTGTGGCCGCGCGAGCAGTCCGCAGAAAACAATACGAAGGCGACGTCGGTCTCCGAAATCCTCAAGTCCTTCATCCCGCCGACCAAGAACGCACGTGACTTCTACCTTGCTCTGCTAGGTCGTCTCACGTTCACGCTCGGCTGTTTCATGATCCAGGGCTTCCAGCTGCTCATTCTTGAGAAGTACATCCACCTGAGCGTCAAAGGTGCTGGTACCGCCATGCAGATCATGTCGATCATCACGATGATCACCACCCTCCTTGCGTCTGCGCTCTCCGGTCCTCTTTCAGACTTCCTGCATCGCCGCAAGCTCATTGTCGTCATCGCCTGCGTCATCATCGCCATCGGCATGCTCGTGCCTTGGATTATGCCGACTACTATGGGTATGTATATCTACGCGTTGCTCGCCGGTCTTGGCAACGGCTGCTACATGTCCGTCGACCAGGCCCTGAACGTCGACGTCCTGCCAAACCCGCAGGAAGCCGGCAAGGACCTCGGCATCCTCAACCTCTCCAACACCCTGGGCCAGATCATCGCCCCGATCCTCACTACTGCGTTCATCGGCATGACCGGTGGATACAAGGGTGTCTTCCCTGTCGCCATCATCTTCCTGCTCGTCGGCACGGTCTTCATCATGATGATTCGCAAGGTGAAGTAATACATATAGTCCAAAACTCAACCATAGATTAACGGTGGCGGTGTCGCACTCTTTAGGGGTGCAACACCGCCATTTTTGTTGGGAAAAGCATTGGTTACGGTTTGGGTATCGAGTAAACCGGCTTACCGGTATCCTTCCCACATCGGCATCGGCATGAGTTCGGCTTCGCATTCGGCCCACATCTCGTTCAAGTCACGTTCCGGAGAGCGAAGCCAGCGCAACTGGATGCCATCCATCATACTGAACCCGGCCTGAACAAAGTCCTTGATATCGATGCCCTCTGGAACGACCCATTTGGTCTTCAGGGTGACGTCGACGACGTGTTGATCGCGATTTTTGAAATAATTGTGGGCTGGGTGTTTGGGGTCGATGGATTCCGCGTCAAGCGTGGAGAACATATGCACTTGTTCCGGCCGTTTCGAATTGATAGCCACGACGGCGCGCCACATTTCGGCGATGAGCGGCCGTTTGGCATCGATATAGCCTACTACGATGCTATCGGTTGCGTCGTCGTAGACTTCGTTGAGCACGATATCGAGCAACCCCTCTTTGCTGCCGACGTGGTGGAGCACACCTGCTTTGGTCATGCCTACGGTGTTGGCGATTTTCTGCAGTGAGGTTCCGTAGTATCCGAGTTCTCCGAAAGAGACGACGGCGGCGTTGAGTATGGCAGTGCGGCTGTCGACGCCGTTATCGTGTTTCTTTGCACGGGGAAGATGCAACATCTGTATGGACCTCTTTTTTATACGACAATCTTCTATTATCCTCTATGTGCTAGACCGTTGGAATATTCGATGTCGTATATATTTTTTATCGGATATGGGTTGTGAAACCGCATAAAAATGCCGTGTCCAGTGAAACGTAGAACACGGCATTTTTGATTGGTCGGTTTGTCGTTACTTCACGTTGAGGATGAGCATGATGAAGATTGTACCGACGAGCAGGCGGACCACGGCAACTGTCAAACGGCCAGCATGCCATTCTTTGATGATAATAATGTCCGGCATGTTTGAAAACAAAAGGGCCACTGCACCGATTCTGTGCAGCGGCCCGACTTCGTTTTTACAATCAGATTAAATCAGATTAGGTTATAGGAAAAACCCTTGATCTGTTGCAGCGTCTCTTGGCTTTCTTCGAGCCAGCTCATTCCCACCGGATAGACGTGGCCCAGCGATTCGCCGCGCTTGGTGTGGCGGTCGTGGATTTCGAAATCCTTGCCATTTTGGCTCAGCATCATAGCCAGTTGCAACGAGCTGAATTGGATGAAGTCGTCGTTGCTGGTGTTGAGGAAAAGCGGCGGCAGGTCGACGTTGGCTACCAGATAGTTGAGGTCGGCCCATTGGATGGCCTTGTCGTGAATCGACTTGAAAAAGAACGGAGCAATCAGCGCGACGATATCGGTCGGATCGCCGCCTTCGCCGCTTGCGGGCGTTTCGACCGCTGCCATATAGTCGGTCAAGTCGAACAGCCCGGAGATGAAGGCACCGCCCTTGAGGTTGAGGCCAGCTTGGGCAATGCCGAAGTCTTTGGCCATCTTCTCGCTGCGTTCGAGCGCCACCGAATAGAGGCCCAGCGTGCCGCCTGCGGAGTCGCCCGTGATGAATACCGAATTCGGATCCACCGGATAGTCGGCGAGGTGGGCGGCAATCCAAGCGAATCCCTGTTCGATATCGGTGAGCTGACCAAGGAAGTCGGTTTCCGGTGCGGGACGATAGTTCAGCGAGAACACCGCGAAGCCCTTTTGTGCAAGGTGGGTGTTGAAGTTGCGGTTGAGTTCCTTGTGCCCGTACATGAATCCGCCGCCGTGGATGTCGATATAGACCGGGGTGGTTTTGCCGCCGCGGACCACAGCATCGTGCGGCAGATACAGGTCAAGCTTGTGAGCCCGGATGCCGTCTCCGGCATAGTCGATGTCGGTAATCAGGTCGATACCTTCCGGATTCTCCCAGTAGGCGGCACGTGACCTGTCTCCGCGTCCGAAAAGCAAGCGCAGCCCAAGCGCTACTTGGGCGTATTTGGGGTCGCAGCCTTCGAGGTCTCCGTCCAATTCCGTCCAGGTGGACAGCACCTTTCGTTCTTCGTCACTGATGGTCAAATCAATAGGCATGATTACCCAGCTTTCACTTCATTGTTATCGGTAACTTTACCATTACCTTTCGGTCGGTAAGTAATATAGCAGGAAAGTATAAAATGTCTGGATTGTTCTGCATGTCTTATTCTGTAACGTACAACGAAAGCCCTTCCAGATACATCCTGGAAGGGCTTTCGAAAGTTGGTGTGCAAGGCTTGCAACGCCACATATTGATTTATGGACTGTCTGGTCTTACTTGACCTTGCGGATCATCATGATGAAGATGGTGCCGACGAGCATGAAGACGATGGCTACAGGGAAGACACCCCTGTAGCCACCGGTGATACCGATGAACAGGGTGGTGAAGGCGGGGGCGAGAGCCTGGCCGATGGTGTTGGCGAGGTTCAGGATGCCGAGGTCCTTGCCGGCTTCCTGCGGGTTGGGTAGGACATCGACGTTCAAGGCCTGGTCAACGGACATGTAGCAGCCGTTGCCGAGACCTGCGAGCGTCGCGTAGATGTAGACGCCGGTGGTGGTAGGGATCAGCCATGCCACGAGCATGCCCAAGGCGATGATGACGCAGGCGATGGCGACGATGAACTTACGGCGATGCAAGAAATCGGAAAGCGGGCCGGAAACCACGGAGGCCAAAATGGTGGCGACCAGCGTGATGACGGCCATGACCTGCATTGCGGTACCCGCATCTTTGACGCTCAAATGTACGTAGCGCTCGAGAATCAGAAGCTGGTAGCCGGAGATCATGAACGAGCCGATGACGAAGGCGAGGCGGCCGAAGAGGGCGAGATAGAAGTCGCGGCAGTTCTTGGTCGGCGGGATGAACGACTTGAGGATGTCGGTTACGGAAGTCGCTTTGGTGTTGTTTTCAGCGGACTTCTCACGCGGCCAAATCAGTACGGTGATGATGCCGGAGAAGAGGAAGACGCAGGTGCCGATGGTCAGACCGGTGTTGAGCTTGGTCAGGAAGAAGCTGCCGATAAAGTTGCCAGCCTGCATACCGACGATCTGGCCGGCGCCATAGAGAGCGGAGAAGGTGCCGCGCACATCCTCGGGGATGCGGTCGGAAAGTACGGCGACGGCAGGGGCGATGAGGCAGTTGATGCCGATCTGTACGATACACCAGCCGATGACCATCCACAGCAGCGAAGTGGAGTGAGCTGTCAGGAAGTAACCTGCGGCGCCGATGACACCGCCGGCGACGATCCATGGGGTGCGCTTGCCGATTTTGAATTTGGAGACGTCGGAGAAGGTACCGAAAACGATGTTCGAGACCAGTGCGAAGATCGAGCTGACTGCGTTCATCGTGCCGAGCGCTCCTTCAGCGGAGATGCCCTTGATACCGGAGAAGACCTGTGGCAGCAGTACGCCGGAACCCATGCTGAAGGGGAGAGCCCATAGAATCGAGACCAGCGCAAAGCCAGTAGCAAAGCGAATCTTGTGTTCCAGCGGCTTTTGCGTATCAGGCGCCAGATTAGGTGGAGTCACAAATATTTCTGGTTGTGTTTCTGCTTCCATGCATTTCCTCCTTGTTTTTACGGCAACAGCATAGTTACCGTCCGGTCGGTAAGTATTGTATCAGAGTAATAGTTGATGAAAAATAAGTTTATCGTAATTTCGCTGGTCCTGTTGATTCCCTTAATTGGAAAAACAATAAAAACGAAAAAGACGCAGTGAAGAAATACTCTCAGAGCATAAAAAAGTAAACAGATAGAACATTTGGGGCTGGCTAATTTTGAATTATCGGGTACGTGTTTTCTCAACAATAATGTAGCCGGTTCGTAATAGCGTTATATAGTCTGTCGGCTTCAGTAGTCCCTCGCTTCTGGCCGGATATACGCCGCGAATTTCATACGCCGTATCGGCATCAAGCGGGACGAAAGTCATGGGGGAGAAGCGACGGTTGACGTCAAAGCAAGAAAAGAAAGAGGAATGGATGAGCAAGGCACTTGATGCTCCCCAGAACGCGCAGGTGATGGCAACGAGTGAGGAACACCCCAAACACCTGATACGTACGTTGCTGCACAGTCTGCGTGAATACAAGCGCGAAAGCCTGTTGGCCCCGGCTTTCGTGATGGTCGAGAGCATCCTCGAAATCGTGATTCCCACCATCATGGCCCAGCTGATCGACCAAGGCGTTTCCGGCGGCTCGATGCCGGCGATCTGGAAATTCGGCCTTATCTTGCTCGGCTGCGCTGTGGTTTCGCTCTTCGCCGGGTTCATGTCCGGGCGCTACGCGGCTATTGGCTCGTCCGGTTTCGCCAAGAACCTGCGCCACGATCTCTTCGAGAAGGTGCAGTCCTTCAGCTTCACCAACATCGATCGGTTCTCCACCGGCTCAATCATCACCCGTTTGACCACCGATGTCACCAACATCCAGTTCGCTTTCCAGATGATCATCCGCGTGGCCGTGCGCGCTCCGATGATGGTCATCGTCGCCTGGATTTTCTCCTTTAGAATCAGCCATTCGATTTCGATGGTGTTCCTTGTCATTATCCCGATCCTCGGGGTGGCACTTACCGGGCTGGCGCTTTCCGTACACCCGATTTTCGAAAAGGTCTTCCATACTTACGACCACCTGAACAACATCGTCGACGAGAACCTGCAGGGTATCCGCGTGGTCAAGTCCTATGACCGAGAGGAGCACGAGGACCGCAAGTTCGGCCGCGTCTCCCAGCGCATCTTCAGGCTTTACTGCAGGGCCGAGCACGTCATGGCCTTCAACTGGCCGATTCTGAACACCTGCGTTTACGGCGCGATGCTCATTATCTCCTGGATGGGCACCAAGCAGATTGTCGCCTCGCACAACAATCCGATGTTGGGCCTGACCACCGGCGATCTGACCGCGCTGGTCACCTACGCCATGCAGATATTGATGTCCCTTAATATGGTCTCGATGATCGTGGTCATGGTCGTCATCTCCCGCGCCGACGCCGAACGTATCTGCCAGGTCTTGAACGAAGTGAGCACGGTGCGCGACAACAGCCACCCGATCACCAAGGTTCCCAACGGATCCATCAAATTCAACGATGTCACCTTCCGCTACTCTGAAGGCAGTGAGCGACCGGTGCTCGAAGACATCAATCTCGATATCAAGTCCGGCAAGACCATCGGCATCGTCGGCGGCACCGGCTCGTCGAAGTCCAGTCTCGTGCAGCTTATTCCGCGGCTTTATGACGTGTCGTCCGGCTCGCTTGAAGTCGGCGGACACGACGTACGCGACTACGACCTGGTCGCTTTGCGCGACGCTGTGGCCATGGTGCTGCAGAAGAACGTCCTCTTTACCGGTACCATCGCCGAGAACATCCGCTGGGGCAATCCCGACGCCACCGACGAGGACGTGGTTCGCGTCTGCAAGTTGGCACAGGCCGATGGGTTCATTCGCGAATTCCCCAAGGGCTACGACACCTATATCGAGGAAGGCGGTTCGAACGTTTCCGGTGGGCAGAGGCAACGCTTGTGCATCGCCCGAGCGCTGTTGAAGAAGCCGCAGATTCTGATTCTCGACGACTCCACCAGCGCCGTCGATACCAAGACGGACAAGCTGATTCGCAACGCCTTCTCCACCGAGATCCCCGACACCACGAAGATCATCATCGCCCAGAGGCTTGCATCCGTGCAGGAATCCGATGAGATCATCGTGATGGAGGAAGGCAAGATCCTCGACCACGGCACTCACGATGAGCTCTTGAAAACGTGCGAGGAATACCGCTCGATTTACGAATCCCAGACGAAGAACCAGGGCAAGGGGGATGATGACGATGAGCGAAGCAACAATGACTACGAAGAACAGCAACGAGCAGAATGTTACTGCTAAAGACGGCAAAGGCCAGACCAAGGGCGCGATGAAGAAACGCAAGGCTGGCAAGCCCGGTATGCCCGCGGTGCAGAAAGCGCCGAAAGGCACCACCAAGCGGTTGCTCGGCTATATCTTCCACTACCGCTGGCAGTGCGTTGTCGTGATTATCGGCATCCTGATTTGTGCCTGCACGCAGTCGCTGCCCTCGTTCGTGCTGCAGCCGCTGATCGACAACTGCATCATGCCCTTTATCCACGCGCAGACGCCGGATTGGGGCCCGCTGATTCGTATGACAATCATCGTCGGTTCCATCTATGCGCTAGGTATGGTCGCCTCATTCGTCTGGAACTATATGGTCGTCGGCATCGAGCAGGGCGTGCTCAAGACGGTGCGTGACGAGATGTTCGAGCACCAGCAAAAGCTGCCGATTCGCTATTTCGATACGCACGAGCACGGCGACATGATGAGCCGATACACCAACGACACCGACACCTTGCGCCAGATGGTCTCTCAGGCCCTGCCGCAGTTGCTGATTTCCGCGGCGTCTGTGGTGGCAGCCCTGTTCGCCATGCTCTGGCTTTCCGTCCCGTTTACCATCTTCACCATCGTCTTCGTGGCGCTGATGATGCTTCTGGTGCGTGTGATCGTCAGCCGTTCCGGACGCTACTTCGTCAGCCAGCAGGAGAAAATCGGCGACGTCAACGCGTTCGTCGAGGAATCCGTCAACGGGCAGAAGGTCATCAAGGTCTTCAACCACGAGGATGCCACGCAGAACCGTTTCGACAAGAAGAACGAAGAGCTTTTCGAGGCCTCTTCCAAGGCGAACATCTACGCGAACATCACCATGCCCGTCATCGGCAACATGGGCAATGTGCTCTACGTGCTGCTGGCCATTGTCGGAGGCGTAGCGGGCATCAACGGCTGGTTCAACTTTGGTTTCGGCGGTTCCGGGTCGTTGACGCTCGGCGCTATCGTTTCGTTCCTCACGCTTTCCAAGGCGTTGATCAACCCGATCAGCCAGATTTCCTCGCAGATCAACATGATCATGATGTCGCTGGCCGGAGCGGCGCGTATCTTCAACCTGATTGACGAGCCGGTGGAATCCGACAACGGCACCGTGCGTCTGGTCAGCGTCGAGCTTGGCTCGGACGGCCGCACAATGACGGAAACCGATCACGAGACCGGCCACTGGGCATGGAAGCGCGCGGCGGACGACGATGGCACACGCTCCCTTGAGGCCGCCAAGAAACTCAAGGGCTCGGCCCGTGAGGTTGCGATGAAGGCGCATGAGAAGGCTGTTACTTCTCCGGATGGTCGTTTGACGTTGCTGCGTGGCGACGTGCGCTTCACGAACGTTTCGTTCGGCTACAATCCGGACAAGACCGTCCTGCACGACATCACCTGGTTCGCCAAGCCCGGTCAGAAGATGGCTTTGGTTGGTGCCACCGGTGCCGGCAAGACCACTATTACCAATCTCATAAATCGCTTCTACGACGTGCAGGAAGGCCAGATCCTTTACGACGGCATCGATGTCAACAACATCAAGAAGGCCGACCTGCGCCGCTCGCTCGGCATCGTGCTGCAGGACGTCAACCTCTTCACCGGTACAGTGCTCGACAACATCCGTTACGGCAAACTCGACGCCACCGATGAGGAGTGCATCGATGCCGCCAAGCGCACCAACGCCGACGGCTTCATTCGCATGCTGCCGCAAGGCTACAACACCGTGTTGCAGGGCGACGGTTCCGGGCTTTCGCAAGGCCAGCGTCAGCTGATTTCCATCGCCCGCGCCGCCGTGGCCGACCCGCCTGCCATGATTTTGGACGAGGCCACCAGCTCCATCGACACCCGCACTGAGGAAGTTGTGGAACAGGGCATGGACGCGCTGATGAACGGCCGCACCGTCTTCGTCATCGCCCACCGTCTCTCCACCGTGCGCAACTCCGACATCATCATGGTGCTCGACCACGGCCGCATCATCGAACGTGGCACGCACGACGAGCTCATCGCCCAGCACGGCGAGTACTACCAGCTCTACACTGGCAAACTCGAACTGGAGTAAAGCTGTTGGCGGCTCTTTTATAGCATTCGGGGCCTTCAAAGCAAGAAACCGGCCATCTAGCGGTTGCTAGTGGCCGGTTTCTTGCATGAAGCGTTATTGATGCAAGAAATGTGTCGCTTGGCGGCTGTCAGTGGCTGGTTTCTTGCATGAAGTGCTATTCGAGCAAGAATCAGGACTTGACCAGCCGTTTGATGGCGGTGACGGCCTCGTCCATCTTCTCGTCGGCCACTGGTCCGCCTTTGGCCGCCGCCGTTGCGACGCAGCTGTCGAGATGGTCTTCGAGCAGAAGCAGCGCCACTGATTTCAGAGCGCTGTTCGAGGCGGCGATCTGGGTCAGCACATCGATGCAATAGGTGTCGTTCTCGACCATCGACGTGATGGCCCGCACCTGTCCTTCGACGCGGCGCAAGCGCGTGACGATTTTTTTCTTGTCGTGGACATAGCCGACGTGGGTGCAATGTTGCGATGATGCGTCGGCTGCTTTGTTGTCGCCGCAGGCACAGGTGGCGCTTCCTCCGCCGTTCGCAGCAGGCGGCTTCGGGGTTTTGCCTGATGCCTCGGTCGATATCGTCGCTATGGGTTGGTTCGCTGAAGCCGTGCCAGTGAAGGCCCGTCGCGATTCGTGGTTTTGGGCGGTATCTGCACCAGGGTCCGTCTTGTGTCTGGTTTCGTTGTCTGTCATGTGTTTCATTGTGATTGCTTTCCGTTATCGCACGTTGCTGGCCCATTGGCCTTGCGCGGCGAACATTGCGATGCTGAGCTGAATATATTGACATTATATACCCTAGGGGGGTATGGTAAATTTCAGTTACAGCGAATACGAAGAAGCTGCCGGAAAAGACTCCGGCGACGGAATGCGAGGGGAATATGGTTGTCAACATTGCAGTGATTCTTGTGGCTCTGATCGTAAGCGTGGCCATCATATGGTATTTCTTTGCACCTCGCAAGGCGGCGCAAGCAAGCCGTGAGGGTGCTTTGCAGACCGCGCATATCGTGGTGAAGGGCGGTTATACGCCGGCCGAGATCGACGTGGAGGCCGGTTCCCCGGTCCGTCTGCAATTCGACCGTCAGGAGGACGGCGAATGCTCGTCGCATGTCGTTTTCAGCGACTTGGGCATCGACCAGACCCTGCCGCCATTCAAGACGACCGACGTCGAATTCACGCCGAACAAGCCCGGCGATCTGCCGTATGCGTGCGGTATGAACATGCTGCACGGCATAGTGCACGTGTTGCCGAAACAATAAGGGATGGCGGCGTGATGGGAAAACATGCTCATAACGTCTCAATTGTGCCTTTGGATGCTGTCCGCGGCGTGCTTATGGCAAGAAGGGCGTCGGAGTTATTTATTTCTGCAGTGAGGAGCGAATAAAGTCCATAGCGTTGGCATTGAAAAAATGCCGAATGCTACGAGTCGAGCGAAAGTTGGAAAATGACCGATAAAATGAGAGGTGCCGATGTGGCCGGCGGAAGTACGGATCCGGACGCAGTGCGCAAAAAAGAAATCAAGACGCTTGAACGCAGACTCATCGTCGCTGCTGTGCTGACGATTCCCGTGTTCGTCTTCGCCATGTTCGGCATGTGGCTCAAAGCGTTCATCCCTATGGGCATCATCGACTTCTTTACCAATCCCTGGGTCGAGTTCCTTTTCATCACCCCGGTCATGTTCTATTCCGGCTGGCCGATTCATCGCACCGGATGGCTGGCGCTCGTGCACCGCGCTCCCGAAATGAACTCGCTGGTGGCGTTGGGAACCGCAGCATCATATGCGTATAGCGTTGTGGTGACTGTTGCCCCGGGCATCCTGCCTCCGAGCGCGCGCGATCCGTATTACGAATCTGTTGGTACCATCATCACATTAATGCTTTTGGGCCAGCTGCTCGAAGCGCATGCCCGCCTCGGTACCGGCGAATCGATTCGGGCGCTCATTAACCTCACGCCGAAAACCGCGCATGTCGTCCGCGATGGCAAGGAGCTTGACATCAATGCCGACCAGGTCGAGGTAGGCGATATCGTTGTCATCAAGCCGGGGGAGCAGCTTCCGGTTGACGGCAAGGTGATTTCCGGCCAGACCTCCATCGACGAATCCATGATCACCGGCGAATCCATGCCGGTTGCTAAGGGTGAGGGTGATACCGTGACCGGTGCCACTATCAACGGCAACGGAACGCTGCGATATCGTGCCACGAAGGTCGGGCGCGACACGGTGCTCGCGCAGATTATCAAGCTCGTTCGCACCGCCCAGACCTCGAAGGCACCGATTCAGAAGCTCGCCGACAAGATCTCCGGCTATTTCGTGCCGGGAGTCATCCTCATCGCCATCTGGACCTTCGTCATCTGGTGGGTCTTCGGCCCCGCGCCGCAAGGGCTTTACGGTCTGGTGTCGGCCGTGGCTGTCTTGGTCATCGCCTGCCCCTGCGCGTTGGGTATCGCCACCCCGCTTTCCGTGACGATTTCGACCGGCAAAGCCGCGCGATACGGTGTGCTCATCCGTTCTGCCGAGGCGCTGCAAACCGCGCGTGACGTCGATACCGTCGTGCTCGACAAAACCGGTACCATCACTCGTGGCAAGCCGGAACTGACCGATATCGGTTGGGTGGGCGACATTGCGAACGAAGCTCAAAGCGACAACGCAAACGACAACGCAGGTGTACGAGCGCAACAGGGCAATTTGCTCTCCTTGATAGCGGGAGCCGAACAGGTTTCCGAGCATCCGCTGGCACAGGCCATCGTCAAAGGCGCCGAACAGCGCAAACTGGAAGTGCCGAAGGCGGATTCGTTCGAGGCCGTGCCGGGTAGCGGGGTAGTGGCCAAAGTGGCCGGTCACGATGTCGTTGTCGGCAATGACGAGCTGATGAACAGTCGTCAAATTGGTACTTCGATATCTGGCAAAACCGAAACGATATTCTCAAACTATGCCCAGAAAGGCAAGACTCCGATTCTGGCCGCTGTGGATGGCAAATTGGTTGCCGTGCTGGCCGTCGCGGACACCGTCAAACCGGATTCGGCGAAGGCCGTTGCAGCCCTACGCGAGCGCGGGCTGCAAGTGGTCATGCTCACTGGCGACAACAAGACGACCGCCTCGGCCATGGCCAATGAGGTGGGTGTGGACCGCGTCATCGCTGGTGTCCGTCCGGAACGCAAGGCCGAGGAAATCGTGCGCTTGCAGAACGAGGGCCACATGGTCGGCATGGTCGGCGACGGCATCAACGACGCCCCGGCGCTCGCAGCTGCGGATGTCGGCTTCGCCATCGGCACCGGCACCGACGTGGCCATCGAGTCCTCGGACATCACGTTGGTGTCCGGCAGCCTCAGCGGCTTGGTGACGGCAATTGACCTGTCACGTGCAGCCATGCGCAACATCAAGCAAAATCTAGGCTTCGCCTTCGGCTACAACGGCATCGGCATCCCGATCGCCGCCGGCATCCTCTACCCGCTCTGGCACATCATGTTGAACCCGATGATCGCAGGCGCCGCGATGGCGTTCTCCTCGCTTTCCGTGGTGCTGAACGCGAACCGTCTGCGCTCGTTCAATCCGGCCACGGTCAAGCCGCGTCGGTTCACCTTCAAGCTCCGCGAACGTCACGTTGAGCTTAAAGGTAGCCAAAAATCTGTTGACGCGTCCCCGGATGCGTCGCACAACAACAACCAACCCGCGAAAGCGAAAGAAGGAACCACCATGGATATGAACATGAACAGCGGCGCCAGCACCGTCAAGGACCCGGTCTGCGGCATGATGATCGACCCGAAGAGCGCAGCCGGAAGCCAGGACTACAACGGCAAGACCTACTACTTCTGCAGCGACAACTGCGCCAAGTCCTTCGCCGCCGACCCCGCCAAGTACGCGGAGTGACGCTTAGGTAATCATTAGAAATTTAGGCTGTGGCCATCTGTTTTGTGGATGGTCACAGCCTTTTTCGTATTGAGCGCTTGCGCTAACACACCTTGCTAAAAGATACAGTACGAATATCCATGGTATCTTTCGATAATTATGGGTCAGTATGAGTCGTTTTTGGTCTCTCGATTGCGACGCGATGTCGCCCTTCTAAAGTGCGACACGCCGGAAAATCCGCGGAATAACTTGTTTTGAGACTAAATATTATCGAAACGTCTCAAAAGTGATTTGGAACGTGTAACATAACTCTTGTGACTTGAGAAGTCAAACCTTCTAATAGCTATTATAGCAGACTTTTATTTATTTGTCTGCGGTAATTTTATTTGAAGATTTTCGATAAGATGACTGTTTTCGTTGTTTTATTGAGGTTTTCACTGTCGATATCGATAGTTGCATTGGTCGTAAAGCGGTAATAGCCGATGCAATTATAGATGTGGCATATAAGGTTTGACGTAACCTGTCGGATGTATCTGACTGGTCTTGTCGACAATGACGTGCAACAGCGCCGTGCCGTGGTCCAGCGGGCATATCCGCATACAAGCTAAGGAGAGATGAGATATGCAAGAGCCAGTAGCGACATTGGATGGCTGGTACTGCCTGGACCTGTGGTGGAAGATGGATTGGCCGTCGTTCCAAAAGCAGAGCCCCGAGGCGCAACGCAACGAAGTCAGCCAGTTCAAGCAGATGCTCGCCGAATTCGAGGCCAACGAGGAGGCGGGCAAAGGCAGCTGGTACCTCTTCGATGTCAGCGGCACCAAGGGCGACCTGGGTCTCATTCTCTACCGCGAGACGCTTGACGAGCTCAACGAAATCGAAAACCGCTTGGCAAAGTTGCCACTTTCGGCGTATCTGACCAGAGCTGGTTCGTTCGTTTCCATCGGCGAAGCCGGCACCTATTCTGGCAAGCCGAAAAGCGATCGCGGCTGGGCCTATGTCAACCGCGCGGTCAAGCCGAAGCTGCCGAAGAAGCCATATGTCTGCTTCTACCCGATGTCCAAAACCCGTAACCCGGGTGCCAACTGGTACACGCTTCCCTTCGAGCAACGGCAGGCCTATATGAAGGATCACGGCAAGATCGGCCGGTCGTTCGGCGGCCGTGTGCTGCCGTTCATTACCGGCGCGATGGGCCTTGACGACCACGAATGGGGCGTCTTGCTGCTGGCCGATGACCCGCTGGTCTTCAAGAAGATTATCGAGGCGATGCGTTACGCCGAAGCCAGCTCCATTTATGGTGATTTCCCTTATTTCGTATCAGGCACGTACCTTCCTGTCGAAGATCTGGATCACTTCTTCCTTGATGGCTGGGAAATAAGCCGCCCGAAGCCGGGTGCCCGCCACACCCTGGAGGGCGAGATCATTGCCGCAGGGGCCGAAGAACCTGTTTCTTCGCCATCTGGCATTGCCGCATCCGCCTCCGCATCTCCATCCGTGTCAGCCCCAAGGGCCGAACATCATGAGTGATGCTGTGCCCCAAGCTCAAGCCAAGGCATCCGAGGCGGCGAAGACCTTGGGGAAAGCCGTGCGCAAAACCCCGATCTGGTTCTATGCGCTGGTCGTTTTCGTCACGCAGCTTGACAGCGGTTCGGCCGGCACCCTGCTTTCCTCGATTAGCAAGACCTTCGGTCTGACCACGCTGGGCTCCTCGTGGGTGGCAGGCATCTACACGCTGGGTCTCGTGGTGGGCACCCCGATCATGGCGAACCTTTCCGACACCCGCGGCACCAAGAAGGTCTTCCTCTGGGAGCTCGGCCTCTGGTTCGTCGGTTGCCTGATCATCGCGCTTGCACCTCTATACCCGCTGATGCTCGCGGGCCGCTTCATCCAGGCCATCGGCGACAGCGGCATCATGGTGCTCGCGATGAGCGAGCTGATGCAGGCCGCGCGCAAGAACCACCAAGGGCGCAGGGTCTCCTTCGTCGGCGTGGTCGCGGGACTTTCCGCCGTGGCCGGACCGGCCCTGGCAGGCATGGCGATCGGGATGGCCAAAAACTGGCGTGTCTTCTATTACGGCATGCTTCCCGTCCTGCTCATCCTCTTCGTGATGGCCTGGTTCGTCATGGACAACCAGCTTGCGGCGACGAGCACCAAGACGGATCTGGCTGGCCTGTGCTCCTTCTCCGTGGCGCTGTTGACGTTGATGCTCGGCATCACGTTAAGCCAGCATTTCAGACAGTATTGGGTCATCGTCCTCGCACTCTTCGCGGTCGCCGTGGTCGCGTTTCTGCTCTTCCTATACTCCGAAAAGAAGCTCGATAAGGGCACGATGCCGTTCCTGCCGATCAGCCTGTTCCGCAATCGTTCCTATGTGCTGACCCTTGTACTGGCGATGGTCGGCGGCAGTCTCTTCTCGCTTTTCATCTATATTCCCACCTACGTCCACGCCGTCTTCCACCTTTCCAAGGCGCTTTCCGGCATGACCATGATGGGCACCGGGCTGGGCAGCCTGGTCGGTTCGTACGTCGGCGGCGTTTTCGTCGACAAACTCGGCAACAAGAAGGCTCTGATCGTCTCGAGCGCCATCAATGGTATTTCCGTTATCGGCATTCTTCTGACTTCCAGTAGCCTGCCGGCGTTCTTTGCGCTGTCGACGCTGTTCGGCCTCGGCCTTGGTGCCTTCATGTCCTCGCCGCTGCAGGTCATCGCCGGCCGTTTGGCCGCACCCGACCAACGTATGCAGGCCATCGGTGGTGTCTCGGCCTGCAAGAAAATCGGCATGACCATCGCTCCGCTCGTCTTCGCCTCGGCCATGCTTGTCGGCAGCGTGAACGGCAATCCGACGTTGACCTCCTTCCGCGCCATGTTCATGGTCGCGCTGGCGGTCGCCGTGGTGTGCATTGTGCTGACCCTATTTATCCCCTTCAACAAAGGAAACATCGATTATGACAAGTAAACATTCCGACAACGCATCATCCGCCCAGAAAAAGGCGGTGCTCCTAATGGCCTACGGCACCCCGTACAAAACGGAGGACCTGATGGGTTATTACACCAATATCCGTCATGGCGTCAAGCCGTCTCAAGCGCTGTTCGACGAACTGGCCGGTCGTTACGAAGCCATCGGCGGCACCTCGCCGCTCGCCAAGATCACTGACGATCAGGTCGCGGGCCTTCAGGCTGCGCTCGATCGCGATCATCCCGGCGAATACGTCGTTCGCAAGGGATTCAAATACATTAAGCCCTATATCGCCGATACCGTCGACGAGTTTGCCGAAGCCGGGATTACCGAGGTCTATGGTCTTCCGTTGGCCCCGCAGTATTCCGTGTACTCCGTCGAGAACTATCACGAGCGTGCGCAGGAGGCGTTAAAGAAGCACCCAGGAATCGCCTACCATCCTATTCGTAGTTGGTGGAAAGACGAGAATCTCATCAGGTTCTGGGCCGACCAACTGACCGCCATGAAAGACCTCACCGATCGCGCCGACACCGAGGTCATTTTCAGCGCCCATAGCCTGCCGATGCGCATCATCAATGGTGGTGACCCCTATCTCGATGAGGTTACCGGCAATGCCAAAACCGTGGCCAAAGCCGCCGGTCTGAGCAATGGACAATACACTATCGCATGGCAGAGCGCCGGACGCACCGGTGAGCCTTGGATTGGCCCTGATTTCAAGGAAACCGCCAAGGACCTCATCCAAGATGGCGGCATCTCCACCATCGTTTCGGCTTCGCTTGGCTTCATTGCCGACAATCTTGAAATTCTCGACGATGTCGACATCGAGCTGAAGGATGAGATCGAATCCGTCGGCGGTAGGCTGCGTCGTCTGCGGATGCCGAACGCAGACCCGCTTCTGATCGCCGCGTTGGAAGATGCCGTTTTGGGAGCCGAGTAGCAGGCATTCGCAGCGTTGTGGTTGCCGGATAGCGGAGTATGGTATCGTCCCCGTAATCCGGCAACTCGGCAATCCGGCCCCGGCAATCCGGCAAGTTTGCGCGTCAGCAAGTTCCGCTAACTGAGGAATTCGCAGGCAGGTTACCGCAATTCCTTTTGGACAGTCTATCTTGAATAAAGCGCGAAACGGTGCATTTCTATTTTTTTATGATGAATTCCCGCATTTTGAGACGAAACTTTGTTAAGGTGTCGCAAAAGACGGTAAGGGCGTGTACACTGTAATCAGTGATTCGATGAAGGCCTTGTCTCTTATCTTTCGCTTGTTGTAAGCGGTGTCCGGTTTTACTGGAGGATCGGATATCCGCAGGTTGTGTGGTGAAGCGGCGTCGCTTGTTCTTTCTTCCCAAATTCTTTTGGCTCGCTTCACCATGCCCATTTCGCGTGTGATGTTGTTTTCCGTGTGCTCGTCGTTTTCCTTGGCTTCAACGGCGCAGAAAATTGGTGAATCTGGGTAGTCCGCGTTCGACGAGACTGACGCATTCGCCGGTGAGCAAAGCCGAGAGAATGGTACCCTCTCGTACGCCGATGAGCCGATGGGTACAAACAAGTGCGAGAAGGGCCGCCGCCACTACCATGGTGCTGTCGGCGAGAATTTTCATGGTTCCGAATTTTTTGTGGAACCGTTGTGCCAGAGCCGACGCGATACCCTCTCCCGGCATCATCAGCAGATTCGAATTGACCTCGCAATAGACGCCGATGGCAAGAATCGGTATGCTTACCAGACTAAGGGAAAGTTGTGCGATGTAGGTCTGAGGATGGATGGGCCGCAAAAAGGAGACGAAGACGTCGATGATGGCTCCGAAGAGGAGTGACGGTAGGATCTGGATGAGGTTGTGCCAGCCGAATCCGTGACAGAGCACCACCCATTCCAGGAACACGATGACGAGCATGAAAAGAACGGTTGCCTCGCCGATGGTCAGGGGCGTGATGATGCTGACGACGTTGGGAACGCTGGAAATCGGCGAGGTCCCGATCAACGCTGTTTTCGCAAGGGCTACGGCGAAACCCATGACGGTGATGCCGAATGCCAGTGTGATGATGCGCTTGGCCAAATTCCCTGCTGAGATATGCGGACGATTGATGGTCGCTTCTTCGTCGGAGATTTCGCTTTCCGGTTTTTGGTTGTGCTTGTTGTTTTTTGTTATTGAGTTGAACGTATGCGGTTCCTTTTTGTGCTTGGTGTGCTTGGTGTGCGTAGTTGGTTGGTTTTGTTTGTGTGTGCGCGGGCGGGTTTGGGCAATGCCGAACGGTCTTTTGGCCTATGGGACTTTGGGCGTCTTGCGGCCGGTTGCGCACGCGTTTGGGATTCGCTTAAAGGCTCATTGGTTTCGGTTGTGTCGCTTGTCGGGTCCCAGCAAGGCCTGATAGGTGGCATGGAGGTCATCGGCGAATCGCTCCGCGTCGAAATGGGGCATGGCGGCGAACAAATCGTGCCATTCCTTGTCCATGATGTCGGTGAGCTGCTCGGCCATTCGTTCGCCAGATGGCGTAAGCGATATGGTTTTCGCCCGTCTGTCGGTGGTCGAAGTCTCGCGCACTACCAGATTCTGCGAGGCGAGAACCGTGAGGTCCTTGGCTAGCAGGCTTGGATCCACGCTCATTTGCTTGGCGATGGCCGATTGCTGCAGATTCGGGTTTTCGTGGATGAACATCAACAGGTCGCTTTGCGTGGCGCGAAGATTCATGGAGTCGAGCTGATGGTTGATATTGCTTTTGGTTTTACGGTAGATGCTGGCGATGTATTTGCTGAAATAGTGATAATGCATACTGACCTTCAAAATTTAGTGGATAAGTCCATTATATATAATTCATGGACTTCTCCATCATTTTTTCATCAAGAGCCCAGACCGTGCGGTAATCTCGGTGTGCCAATAAAGAAACGTCGACCGGCCTGGAGGATGAGATGGCAAGACGAGCGGTGGTGGGGATCGCGGCGCATGTGGACGCGGGGAAGACCACGTTGTGCGAGGCGATGCTCTATCGAGCCGGCGACATCCGCAAGCTTGGGCGGGTTGATCACGGCGACGCGTTCCTCGACACCGACGTGATGGAGAAGCGGCGTGGCATCACCATCTTCTCCAAGCAGGCCATTTTGCGGCAGGGCAATTTTGAATTCACCTTGCTTGATACGCCTGGGCATGTCGATTTTTCGGCCGAAATGGAACGGACTCTTACCGTATTGGATTACGCGATTCTCGTGGTGGGTGCGAACGACGGGCTGCAGGGCTATACCGAAACGTTGTGGCGCCTGCTGGCCCGCTACCATGTACCGACGTTTATTTTCATTAATAAAATGGATGCCGCTGGGGCCGATAAAGCCGGACTGATTGCGCAGATGAAACAGCGGTTTTCCGAAGGTAGCGTTGATTTCGAAGGGGACGCTGAACCGGGAGAACAAGAAGAGGTCGCGTTGCTTGACGAGAGCGGCACGGCAATGGACGAGCTTTTGGACGACGGCCAAATCTCGGATGACACCTTGCGTTCGATGGTCGCCGAGCGTCAGATTTTTCCTTGTTATTCCGGGTCGGCGCTGAAGCTCGAGGGCATCGATGAGTTCCTTGCTGGGCTCGAACGATTCACGAAG
Source organism: Bifidobacterium sp. ESL0732 (assembly GCF_029395535.1). Classification (NCBI taxonomy): domain Bacteria; kingdom Bacillati; phylum Actinomycetota; class Actinomycetes; order Bifidobacteriales; family Bifidobacteriaceae; genus Bifidobacterium; species Bifidobacterium sp. ESL0732. Next base: position 1,775,544 of record NZ_CP113920.1, on the reverse strand, counting down.
CGGAAAAACTATTCGAGTGTGTTTGGCGCTCGCGTCTATAAAATCTCCCACGATGCGCAAGGCAATCGCCTCACTTGGCTCAAAGTCACCGGTGGCACTCTCAAAGTGAAGGAAACGCTGAGCAATAAGCGTGACGATTATTTCGGGAAACCAGAAAATGCCGATAAGCATGCCGGCGATGACTCATCTGGCAACTCTGGGAGCGATAATCAGAGTAAGAACAATGGTGCTCAATCTGAGAGTGGATTGTCCGAAATCGAAACTGAAATCTGGCAGGAGAAAGTCGACCAGATTCGGCGGTATTCGGGCGCTAAGTTCGAACTGGCCGATGAAGTCGCCGCCGGTGACGTGTGCGCCGTAACCGGCTTGACGAAAACTTTCCCGGGAGAGGGCCTGGGCTTTGAGGCTGACGCTGGGGAGTCGGTTCTTCAGCCGGTGCTGACCTATACGGTTCTGCCGGGCAAAACGGGAACGGGCGACGAGTCGCAAAACCATGTCAATGAAACACAAAATGACGATTCGTCTTCAACTCCGCCATCCTCCAAGCCTGCCGAAGTCACGCCACAGTTGCACAAGATCTTGGTGGCTTTGCGCACGCTCCAGGACGAGGATCCGGCCTTGCATGTGCGCTGGGTGGCGAGGCTGGGCGAGATCCACGTGCAGCTGATGGGCGCGGTGCAGATTGAGATCATCACCCAGATGATGCACGACCGATTCGGCCTCGACGTCCATTTTGACACCGGCGGCATTCTTTATCGCGAGACCATCACTGCGCCGGTGGAGGGCATCGGCCATTTCGAGCCGTTGCGCCACTATGCCGAAGTCCACCTCAAACTTGAGCCGGGCAGACCTGGCAGCGGTCTGCATTTCGAGTCCCGCTGCAGTCTGGACGATCTCGACCGCAACTGGCAGAGAGCGATTCTGACCCATTTACGTGAAAAGGAACATCTCGGCGTCCTTACGGGTTCGCCGATCACGGATATGAAGATAACATTGATCGCTGGGCGGGGTCACGAAAAACATACGGAAGGTGGGGATTTCCGCGAAGCCACCTATCGCGCGGTTCGGCAAGGCCTGATGGAGCTCAAGGCGAAAGGGGAGTGCCGGCTTTTGGAACCCTACTACAGCTTCCGTCTCGAGGTTCCGCAGGACTTGCTGGGCCGTGCGATGTCCGATATTCAGCGGATGAGCGGCAGTTTCGATGCCCCGGAATCCGATGGCGATTACGCGCAGCTGGAGGGTGCAGCTCCGGTTTCGCAAATGCGCGACTATTCGATGGACGTCAACGCCTATACCCACGGCCAGGGCTCGCTCACCTGTGTTTTCGCTGGCTACCAGCCTTGCCATAATGCCGACGAAGTCATCAAGCAAACCGCCTATGGCCCGGAAACGGATCTTGAAAACACGCCCGATTCCGTCTTCTGCGCCCATGGTGCCGGCTACACGGTGCGTTGGAACAAGGTTCCCGATTTTGCCCACATCGATAGCGGATTGGTGTAATAGTCGAAACATTTTGTATCTGATAGTTGAAAATATAATAGGCTTGCGGTTCCTGTGTATAATTTAGTGACATTATATTCACCGATTTCAAGGAGGTAATTGATGAAGGGTTTCGGCATGATTGACACTGGGAAAGTCGGCTGGCTCGACATTCCCGAACCCACGCTGGACGATCCGTCCGGTGTGCTGATTGATATCACCGCGGTAGCGCCATGCACGACGGACGTGCATTTGGTGAAGAGCGGTGTTTCGATTCTTAGGGGCAACGTCATTGGGCATGAGGCCATTGGCATTGTCAGTGAGGTCGGGGAGTCGGTTAAGGACTTCAAAAAGGGCGACCGTGTGCTGGTTCCTGATTTCAGCCCTAATTTCGGTGATTTCGCCAGCCAGGATGGCATGGCGAACCGTTCTCCGAATTCTTCGCGAATGTTTGATCCCAATATGGACGGCTTGTTCACCCAAAGGGTGTTGTTCAAACGCGCAGATTCAGGTTTGGCGCATATTCCCGACAACGTCACGGATGAGCAGGCGTTGATGGTCGCGGACATGGTTCCGACATCTTTCAAAGCCATTGATTTTCTTGATGTCCAATTTGGTGAAACCGTCGCGGTTATCGGCATAGGCCCGGTTGGCTTGACAGGTGTGGAGGGGCTGTCCATCAAGGGCGCCGCAAAGATCATCGCTGTCGGTTCTCGCCCCATCACCAAGAACGTCGCCAAAGAATATGGAGCCAGTGTCATTCTGGACTATCATGACGGTCCTATTGTCGATCAGATCATCAAAGCCAATGATGGCAAGAAAGTGGACAAGGTTCTGATTGCCGGCGGCAACACGGATGTGGTCAAGGACGCGTTCAATGTCACCAGACCGGGAGGCAAAATCGCCAACGTCGCCGTGTTCGTTGTCCCTGAACTTGCGATTCCGACCAGCGGCGAGACGTTCGACATCGCCTACCAGGCCATCACCATCGGTGCTGGGCGGCTGTTCCTTGAGCGCTTGTTGAGCCTGATCAGCTATGGTCGTATTCATCCGGAACGCATCATCACCAAGACCTATCACGGTTTCGATAAGATTCCGGAGTCGTTCGAGTATATGACGGACAAGGGTCCGGACACGATCAAGGCGATTGTGATTTACTGAGTATCCGATTGACAACTTATAGCGTGGGGACTGCGGGTGTGCTTGCAGTCCCCACGTCTATTGTGCACAATGCATGATTCAGAATAAAAACTAGACGTATTTTTGTTGATATTCTAACGATTTAGCGGTGACACACTTCATCCTCGCAAGACGTTATCATCGATAGTCAGGACGTGGTTTGTCTTCGTCACAACCGCGTATCGAGTTGTGGAGGCAAAGCGATGGCATATATCGACGTTCGAAGCGAGACGAAGCAATATAAAACCGGTGATACAACCATCTACGCGAATCACGACGTGACTTTTTCCATCAACCAAGGCGAGCTGGTGGTCATTCTTGGCGCTTCCGGCGCTGGTAAATCCACGCTTCTGAACATCCTCGGCGGGATGGATACCTGCGACTCGGGTCAGGTGATCATCGATGGTAATGACATCGCGCAATACAATGCACGGGAGCTGACGACGTACCGTCGTTACGATGTCGGCTTCGTTTTCCAGTTCTACAACCTCATCTCCAACCTGACTGCACGCGAGAACGTCGAGCTTTCCGCCGAAATCGTGCCGCACGCCGCCGATCCGACCCAGACGCTGATCGACGTCGGACTCGAAAATCGTCTTGACAATTTCCCGGCGCAGCTTTCCGGCGGTGAGCAGCAACGTGTAGCCATCGCACGAGCGGTGGCGAAGAAACCGAAAATCCTGCTTTGTGACGAACCGACGGGAGCGTTGGACTACAGTACCGGCAAACAGGTGTTGCGCATCCTGCAGGACCAATCCCGAAAATTCGGCTCGACCGTCATCATCGTTACCCATAACGCGGCCATCGCGCCTATCGCTGATCGTGTCATCCACATGCGCGACGCTAGGGTGCAGTCTATCGAAGACCACGCAACACCGGCCGACATCAACGACATCGAATGGTGAGCGGCATGGCGGACGACAATATCATGCGTTCAGATTCCAGACAGGACAACGCGGACGACACTCGATTCCGCGGTTCTAAACGTATGCTCTGGCACGACATCTGGCAGGCGTTCTCGAAATCGAAAGGCCGTTTCTTCTCCATTGTCTGCCTCGTGGCGCTGGGGTCCTTTGCGCTGGTTGGCTTGAGCGTTTCTGGACCTGATATGCGTGATACAGGCAATGCCTACTTTGCCGAACACCATCTGGCCGACTTGAGTGTCATCTCCAGCTACGGCTTGGACAAGGCCGACCGGCAGCAGATTGACAAGGCACCTGGAGCCTCGCGAATCGAATACGGGTATCTGAAGGATGTCGTTGTAAGAGGGAGCGACGAAAGCGTTCGTGTGCTTTCCGCGCCGAAAGATATCTCCACCTACCATCTGGTGGCGGGACGGATGCCGAAAAACGCGAATGAGACGGTTATCGATTCTTCCCATCAAGGCAAATATCCGATAGGTTCGACCTTGCGGCTGACCGAAAAACCGGACGCGTTGGGGCGCAAGGTGTTACGTCACGACAACTTCAAGGTCGTCGGGTCTGTCGATTCCACTGAAATCCTCAGTTCGGTGAACATGGGGCCTTCGACCTCGGGTTCAGGCTCGTTGGACGGGTACGCGGTGGTGACACCGGGTGCGTTCAAATCCGAAGATTATATGATGGCGAGGCTGACCTACACCGACCTTGACCATATGCGCGACCATTATTCAACCAAATATAATGACGCGTTGCAGGCGCACAAGAAAACGCTCGATAAGATCCTTGCCGGACGTCCCAAGGCGAGGCGACAGGCCATCGAAAAACAGGTCAAGCCGCAGATTGATTCCGGGCGGCAACAGGTCATCGATGCCAAGCAGCAGCTTGCCGACGCACGGCAGCAATTGGCCGACGGTAAGAAGCAACTTGACGACGGCAACCAGCAGCTCGCCGATTCCAAGCAGCAGTTGGCCACTCAGGTTGCTTCGGCGCAACAGCAGATTGCCTCGGCGCAAGTCAAGCTCACACAGGGCCAGAGCCAATACAATGCGAACAAGCAGCAGTATGATGCCGGGGTCGCACAGGCTGGGGCGGCCACGCAGCAGGTCAACGATGCCTATGCACAAATCAATGCCGGGCAATCTCAGATCGATACTAACTCGGCCAAACTTGCCGCGGGCAAGCAGCAGGCCGATGATGCTGTGGCGCAATTGCAGCAGGCACATACTGCTGTGGTAAATGCCATCGCAAACGTGCAAGCGCAAATTTCGGCCATCACCTCGTCCGACCCGCAGTGGGGGCCACTGCAAGCTCAACTGAGTACTTTGGAAACCCAGAAAGCAACCTTTGAAGGCCAACTTGCCTCGGCGCAGGCTGCCCAATCTGCCTTTATGACTGGAACGTACAATCCGGGTATTGCACAGATCCAGGCGGCTCAGGCGCAACTCAACGCCAAACGTGCTCAGGCGGACTCCGGCAATGCCCAACTCCAGCAAAAGCAACAGCAGCTTGCCGCGGCCAAGACCCAGCTCGATCAGGCGGCGGCACAACTGACGCAAGGTGCCGCGCAGATTCAGCAATCACAGCAACAGCTGGCCACCACGCAGCAGCAGGCTCAGGCGCAAATTGACGCTGCCCAAACGCAGCTCACCGATAAAACCAACGAATACAACACCAAAAAGGCGCAGTTCGATCAGGCCGAGCCAGGTGCGCAACAGAAAATCAAGGATGCCGAACACAAGCTCAACGATGCCACGGCGATGCTCAATGCCGTCGAGGACCCTGTCTATTCCGTGGATTCCAAGCGCGAGACTCCCGGCTCAGACGGCTACAAGATTTACGATTCGATTTCCGTGATCGTCGACTCGCTTTCGCATATCTTCCCGTACTTCATGTATCTGGTCGCGGCGCTGGTCACGTTCACCACGATGACCCGTTTCGTCGACGAAGAGCGTATCAACGCCGGCACGCTCAAAGGGCTGGGCTATTCCGACCGCGATGTGATGAAGAAATTCGTCGTCTACGGTTTCATCGCCTCGATTCTGGGTGCGGCAATCGGCATCTTCGCCGGACATACGCTCCTGCCGATGATCGTCTACAACGCCTACAAGGTCGGCTTCAACGTGCCGATTATCCGCCTCGGATTCCACTGGCAGGTCACGTTGCTTGCCTTTGTGCTGGCCATGCTGAGCGCCGTGGTGCCCGCGGTCTGGAGCGCCGCTCGCGAGCTGAAGGAACGGCCGGCCGCGCTCATGCTGCCAAAACCGCCGAGCGCCGGGTCCAAGATCCTGCTGGAACGCATTCCCCTTATCTGGAACCGCCTGAACTTCACTCACAAGGTGACCGCACGCAACATCTTCCGTTATAAGCAGCGCATGTTCATGACCATCTTCGGCGTGTGTGGTTCGGTGGCGCTCCTGACGGCAGGATTCGCGGTGCAGGGTTCGATCTCCGGTATCAACGAGCACCAGTTCGGCGGCGTGATGCATTACAACCTCATTGCGGCTGAGAATGCCCACGTCACCGACCAGCAAAGCAAGGCCATCGACAGCCGTCTTGAGAAGTCCGACATCAAGCGTTCGTTGCCGGTCCACTACGAATCGGTGAGCAAGGTCGCCGGACGCAATGGCGACAAGCAATCCGTCACGATGCTCGTACCGCGCGATACCGCAACCTTCAACGATTACATCAAACTCAACACGCGTCGTGGCCACCACCCGCTTTCGCTCGAGAAGAACGGGGCCGTGATTTCCGAACGCTTTGCGAACCTCGTGCACGCCAAAAAGGGCGATGCCATCGACTTCCAGAACAGTGCCGGCAAGACCTACCGCGTCAAGGTCACCGGCATCTGCGAGATGTATCTCGGCCATTTCATGGTGATGAGTCCGTCGGCCTATCGTTCCGTCTTCGGGCAACGCTACCAGACCAACGCCTATATGGTCACACTCAAGGATGGGAGCATGTCCAACACCAAACGGCAGGCGGCCTCGTTCATGCGGCTGGGCGGTATCCAAGGCGTGGTGCAGAACACGACGCTGATGCATCAAATCGACGTGGTGGTCAAAGCCCTCAACCAGATCATGTGGGTGCTCATCATCGTGGCGACTATGCTCGGCGTGGTCATCCTCTACAACCTGACCAACCTCAACGTCTCGGAGCGTGTCCGCGAGCTTTCCACCATCAAGGTGCTGGGCTTCTACAACGGCGAGACCACAATGTACATCTATCGTGAAACGATTCTGCTTTCGATGCTCGGAATCGTCGTCGGCTACGGATTCGGTGCTTGGCTGCACCGATACATCATCACCGCCGTCCCGCCGGACGATGTCATGTTCGATCCGTCGATCGGCTGGCTGCCGTTCGTGGTACCAGTGGTCGTGGTCGGACTCATTACCGCCGCCCTCGGCTGGTTCGTCAACTCCAAGATGAAGCACCTCGACATGCTTGAGGCCCTGAAGTCCGTGGACTGAATGCGTGCCGGACTGTGTGCATCGGCATACGCCCGTACTTTTGTCCTGTGTTGCTCGCGGGTTCCCGTCAAAAAAGTGCGTTTAAGCGGGACATAGGTGCACATTTTTGACGGTGGCGTCGAGAAAGTGCACCTTTGCCGACCGTAGATGCACTTTCTCGACGGAACACTGTGGCCGTGCGAATGTAAGGCCATGCGCAATCAGTCACGCATGGCGTGTCAGGGCTTGATTGAAGAAACGGTATTCGTGCTCCGTGGAGCCCAGGGCTGCGTCCATCATCCGGTTGTAGTCGGCCATGGTGGCGCTGCCGGCCAGTCGGTCGCAAATGCGCAGTTCCTCGAGCGTGCGCGAGGCGAAACCGGGGTCAGAGTACATGCGGATCCACAGGCCGTATGGATGGTGGCCGAGGTCGAGCCGGCGCTCACGGACCTGCGCTTCCATCTCCTGCCCGACCACAGAATAGACCCAATAACAGGGCATGACCACGGCGACCAACGCAGAGTAGGAGCCGGTGTCGGTGAAACGGTGCTCATGGCCGAGGTAGGCGGCGGTCGTTTCGTTCATCGGAGCACGCCCGACGTCGAAGCCGTGTTCACGGTACCACTGCCGATGAAACGTCAATCCTTCCTCCAACCCGTACGAGGCGGCGTCGGCGAAGAACGCGCGTTCATGCGGGTCGGCGGCACGGCTGCTCGCCAGCGCCAGCAGCGAGGTGTAATCGGTCAGGTAGATGTCGTCCTGATGCAGGTAGAACGAGAAGTCGTCAAGCGGCAACGTCCCGTCGAGCATGCGTTCGAGGAACGGCATCGTGGCGATGCGCTTGCGGATTTCGGCGGTGCGGCGCCAATAGTCCTCGGTGAAGCTCAGTCCGGTGGGGGAGTGCTGCCAAGTGAAATCGACGGGTCCGTGTCCGTGCCCGACGTGCAGATTGTCGGCGGCGGCGATGGCACCGGTCATCCACGCTTTGGCCTGTTTCGCGGTTTCGATCCAATCGTCGCACTGTGGGCGCAAGGCCGCCAACGTGCTGGAAAGCGTATCGCCGGTGCCGTGGACGTTACGGGTGTGAACGGCCGCGCCTTCGATGCGGGTGACGGTTACCGATGCTGCCGGCTGCTTCGAAACGGGTCCGGTCGGTTGATCGGTTGTCGTTGTATCGGTTGTACCTGTTTCGCCGTACGATGCCGGAACCGCGAGGATATCGGTGCATTCCGCGCTGCCGTTCAACGCCAAAGCCCCGCCCTTTGCGTAGACGGCGACGCCGAAGTGAGCGGCTACAGATGTCGCCAGTCGTTCTATGTCCCCATAGGACTTGGGCGCGTGGGGAACAGAGTGTCTAGTTTTCGCTGGTGTATCGGACGTCATGGCGGTGGCTGAGGGCTTGTTCCCATCGATTTTTCCGTGTGAGCTTTTGCTGTCTAATTTCGTTTCGTGGCTCATTGCATCGAGCGCGGCCAGTTCCATCACATTCGGCGTGATGATATCGACCAACGGGATCAAGGTGGTCAGCGCGCGCTCGGCCTCGGCGGTGAGCAGACGGTCTCCGGATTTCGCATACATCACTGGGTCGAGCACGATCGCGGGCCGGAGTTTGCCGCGAGCCTCATAATCCCGCAGTAGCTCTTCCAGCCAAAGACGCACGGTATCGACCAATTCCGGTGTGCCGAGCATCCCGATTTTCATGGCATCAATGTCCGCATCGTCGCTTACGGCTTTGAGCTGGGCGAGCAGGAACGACGGTTCGACGTTGACGATGTCCGTGACGCCTTGCGTGTTCTGCGCCAGGACGCTGGTCATCGCCGCATAGCCGAAGACGCCTTGCGCAGTGAATGCTTTCATATCCGCCATCGTGCCCGCCCCACCGATCGGGTCGGAGCCTTCGATGGACAGCACGCGGAGGCGCGAGGGTTTGGTTTGTTCCAAGTCGCTATCGTAACGTTGCTGCATATCGAGCAGCTTGGCTATGGCCTGCGCCGAATCGGCATCCAATGCCTCTGTCGTATTTGTGGTTATTTCTGTCTCTGAACTATTCGTGATGGTATTGGAATCATTGGAATTGATGGTGTTGGTCATCATAAAACCTTCTCTGTCTAATTTTGACTGTCGCGCCATTTCCACGCATGGTCCATCGGTCCCGAGCCGGCCCCGAGGTCAAGGCCGGCAGCGATGCAACCGGTGAGGTAGTCCTTGGCGTTTTGTACGGCCTCGGTCAACGATTCGTGTTTGGCTAGGCCTGCGGCGATGGCGCTGGAAAGAGTGCAGCCAGTGCCGTGGGTATTGGGATTGTTGATGCGAGTGTGGCGAAACCATGTGGTCTCACCGTTCTCGAAGAGCAGGTCGTTGGCCGCGCCTTGCCGATGCCCGCCTTTGATGAGCACTGCACAGCCGCCACAACGTTCGACGATGGTGCGGGCAGCATTGATGGTGCTCGCTTCGTCGCTGATGGCGAGGTTGTGTGCTGATGTGGTGTCGCGATCGCGAACAGGTCGGGTCCCGAGATTTGCGATGGTTTCGGCTTCGGGGATGTTCGGCGTCACCAGGGTGGCAAGCGGTAGAAGCTTCGTGCACAGTGTGTCGATCGAAGCCTTGCTGCTCAACCGGTCGCCGCTGGAAGCGATCATCACCGGGTCGACCACAACGTTGACAGCATTGTAATACTTAAGCCGATCGGCAATGACTCCGATGAGTTCGGCGTTCGGCACCATACCGATTTTGACGGCGTCTGGCCGGATGTCTTCGAAGACGGCAGCAATCTGCGCTGCCAACATGTCCGGCGAAGGAGCCGCGGAAGCCCTTACGCCGGTCGTGTTCTGTGCGGTCAACGAGGTGATGGCGCTCATTCCATAAACCCCGCAAGCCATGAACGTCTTGAGATCGGCTTGAATGCCGGCCCCACCCGAAGAATCGCTGCCTGCGATGGAGAGCACTGCAGGCAGCTTGTATGGGTGGACACCGACGGTGTCCGTTGAATTGCACTTGGCCGGATTCGTATGAGTCTCGGATGTTTCGTTTATCCCAGTATCATTCGAAAGATGGTTTTCTGCCTTTGTTTCATGCTCGCCGCTTAGCGATGCATCCTGCGACATCATCAGCCACGTTTTGCGCGTGCGGCGTTCCATGAGCTCACCATAGCTTTTGTCGTGGCTTGCGGATTGTCGGCTCCGGCGATGGCCGAGACCACGAACCAGCCGGCGGCTTCGGTTTGCGCCAGCTCCGGCAGGTCTTCGAGTTTCACTCCGCCGCCCACGACAATGGGATAGTTCGATTCACGGCACAGCGCGTTGATGGATTCCGTGTCCTGCGTGTGACGTTTGTGGTCGGCGCCGAAGACGATACAGTCGGGCTTGGTGGTGCTGGGGTGCAGCGGGCCGGCACCGATGTAGTCGATGGTGCCGTCGGGCAGGGCGTTGGCGGTCTTCACTTCGTCGAGCACCTTGCAGCTCAGCCCGATGATGGCGTCCGGGCCGAGCAGCTTGCGCGCCTCTTCCGGGTTCATATCGTCCTGCCCGATGTGAACGCCGTCAACCTTGATCCCCAGATCACGGCACTGCCAAGCCGCATCCACGCGGTCGTCGATGACCAGCGGGACGGACTCGGACGCTCCGGCCTGTGCGATGACTTCGGCACTCCGCCGTGCAATTTCGGTGATATCCCTGGCGTCTCCGGGCTTGACGCGAATCTGGACGAAGGTGATGCCACCGGCCAGCGCCTGTCGCACGATGTCGGGGACAGGCCGCGATTTGGTGTCGGCCGGCCCGAGCACGAGGTAAGAGCTCAGGTCGAAGTTATGGCGCATGGAAGCAAATGATGAATTGTTGGTAGTCATAATTGTCTCGATTCTCTATGGTTAAGAAATACGTTGTGTGGTGTATTCAGGCGAGAATCGGCGAGGCGGCGATCTGCGCGGGTGTGGTCGACCAGAGTCCGTCGAGGAAGGCGACCTGGAAGGAGCCGGGGCCGTGGGAGTTGGCTTCGCCGGTTTCGCTGGCACGGTTATAGAGGGCGCTTGCGGCGAGGGCTGCGGTCAGCGGGTCAGCAACGGCCAGATAGGTCGCGGTCACACCGCCCAGTGAGCAGCCGGCTCCGGTGATCTTGGTCATCATCGCACTGCCGCCGGGCAGACGATAGGTGTGTTCGCCGTCGGTAACCAGATCGGTTTCGCCGGAAACGGCGACGGCGCCTTGGCCCTGAGCGTCGGACTTGGCGATGAATCGGGCCAGTGCCTTGGCCGAGGCTTCAGCCGCTTCGACGTCGTCTGCGGATTCCACGCCGACCGGTCCGCTGGACTGCCGTGCAATGCTGTCCAGCGCATTGTCGTTTTCCTGAAGCGGCAGCTCCCACATCTCGCGCAGTTTGATGACTTCGGAGGCGTTGCCGCGGATAATGGTCGGCGGTGCCGCCTTGAACGACTTCAAAATGGCGGTGCGCGTGGTCCCCATTCCCGCAGCCACCGGGTCGAGTACCCAACGATGGTGGTCGGCATGGAATTTCTCGGTGATCTGCTTCAGCGCGTCCTTGTAGAACGGCAGCAGCGTGCCCACGTTGATGTAGCTGGCGCCGCTCGCCGCCTCGCCGCCCGCGATGTCGTCGGGCAGGAAGCTCATCGCTGCGGTGCCGCCCGCCGCCAGCTGCGCATTGGCCACAAGGTTGATGGTCACGAAGTTAGTGAAAGACTGGGCCAGCGGCGTGGTGTCACGCACGGTTTGCGCAGCCGTACGAATGCTTAATCGCAACGGATTATCCGCCGCCAGATCCTTGAGATTGCCGAGATTGTTGTTTGTTGATGAGTATGCGTCATTGACCATATTCGCGTCTCCCTACGATGGTATTAACCAACAGGTTCCAAGGGTCGGGCGTTGTGTCCGTCTCAACTTGCGCGCCCGCCGAAGCGGACCGCAGGTTCCCCTGCACTTACAAGTCACGACGCTATGCGCTTCATTGGACAAGGGTGATTTGGGTTCATTACAGCTGTGCTCATTGGCGGCCATCCATAGTGTTTCTTTATGCAATGCAATAGTAAAACTGTGTTTGAAAATGAGAACGCAACGTTGCGTTCCGTTGGACGGAGACAAGCAGCATGGTCGTGTCGGTCGGTCGCTTTATATTCTCGCGCTCCGGCAGTCTGGTGGCAATGTGGCATGAATGTGCCTCTGACCCTTTAGAAACATAATTTCTGGATAGGTCAGAGGCACAGTCAAAGTGAAGGTCTGATGCTATTTGTTGATTTAGGACGTCATTACCATCGTACGGAGATGCGCTCGCGGTCATGCGGACGGTCGGTTTCGATCTCGTCAACCATCGCGATGGCATAGTCGGCGTAGCTGATGGCGCTCTTGCCGTCCTTGTCGGTGGTGTAATCCTCGCCCGCAAGCACATAGTGACCGGTACGTTCGCCGTCGGCCTGGAAGTCGCCGGCGGGGCTGATATAGGTCCAATGCACGTCGTCACGCCCGCGCAGCGCGTCAAGCGCCTTACCCATTGCCAGCGGCACACCTTTGATCTCTTCAGGGAACGTGTCCGAAAGTTGGGCGGTGTGTTCCTTGTTTGTGTAAAGGCTGCCCGCGCCGCCGACCACTAGCAGGCACGTGTCGGTGCCGGAAACAAGGTCGGCCAAGTGCTTCAGCGAGGTGCCGTATTCGTCGAACTTCGCCGGGTCGAAGACGCCGAAAGCGCTCACTACTGCGTCAAAACCAGCGAGGTCGTCGGCTGTGAGATTGTAAAGGTCCTTGATGATGGCGTGCTGGGCGGCGGTCTTGTTTTCGCTGCGCACGACTGCGGTGACGTCCATGCCGCGATTGACGGCTTCGGCGACGATCAGCCGTCCGGCCTTGCCGTTGGCCGCGACTACTGCGATGTTCTTGCTCATAAACATGTTCCTTTGTTGAAATGATTGGTGGGTTGAGAATTGGCGTAAAAGTGATTGATAGGCGAATGTGGAATTGGACTTCGTGTTGGTGCAGATGGCCGCATTGCGTTTACTGCGGTTACGTGAGGTGCTGATATCGACGTTGCGGGTGAATGATTGTTGGATCGATTCACCCACGACAAGTTGCCATCAAGTTACTCGACGACCTTGAATCCGCCGGTCCACGGGGTGCCGCCGCCCATCGCGACGACCATCTGCAAGGCGCCGAACGCTTCCATGTAGCTGGCGCGCTTGAGAGCGCCGACATCCACGAAACGCAGTCCCGCGGCCTCAACTAGAGACTTCAGCGCGGTTTTGGCCTCGCTCGAGTCAGAGGCGGCCATCACGGTCACCGGTTTGCCGTCGATGGTGCCCGACGCCAGAGTGGCGGCGAAGGTGGTGTTGAACGCCTTGACCACGTTGCTGTCCGGCAACTTGGCTGCGAGGTCTTCGGCTGCGGAATCGGCGCCGTTCGGCAAGGCGAGGTCCATAGTGTTGAAATCGACGGGGTTGCTCGGATCGACTACGGTCTTGCCGGCCAGTTGCTCGCCGTAGTCGGCCACTACGCTGGCCTCGGCGGCCTGGGGGAGTGCCAGCACGACGATGTCGCCGGTGATCGGCTCGCCCCATGCCGCCGCCTTCACGCCGCCGATCGCCTCAGCCTTGGCCTTGTCGCGGTTGATGACCTGTACGTCGGCGCCCGCTTTTACGGCGAGGCCCGCCACGCCTGATCCGATGTTGCCTGCTCCGAAAACGGTTACTGTTGCCATGATGATGCTCCTTGTTTTGATACCTGTGCTGTGGTTGTTTCTGATGATGCCGTGTCTGTGGTCATTGCCGCTTTGCCGGCTGATGGTGTCAACGGCTGTGTTGATGTCGTTGTTGCTTTCACTATAGCGGAGAACAGTAGTAAAAGTTGGTAGTTACAAAAAGGAAGTATAGGAACTTTAAAGTAAGCTTTGTGGATTTCCAACAGAAAAGATGAATAATAAATCCGGTATTACGCTACTAGAGGAACCATCTTTTAAGTTGATAGTGTCTAAAAATATCTTTAGTATCTTAAAATAACTATTGAAAGTGTACAAACGCAGGATATCCGCTGAATTGTTGCCGACAATAAGTCGTCGGGGTTCGGAATGGAGTACGTGCCTCTACGGTTTGATCGGCATATGGCACGTGCGTTAAAAGGAATAGGGAAATGACGATGCGAGGAAAATTCGATAAAAACGCGTTGCCGGCGTGTCCGGTGGAGACCACGATGACATTGATCGGCAACAAGTGGACGGTGCTGATTGTCCGCGATCTGTTGCAAGGCACCAAGCGGTTCAGTGAACTGCAACGTTCGGTCGGCGACGTTTCGCAGAAGGTGCTCACCTCGAATCTGCGTGAGATGGAAGCCGACGGTTTGGTCAATCGCAAGGTCTATGCCGAGGTACCGCCGCGTGTCGAGTATTCGCTCACCGATACCGGCCGCAGCCTGAAGACGGTCATCGACGCCTTGCGTTCGTGGGGAACGAGCTATAAAGAGGCCATGGGCCAGCCGGTTGACTGATTGGCGAAGTGGTGGGACGGAGCCGCGAAATGGAGCGGACCGAGACAAGGCCGATTGTCGGGTCGGTGAAACCGTAAAGTTACTTGGACGTACCTGGGCCCCAACCATCGATCAACGCGTCAAGGGCTTTTTGGTATTCGTCCTTCATCCTCCAGGGCGTGGAGGTGTCGGCCAGTGGTGCCAGCAACTTGGCGAGTTCAGGGAATTGACGCATGGCCTCGTCGCGTGTCGCGTCTGATGGGTCGGGGGTGGACCGTCCTGTGTCGCCGAAGGGGGCGACGGCTTCGGCCAGCACATAGCCAGTAGTCAGGATGGTGGCGCCTTGGATCAGCCCCACCAGGTCGTCGGGTGGATTCTTTCCGGCAAGAACAGTCATGAAAGGTTTGATGGCAGCGGCGAGGAGTTGGTATTGCTCCAAGGTATCGATAGGATGTGTTGCCACCAAAATCGCCGCGTTGGGGTGTTTGAGCAGCGTGGCATGCAACTTCATCGCGTAGCGTTTCACATGGCTTTTCCAATCGCGGTCGATGGCGGTGTCTGCGGTATCTGGTGTCTTCTTTGACTCTGTTTTCGAAGCTGTATGAGTGGTTGTGTCACGCTTTGTGTCGGGATTGCTATCCTCAAGTCCGGAAAGTGTCTCGCGCCAGATTTGTTCGGCGATGCCGTCGAGCAGTGCGTTCTTGTCGGGTAGATGTCGGTAAAGGGCCGTGTAGGAAACACCGATCCGTTTGCCCAACGCCCGCAGGCTCAAGGCGTCAAGGCCGTCCTCATCCACAATGGCCAGAGCGTTCTTCAAAAGCGTTTCGCGGTTGAGCGTGCCTCTGTTTGTGCCGGTTTTTGCGGTTTCGGCCTTGCGTGCCATACATCCCTCACTACCCGTCACACGATGCCCGGTTGCTGATCAGATAGCCGGACATCGGACGTTTTGCTGTTGTTATCTGTCCACTTTGGTCTGCCTGCGGTATCCGGCGAGAACCAATAGTGCCAATACTACGCTCACGGCTACAATGATGCCCGTCGGTTTGAGGATATCGCCGAATGATTTTTTGAGCTTCTGGCAGTCAATCGCGAGACCGTGTGAGGTATCGCGCTGCCTGATGTTAACAGTGTTCACACAACGGATGCTAATACTGTTTGCAACGAGGGCGGCTCTGTTCGCTCACGGCGATAATCGGGTGTTCTGTGTGAGCGGTATCGGACTCATCGCGTCAAAAAGCGGCAGCCGCGCCGCCTTTCACTGCTTTTCGACGCAGGGAAGTGTGTGATTGCGTCAAAAAGCAGATTGCAAGGGTGATTACTCTGCTTTTTGACGCATCGCATTGACTCAGCGCGTTCAAAAGCAGATTCCGCACGTGATTTTCCTGCTTTTCGACGCGGCGGCGCAATTTCTCCATATCGCCCGCCGACGGCGAACCGGGCCGTGCGTCGGGGTAGAGTGGCAGGACGACGTGCGGTGTCGTGAAGGCACGCATATACATAGAGGCAGCGGGGAATTCGTGCTACAGATTAAAGACATCAGCAAGCAATACAAGACCGGCGATTTCGTCCAGAAGGCGCTCGACCACGTGAGCCTGACCCTGCGCGACAACGAATTCGTCGCCATTCTGGGCCCGTCCGGTTCCGGCAAGACCACCCTCTTGAACATCATCGGTGGGCTAGACCGCTATGATTCTGGCGATCTGGTGATCAACGGCACCTCGACCCGGCAATACAAGGACCGAGACTGGGACTCCTATCGCAACCACACGGTCGGCTTTGTCTTCCAGAGCTACAACCTCATCCCGCACCAGACCATCCTCTCCAACGTCGAGCTGGCACTGACAATCTCGGGCGTCTCCCGTGTCGAGCGTCGCAGGCGTGCCAAAGAAGCGCTGAAAAAGGTTGGCTTGGGCGAGCATATCAACAAAAAACCGAACCAGCTTTCCGGCGGTCAGATGCAGCGCGTGGCCATCGCCCGTGCGTTGGTCAACGATCCGAGCATCGTCCTGGCCGACGAGCCTACGGGTGCGCTCGATTCCGAGACTTCCGTGCAGATTATGGACCTTCTGAAGGAAGTGGCGCAGGACCGCTTGGTCGTCATGGTCACCCACAACCCAGACCTCGCCCATCAATACGCCAACCGCATCGTCGAACTCAAGGACGGTGTGATTCGTGGTGATTCACGCCCCGTCGAGCCTGAGGAAATGGTGGACGAAAAGCCTGCCGTCCACCGCACGATGGGCAAGGCGTCGATGTCGTTCGCCACCGCGGTAGCGCTGAGCTTCAACAACCTCAAAAGCAAGAAGGCTCGCACCATTCTGACCTCCTTTGCCGGTTCCATCGGCATTATCGGCATCGCGCTGATTCTTTCCGTCTCCACCGGCGTGAACCGCTATATCGCCGACATCCAAAAGGAGACGCTGACCTCGTACCCCATCGAGATCAACGAGCAGACCTTCGACATGAACAAGATCATGGACACTGCCCAGGCCGCGGTAGATTCCAAGGCCAAAGCCAAGCCGCGCAACGGCATCTACCCCGACGATTCGAGCGTCAAGGGTGCTTCGTCGGTCACCAATGGCATCACCAGCAACAATCTAAGCCCGTTCAAGCAGTATCTCGATAAGCCAGGCAACGATGTGCGCAAGTATGTTGGCGACATCGGCATCCAGTATTCATACGCGCCCAAGTTCTCCGTGTTCACGCATGATTCCAAGGACACGCTTGTGGACGTGGATGGTGTGAAGATGGGAGGTTCCGCATCTCAGTCCATCGCAGGCACCATCGCCGGCCTCAATTCGTCCTCGACCGATTTCTCAAGCATTCAATCCCTGCAGATGTCGAAGCTTACTGGCAAAACCGACAACAACAAGGCTCCTTCCGCCTTTGCCGAGATCATGCCAGGTGAGCACGCCGACAAGCAGCCCATCAGCTCGGTGATCACCGACAACTACCAGATGGTCAAAGGCCATTGGCCCAAGTCGAGCAACCAGGTAGTCCTCGTACTCGACAAGAACAACCAGATCCCGCTGACCCAGGTCTATGAGCTCGGCCTGCTTCCTGCAGCCGACTACAACGACATGATGAACCGGCTCAACAGCGGTGAAAAGGTCAAGACCAACACAACGCGCATCGACTATTCCAAGGCGATGAGCCAGTCGTTGACGCTGTTGCCCGCGGCCGACCAGTACGTCAAAGGTGCGGACGGACACTACAAATATGTGGGTAACGATGCCGACCAAGTCGGCAAACTTATGGACTCCCAGTCGGCAGTCAAACTCAAGGTGGTAGGTGTCATCCGTGCTGATGCCAATGCCAAGACGACCCCGCTTGCGCCAGGCATCGGATACACACGTATGCTCACCGACTCCTTGATCGACCATGCGAAATCGAGCGAAATCGTCGACGCTCAGAAGGCCGACCCGAGCCATAACATCTTGAACGGCATGACCTTCGCCCCTTCCGATGATGCGACCAAGGCCGCCAATGCCAAGGCCTATGTGGCCTCACTCCCTGTCTCCGACCAAGCCAACATGGCCAAAAGCCTGATGACCCAGGCTCCGGGCGGCATGGGTGCCGCGAGCGCCAATCAGTCCGCCGAGGTCACCCAGCAGCGTAGCGCGGCTGCGGCGGCGGCCGGCAACTCGGCTGTAGCCAGCAACCCGCAGGAAGCGATTTCCGGCATGGGAGAGCAGCAGGTGGCGCAGGCTTTCAGCAACTATCTCGCCACGGCTCCCGAAAACGTTCTGGTCTCGATCTACAACCAGTACGTCTCCACGGGCACCTACAACGGCAATCTTGCCGACTTCGGCGTCATCGGCCGCGATGCCCCGAGTTCCATCAAGATCTACGCGGACAGCTTTGATTCCAAGAACAAAATCGAGGACGCCATCAAGCAATACAACGACGGCGCCAAAAAGAAGGACCGCATCGTCTACACCGACTACGCGGGCCTGATGATGAACTCGGTGACCACCATCATCAACGTCATCACCTACGTGCTGATCGCCTTCGTGGCGGTCTCGCTGGTGGTCTCGTCGATCATGATCGGCATCATCACCTACATCTCGGTGCTTGAACGCACCAAGGAGATCGGTATCCTGCGCGCGATGGGCGCCTCGAAGCACAACGTTTCCACGGTCTTCAACGCCGAGACGGGCATCATCGGCCTGTGCGCCGGGGTGATAGGCATTGTGGTGACGCTGATACTGATCGTGCCTGGCAATGCGGTGATGCACCACTTCATGGGCACGGATCGCGTCAACGCCGCGCTGCCGCTTTCCGGCGCAATCATTCTCATTATTCTGTCGGTAGTGCTGACCTTGATCGGCGGGCTCATTCCGTCGCACAAGGCCGCGAAACAGGACCCAGCCACCGCGCTGCGTACCGAATAACCTTCTGCACAGTCATTGCACGCGCGCCTACATTCCAAGATGTATGCGCACGTGTTTTCGTCTGTGGAATCAATCATTCCCGTTGTGTCTTGTAGCCAAATGAACCATGTATAGATTTTTGATATGGCGGGATGCGTGGCGGCGAAGGTTTGACACGGTAACGTAGTATCAAAACATTTATCGAAAGCGACAAGATATTGGGGGAGCACTATGTCCAGTGACACCGAAAACGGTTTGGCGGGCTGTCCAAAGTCCAACGATTCCCAAGCCTACGATGCAGGGACTGCCGATTCCCCAAGTGCACAGCCGCAACTGGCCTTCGAAACCCGTGCCGTTCACGCCGGCTACAATCCATACGAGCACAACGGTTCGGTGAGTATCCCCATCTACCAGAGCGCCGCTTTCGCCATGCACGACGCGGTCCGCGGCGACGGCCTTTCCTCTGGTGAAATCGAGGGATTCTCCTACTCCCGCTGCGCCAACCCCACGGTTGATGCGCTGGAACGTCGCCTGGCTGACCTTGAAGGTGGGGTTTCAGCGGTGGCGCTCGCCTCGGGCATGGCAGCGGTCTCGTTCGCACTGCTCTGTGCGGCCGAAGGCGGCGGCAGGCTTATCGCTCCCAAAGACCTCTATGGTGCCTCCGTCGATGCTATGGAAAGCTTCTTCCCGCAGTTCGGTATCCACACCGATTTCGTTGAGGACATCAACGACATTGCCGAGGTCGAGTCGAAAATAACGCCCGATACCCGCGCCGTTTTCGCAGAATCCGTGGCGAACCCCTCCACCAATATCACCGACATCAAAGCCCTTGCCGACATGCTCCATCGCCACGGCGTTGCCCTCATCGTCGACAACACTGTGCCGACGCCGTATTTGTTCCGTCCAATCGAGTTCGGTGCCGATGTCGTCGTCCATTCCACCACCAAAGGCATCAGCGGCCACGGCGACGCCCTGGGCGGAGTGGTCGTCGATTCCGGCAATTTCGATTGGACCAACGGCCGTTTCCCGCAATTCACCCAAAAAGAGCTGGTCGTCAGTGACGAACGGAAAGGCATCTGGAAAAGTTTCGCCGAAGCCTACGGCAATGCCGCTTTTGCCGGCCGCGTACGCATCAAATACCTGCACAATCTCGGCGCGGTGATGTCGCCGACCAACGCCTACCTTCAGCTGATCGGCTTGGAGACGCTGCCGCAGCGTTTCCGCCGCGAAACCGATACCGCTCTTGAAATCGCGCGCCACCTTGAAACGGTGCCGCATGTCACCCAAGTCAATTACTCCGGGCTTGATTCCAGCGCTGACAAGCCGCTTGCCGACCGCTATTTCCCCCACGGCATCGGCCCGGTGCTTTCCTTCAGGCTGGAAGGTGACGAATCGCATATCAACCGCGTCGTTAATGCCGTTCGTGTGTTTTCCTACGTTCCCAACATCGGCGACACACATTCGCTGATCGTCAATCCGGCGCGCATCACGCACCGCGAGGTTCCGGGGGACTATCGTCGCGCGGCCGGTGTCGACGACCATTTGCTCAGACTTTCCATCGGTTTGGAAAAACCTTCCGACCTTATTGCCGATCTCGACCGGGTCATCGCCGGCGCATACTAAAGCGGTGACGCGCTGACCAAAGAAACAATTCAGCCCGATTCGCATCGTTGACTTGCGGACCGGGCTGGAACGTTGACGGATGAAATAACCCTGTGAGGATGGTGCTAAGCCGTCATTTCAACTTTCGAGGTCGGCCTTTACCGTTTTGTGGCAGCTCAATGGTCATTTCCCGGTTATTCTTAAGCTGATCCCGCTTACTCTTTGGCGCTTTCAGCCGCTTTGCTGCGCTTGTCGGCAGCGGCCATTGCAACGGAGCTGACGAAATTGACCGGCTGGTCGAAGTTGGGCTGGAAAAGCATATCGGTCGAGGCCAGCTGTTCGACGGTGAATCCCGCTTGGATGGCCACGGAAATGAGATTGGCCGCCATCGAGATGTCGTGTTTCGCGGCGAACTGTGCGCCCAGAATGCGCCCGGTCGCTTTCTCATAGACGATGGTCGCCGTCACCGGGGTGGTGGAAAGCATGAATTCCGGACGGTAGTTTTCTTGGATGGTCGCGGAGTCGGCTTCGATATGACGCCGGTCAGCCAGATCCAAGGTCATGCCGCTGGAAGACATCGACAGGTCGTAAAGCTGGATGGCGCTGGTAGCTTGCGTGCCTGCATAGGCTTTGGTGGGTTCTTCAATGTTCTCGCCGATCAGCATCGCCTCGCGGATGGCGTTCGTGGCCAGCGGCCGGTATTCGTTGCTGTTCGTCGGGTTGAAATGTACGGTCGCGCAGTCGCCGGCGGCGAACACGTCATCGAGGATATCGTTTTCAGGCGTTGCCGCGTGCATGTATTGGTCGACGATGATGGCGCCGTAGCCCAATGTGCGCAGCTGGGAGGCGACCAGGCGGGTATTCGGTACGAAGCCTGCGCCCATCACCGCGAGATCGGCGGTGTATTCTCCAAGTTCGGTGACCACGGTGACTCCGGAATCCTCGGCCCCGTCGCTGCCGGTCTCAGGGCGGAAGGCGACGACTTTCTGGTTCATAGCCAGGGTGACGTCGTGCTCCTTGAACGCAGTCTCGGCCTGATCGGTAACGGACTGGTCGTAATTGTTGTCGAGCACATGCGGCAGCGCGTCGACGAGCGTCACTTTGATGCCGCGCGTGCTCAGCTGTTCCGCCAGCTCGCAGCCGATATAGCCGGCTCCGACCAGCACGACCGACTTGATCTTCTTGGCGCGTTCAACGATACGTTTGCCGTCGTTGAAGTCTTTGCACAGCATCGCCTGGCCGTTCTCGAGTGCCTCTTTGAGACCTTGGATGAAGGGCGCCGCCGGCGAGGAACCCGTGGTGATGACGAGTTTATCGAACCGGTATTGTTTCGATTTGCCGGTTTCAAGATCGGTGGCATCCAGTTTCTTCGCCTTGATGTCGACGTCGGTGACCTCGTGGCGCATGTGCATGCTCGCCCCGTTTTTTTCAAGCTCTTCGGGGGTGGTGTAGAACATCTTTTCCGTGCTGCTGACATGGTTGCCTGCCCATAGGGCGATGCCACAAGAGAGGAAGGAAACGGTGTCATTTTTCTCGAAGACGTCGACCGTCCAGTCAGGATGGTTTTTAAGAATGGAATTGGCAGCATACGTACCTGCGTGTGTGCATCCGATAACAGCAACTGTAGTCATGACAATTCCCTCTGATAATTCCTCGATGCCGCGTTGAACTTGGAAACGAGTAAAACGTAAGCCTTTCTAAAAGAATAGCTAGAAGGCTCGACGAATGCCTTGCAAACGTGGGATTATTAAAACGTTTTTAGTAAGATTTGTCGTTGGGTTTTCGTTGAAAAATCAATAACATCAAATATTTTAGCAGATTTTGCGATCTTGTTTGACTTTCTATAAGTATAAAGTTTTTTCAAAGGTCGTAAAGAAATACAAACGAATATACGACATTAGAACAATAGATGTATATATAAATCGTTTTGTCAGCTTGAAGGATTATTTTTTTAGAGGTCCGAATGATGTTTTCGTCTACAGGCGGAATGACGCGTATCCGGTGAAAACGGATGCCGGCGGTGTGAATGGAGGGCCGGTCATGGCACGCAAGTCGAATTCGGTTACTGTTTCCACAATGATGGTCGCCGCAAGTCTGTTCATCGGCGGGGCGTGTGGATCCCTCGTGCGTCTGGCGTTGAGCGCGTTGCAGCCTAGCGATGTCACCTGGCCTTTCATGACCACGATTATCAATCTCACCGGTGCCTTCCTGTTGGGGTTCATCACCGCATATATGGCCGCACTCGGGCCTGATATCGGTGTCTGGAGGGTGACCAGACTCGGCCTGGGGACCGGTCTGATCGGCGGATACACCACGTATAGCACGTTCATGCTCGAGGTGGGCAAGCGCATCAAAAGCGGCGAAGTGGCAATAGCCGTGGGATATCTGCTGGTCAGTATCGTTTTTGGGCTTTTGTGCGCGATGCTGGGACTTGCAATTGGCAAGGCCCTTGGCAAGCGTCGTGCCCTGCGCAATGGCGATTTCCTCGAGCCCAGGCGAGGCCCGTTGATTGGCGTTGCCTTCATGCTTTTTGCCTGCGTCGCGATTGTTTCCTTGCTGATTAATCCGCATTGGCGAGGTCATGTCGCCGCTTTCGGTCTGCTTTTTGCTGCATCGCTTATCGGCGGATTGGGTGCGTTCGCGCGATACAGCGTTGACGCTTGGGTCAACAATCGCGTTCATCTTCCGTTCCCTTGCGGCACTATCGTCGTCAACCTCACCGCCTGTTTGGCCATGGGCCTCGTAGCCGGCTGGTGCGGGACGCACGCCGGCCTGGCGACATTGCAGTACCTGCTTGCTTCCGGGTTCCTCGGGGGTTATTCGACGTTCAGCACCGCCAGTGTGGAAGGCGCGAAACTGGTGGATGGCCGCAAGCCGTTATGGGCTTTCGTCCATACGGCGGGCATGATGGCGCTATGCCTTGCCGCGCTCCTACTTGGCATGCTTATCTAGGTGCTTCCGCCGACCTGCCGATCAGCAAAGGCCGGGCAGGCGTGCGGAACAATTTTCCTCCGATTCTGTGATCGGAGGTGCGGGCGATGGGCTCGTTTCGGTGGGGATTCGGTCAGGTGCTCGAATTTTCGATATCGGTTATTTCGACAAACTCGGAAATCTGTTCCAAAAAGCCGCCCGAGGTTCTGCTACGATTTGATTAAAGATGTGCCGGTGCGTGGTTGAAGATTTTGTGCCCACGCTCATTGCTTTGTTGCGGTCGTTACACCTAAGGGTTTGAAAGGAAACATTATGGTAGGGCTAATTTTTCTGATTGTGGTTCTGATAATTATCATCGCGTTGATTATCGCGGGCATCTTCGTGGTGCCGCAGCAGCAGGCGTATGTCATCGAGCGCTTTGGCAAGTTCCTCAAGGTTGAGCTGGCGGGCATCCACTTGAAGATTCCGGTCGTCGACCGCATCGCCACCAAGACGAACATGCGTGTCAACCAACTGAATGTCAAGCTTGAGACCAAGACGCTCGACAACGTCTTCGTCACTGTCGTGGCCTCCACCCAGTTCCGTGTGGACCCCAACAACGTGGCCACGGCCTATTACGAACTTCGTGACCCGGCCGGCCAGCTGCGCAGCTACGTCGAGGATGCGTTGCGTAGTGCCATTCCCGCGCTTTCCCTCGATGATGCCTTCGCCAAGAAGGACGATGTGGCCGCCGATGTGCAGAAGACCGTGGGCGGCGAGATGTCGAAGTTCGGCTTTACCGTCGTCAAGACCCTGATCACCGCCATCGACCCGAGCCCCGCGGTCAAAACCGCTATGGATTCCATCAATGCCGCACAGCGCGAGAAGGAAGCCACCCGCCAGCGTGCCGACGCCCAGCGCATCCAGATCGAGACGCAGGCCACCGCCGATGCCGAGAAGACCCGTCTGCAAGGCGAGGGCCAAGCCAACTACCGCCGTGAGATCGCCAACGGCATCGTCGATCAGATCAAGAGCCTGCAGGCCGTGGGCATGAACATCGCCGATGTCAATAACGTCGTGCTTTTTAACCAGTATCTCGACGTGATGCGTTCGCTGAGCGAATCCGGCAATGCCAAGACGGTCGTGCTTCCGGCCTCGACGCCGGGCGGTTACCAACAGCTTTTCGATGAAGTCACCAAGGCGATGGTCACTTCCAATGAAACGAAATAAAATCTGATATGTTGTATGAGTTTGCAGTCTGCCACGCCGATGGATTTGTGAGCGAGATTACAATATATCTACTATAATGAGCAACACTGGTCAAGATGCCCAACAAATCCAGTGTCTTGATCTGGGCACAAGGGTGTGTCGTTACGTTGGGCGGTTTCCTCACTCACCCGAGGAAACTGCCCAACACTTATGCTTGCAGCTATTTTCAGTTATTCTCAGCTCGCAAGGAATTCCGGCACGGCTTCGGCCGCGTCGAGCCCTTTCTGATACATCTTTTCCAGGCCCTCGGAATTCTTGCTCAATGTGTCCAGTCCGCACAGGTCGTCGGGAGCCAGGATCAGGACTTTGCCCTCGGAGGCGAGTTTTTCCGCCACTTTCATCTCCTCGTTGTAGGTGCGGTAACGGTTCTTGAGCCGTTCCGCAGCGGCTGGGTAGGAGCGCTTCAGCAGTGCCGCAGGAGCAGCGTCTTTCTTGGCCTCGCGTACGAAATCGCGCTGGTGGGTGAGGATGAGCACGATGCGGTCGTAGCCCTCGTCCGCTGCCAGCTGGACCGGAATCGGGTCGGCGATGCCACCATCGTAATAGGGGATTCCGTCGATGATGTACGGTTCGCAGGCCACCGGCACCGCGCTGGAGGCTTTCATCACGTCGTAATTGTCTTGGTACACATCCGACTTGTCAAAATAGCGTGCGTAGCCATTGCGTGCGTCGCAGGCCACCACGGTGAATTCGGTGGGTGAGGCTGCGAAGGCTGGGTAGTCGACGGGGTACTCGCCGTCGGAATTGGAAAGGGTGCCGTAGATATAGTCCAGATTGGCGTAATTGTGCAACTTGAAGAAGTTGTTGGCGCTCGCGTATTCCGGACGGAAGGCGTACTCCGTATAGAATTTGTGGGTGCGCCCGCGCTGGCCGGAAATGTAGGAAATCATGTTCGCGCTGCCTGCGGAAACGCCGTAGCATTTGTCGAAGGTGATGTCTTTATCTATCAGCCCGTCCATCACCCCCGCTCCGTAAATGGAACGGAAGCCCCCGCCGACATCGATCAAAGCAGTTTTCGTCATCGTCTCACCTTTCCTTTATGGCCAAAGTCACTATCTTTAGTTAACCGAGCATACGTCTGCCTTACGGACATTATTTCGGCTTTAGTCGGGGATTATATAAACAATGGGAATATGATGAATTTTCGCAATGCGTAATAATTCGTATGAGGTGGAAGCACGGTTTCGCTGGTTGTCAGGAGTTGAGGCGCTTGGCGGCCAAAGCGGCCATACTCTCGCTTTTGTCCGAGTTTTCCAGCGTAACGCTGCCTTTGGCGTCTAGGGTAGCCAGTTTGTCGGAGGCGTCGAGCAGGTCGTGCAGATGGCGGGCAGTGCCTTCGTTGCCGTCGATGATGGCGGTGGAGGCCGGAAGCAGCTCGCGGAAATAGTCGCGGTAAAAAACGAAATGCGTGCAACCGAGCACCACGGAGTCGATGGTGTCGAGATCATAACTGTCGAAATAACGATGCAACGTGTGCATCACGAGGTCGTGATCCTCGAGCTGGTCGTGTTCCACGATTTCCACCAGATCGGGGCAGGGCTGGCGGTAGATGGTGTTGGTGGCGCTGAAACGCTGCATCAACGCCGTGAATTTCCTTTCGCGAAGCGTCAGTGGAGTGGCAGCCACGATGACCCGTTGAGGTTCCCCGTGTCCCCTGTCACAAGCTACTTTCAGTGCCGGTTCCATGCTGATGATGGGTAGATCATAAGTCGCGCGAAGGTCATTGACGGCGGCCGAGGTGGCGGTGTTGCAGGCGATGACGATGGCTTTGACACCCATGGTGATGAATCGCTCGACGATGGCGAACGAGAGCTTGCGCACCTCTTCCGGGGTCTTGGTGCCGTATGGTGCGTTGGCGGAGTCTCCGAAATAGATGATGCGCTCATTCGGCATCTCCTTGCGGATTTCACGCACGACAGAGATGCCGCCCAGCCCCGAATCGAACACACCAATGGGAGCGTTTAATGCCATGCCGTCCTCTTTCAGCGCGATTTTCAACCAATCTGATTGTAAGCCTAGCGATTTTGCCGTTGCCTCGCAGTGCTTCGCTTGAACATCCACACGATAGCCCAACTACCCCGAGTGCAGCGATGGCGTTTTGACTCGTAATCTCAAAAATTATTAGCTCGTGGCTCGGGTTCGCGGCATGAGGTGCGGGAGCAGGTAGACTGGTTTCTTATGAGTCTTCCGCAATTCGTTTATAAAGGTCACGGTACCGGCAATGATTTCATCCTCTACATCGACCGTGACGGCAAGCTTGAGCCGACCGCCGACGAGGTTCGCCATATCTGCGACCGTCATTTCGGCATTGGTGCCGACGGTCTTATTCGCTTGACCAGGCCGGAATATGTCGGTGACCTTTCGGCCGGTCAGATAGCTCTTTGCCGTGACGGCGGGGCCGAATGGTTCATGGATTACCGCAATGCCGACGGAACACTCGCAGAGATGTGCGGCAACGGGACCCGAGTGACCACATTGCTCGCCCAACGTGCCTTCATAGCGGAGGCTCCCGGTGGCGCGCCTTTCAAGCTCGGTACAAGAGCGGGGGTCAAGACCCTGCGCTCTCTGGGAGCACTTGAGCCTTATGGTCAAGATGTGTTCCAAGTGAGCCTTGGTGCTGGCAAGATCGGGGCTCTGGATACCTTCAAGGTTACGATTCCCGGTACGGCCGGCGAGGCTGCTGGAACGTTTGTCGATATGGGCAATCCCCATGTCGTCTCCGTCTTGGAAGACGGAAAAGCCACACTGCCGGCTGTAGAGAACCTGAATTTGACTGTCAAGCCGATGGTAAGTCCCGCGCTTGAGACCGATCAAAACGCCGAATTCGTGCGTATCGACGAGTGTGATAAGGCCACTAATATGGGCCGTGCCACGATGCGTGTTAACGAGCGCGGTTGCGGGGAGACGCTTTCCTGCGGTACCGGCCTGGGTGCCACGGCGGTGACGTTGTGTGCGAAAACCGGTGTGAGCCGTTGGGACATCTCAGTACGTGGAGGATTGCTGCGGGTCGATGTGAGCGATGATGACGTGCAGCTTACCGGTGCCGCGGTCATCGTGGCAAAAGTGGAACTGTTGTAAGAAACCCGCATATCCGTCTATCGTGACGAACATGCGGGTTCCTGATACCTGATAAAGGCTTGAAAACGCTCAGGCGAAGATCGCGGCGCCTTCCTTGACGAAGATGAGCGCGATGATCGCGAAGATCCAGACGATGTCGACCATCCAGTCGTAACGCATGCGATAGTAGGTATTGAGGCCCTTACGCCAATGCTTGCGCGGGATTTTCTGTACCGTTACCGTGGCATGCGTCAGCCCCATGAACATGAACGTGGTGGCGAACATCATGGTCATGCACCAAGGGCAGAGCGCCTTGATGACGAACATGGACTGGCTCATCAGCCAATAGGCGTAGCTGATTGCAGTGACTCCGCCGATCCAGGCGGCTGCCGAGAACCAGTAGGGAAGTTTGACGTTGCAGGCGCCGACCACGGCGACAGTGACGAAGACCGAATAGAAGCAGATGCCGAAGAACGCGTTCGGGAAGCTCAGGCCTCCGAACTTGATGATTTCGGCCTGCCAGGATTCTGCGACGGTGGAGCAGGAAAGCACGGAGTTCACATCGCAGCCCAACGCCTTGTTGGGGTTACGGGCGAGCTTCAGGGTATCTGCGGCCAGCATCAGCGAGGCGAACAGACCGATGCCTGCTCCCAGGCACATCACCCCGTAGTTCCAGATGGGTCCGTGGAAGAATCCTGTGGGTTCGCGGTTGTCGCTCAATTCGGGAGGCAGTTGGCCGTTGAAGTCTTTCGACGCACTTTCCATGTTCCTCACGGCTGCAGCGCTGTGTTTAGTCGGCATGCATATCCCTGCTTTCTTTTCCCCTAACATTTCATCGGCTGTCAGGCTCATAGGCCTACGATAGGTCTATGACTAGCGACAAATATAACGATTGCGGTCCGGCACTCGGCTGGGACCTTCACTGTCATACGGTCTTTTCCGATGGTACCAAGACCCCTGCCGAACTTGTCGACCTGGCATGCGCAAATGGCCTGCATGGTGTTGCAATCACAGACCATGATACCACCGCAGGTTGGGCGGATGCTCAAAAAGCCGCCGAGAGTTGCGGTCTTCCGTTGCTGCGTGGCAGCGAGATCACCGCACAGGACCATCATGTTTCGGTGCACATGCTCGCCTACCAATATGACCCCGAAAATGAGGGTATTGTGGACCTGTTTCGTTCCACTCGTGAGGCTCGCGTCGAGCGGGCGAAGCGTATGGTGTCGCTGTTGTCGAAGGACTTTCCCATCACGTGGGACGATGTGATGGGTCAAACCAAAAAGGGCGATGAGACGACGGTGGGCAGGCCGCATATGGCCGATGCATTGGTGACGGCTGGGTTCTATCGCACGCGTTCCGAGGCCTTTGCCGGAGCCATTTCATCCTCGAGTAAGTATTACATACCGACCCCTTCGCCGAGTGCTTTGCAAGTCGTTGAGGTGGTCGAGCAGGCAGGCGGAGTGAGTGTGGTCGCCCATCCGGCGGATTACAGCCGCAACAGGGTGTTGCTTTCTGACGAGCAGATTGGAAGGCTGGCCGATGCGGGGCTTGGTGGACTTGAGGTCTGGCATCGCGGCAACGGCACCGAAGATCGCGAACGTCTCTCGGGACTCGCTCGCAAGTTTGGCCTGTTGGTCACCGGAGGCTCGGATTGGCACGGTGACGGCAAACCCAACAAGTTGGGGGAGAATTTGACTGCCGACGATGTCGTAGCGCAAATCGTTGAGCGCGGGACCATCGGGCTGGTTTCCTGAACTTAGAAATGACGATAGGCAGTAGTTCTTAAGGTGCCTATCAGCCGGAAACGTAGCCGGTAGTAGAGGTTTCATAGTCAAGAAAATAGGCTTAAGAAAAGAAAATGCCCAGTTTGTGACATGTGTCACAAAAGACTGGGCGTTACTTGGAAATATTATTCCACAGGCGTAATTATAAACCTGTGGTTGTTTTGCCTAAAGAGCTCCGAAGCCGACGGCGTGCTTCGTTTCCGAGCCGACGATGGCATAGCCCAAGGCACCGGCCGGCACCATGATATGACGGTCTTTGTCGTCCACCAGATCGATAGGCTCGCCTTGCGTCACCGCGTTCGAAATGGCCTTGCTAACTTCATCGGCGCTTTGCTCGGTCGTGAAATTGACCGGACGTGCCACGTTCTGAATTCCGAGTTCGACATCCATGTGTAATCTCTTTCCTTTAGGAATTATTCTTAGGTTTTATTCTGCCCGAAGGCTGGTCATTACGCTTCTGGCTATGATTCTCATGCTTGTCCATTGGCTGGAGAATGAAGTCAATCGGCATCTTCCTTTTCTGGCTTTTCGGCTGCGTCATCCAGTTCTTTGGCTACATCCGATTCCGAGACATCCCCATCGGTCTGGCCGTCTTGAGCCTCGATGTCGGTTCTTGATGTCTCGCGCTCTTTATCGGCCTTTTCTTCGACTTCCTCAAGTCCCAGCTGAGCGTCATGCAAGGCCTGCTGTTCCTGTTCCAGCAAGGGAATGAGAGCCGTGGGCGCATCGTGGTCGACATCGCTCGTCTTTGCCGCTCCGTTGTAGATGTCGTCTTCCTCTGAATACTGGGCATGCCACGAAACCTTGGCTTCCCCCGTTTCGTCCTTCTTGTCTTCTTCCAGGGCCTCGGCGCCGTGCTTGTCTTTGGCACTTTCGGCATCGGCATCGTCATCATCGAGAAAATCAGGGTTTTTCTCGGTTTCGCTCAACGTTATCGTGGCGGAAGATGAAGGATCGGGCATGTCGGGGTAGAGCGGCTTGGATTGTTTGGCTGGTTTCTGTTTGTCGTCGGTCCGGTCATCGTCCTCGTTGAACGAGTGCGAACGTGAGGGGCTGAAACGTACCGGATGGTCGGCAGTGCTGTCGCTGGACTCGACAAGTTTGGTGACTTCGGCGGAACCGGTTTTGTCGCTTTCCCCAGTCTCATCGTCTTCCTGGCTTAAAGGATGCCCCGAATTCTGGCGTTTGGCTGCGGGAGAATTTTTATCGTCTTTTGGCGGGACAACGGCCGAGGCCGCTGTGGCGGCACCTGCGGCCTTGTTGGCCACGACGGTCAACTGATGAGCCAAATGCTCGACCTGTGCCTTGAACTGCAAAATCCTGGTGTTGTCTGCGCGGCCGAGCGCCTCGATGAAATCACCCACCTGCTCCATCTGCAGCCACAGATTGGCGCGGAGGAGGATGAGGTCATCCACACGCGAACCCATCATCCCACCGTAGGCATTCATCAATGCATTGCGATGAGCTTCATCCATTTTTGCAAACATCCATGCCAGGTCGCGCGCAGGGTCGTTAATCTGCATATCCTGCCAGTTGCGAACTTGCGTGATGGTGGAACCGGCGAAGAGAAAATCACCGTCCGCAAAGCCCCCGTGGGTTAGCATGGTGGAGAAGGACCAAAGGCCTTCTGTCTCGATGATTTTCGCCCAGCTGGAAGTGATGGCGGGCGGCACATGACCGGCCTGTTGCAGACGTTTGATCCAGCCTGTCAGCTGGGCCCGAATCTGGCCGGTGGTGAACGCCGGATATTTCGCTTCCGTCAAGAAATCAGTGCGCTGCCGGTGAATGGCGCCGATGGCCGTGCCAACGCTTGCGGCGTCCTGAATGGTCAACAAATCAAGTTGGCGCGCTTCGCCTTCCACATGCGGGCCAACCAGTACCGAATTCTTGCCGGTCGGGCTGCCGGTTCCCGCCGCGCTGAACGCCAGTGCGCGGTCCACGGCGAAGCCGAGCCCGCTCATTTCATGGGATTTGGCCAGTACTTTCGCGGCTTTGGCGCGCGCCGCAAGAAGCTTTTTACCTTTTGCCTCGCTGGAAACGAATACATCGTACTGCCGTCCTGCGGTATCCTGCACCACGGCGTAATCGATACCGACGGCATTGTCGGCGTTGTCGCTGCGGTTGTGTTCGCACACACCGGCCATGGAGGTCTCCGGCATGGCGGCCGAGGCGAGCGCCGCCAGCATAAACTTGCTTCGTAAAGTCACATCTACCAGATTAATACACCCCTATGTCCTAGAGTTTGTGGGCTTTCAAGGGATTGGCCGACTATCGGGTGTGGCTGGCACAATGAGGAATATGACCACCATTGATGCCGAGACGATGCTCGAGGGGCTTGACGACGCCCAGCGTGCCGCCGCCACCGCCCTTGACGGTCCGGTTCGCATCATTGCGGGAGCCGGCGCGGGCAAGACGCGAACCGTCACGCGGCGAATCGCCTATGCATGCGCGAAAGGCGAGTGGGACCCAAGCCTTGCGCTCGCGGTCACTTTTTCGGTGAAGGCGGCCGACGAGATGAAGCAGCGTCTGGTGGCGCTTGGCGTGGGGGATAAGGTCACCGCCGCCACCTTCCATTCCGCCGCATTGCACCAGTTGCGTCGAGTTTGGTACGACGTCAGCGTCGCTCCGTTTCCGCATGTCATCGAGGACTCGCAGGAAATCATGGCTCGGGCGCTCAAGCGCGCCACAGGAACCGATGAATACGACGGCATTGCCAGGCGCAATCTGCTTGCTGAAATCAACTGGGCGAAGGTCTCGCTGATTGCTCCGGAGGATTACGTTCGGGTCTGCGCGGCCACCCATCGCGTTCCTCCCGCCGAACTTGACCCGCAACGGTTCACGGACGTCTATACGGCCTATGAGCAGGAAAAGACCTCGCGCGGCGAGATGGATTTCAACGATATCCTGTTGCTAGACTGCCATGTGCTCGAGGCCTTCGACGAGCAGGCCGAGCAGATTCGGCAGTCGGTCGGCTGGCTCACCGTCGACGAATACCAGGACGTCTCGCCCCTGCAACACCGTCTGATGGACCTGTGGTTGGGAAGCGACAACCGTAACGTTTGCGTAGTCGGAGACCCGGCCCAGACGATTTATTCCTTCGCCGGGGCTTCGAGCTACGACCTGCTTAATTTCGCGGGGGAGTTCGGCAAGTTGAGCGTCGACATCAATCTCAATACCGATTACCGTTCCACCCCTCAGGTCGTTTCGATGGCCAATCGCGTGCTGGCCGCCGCGCCTGACCGCGATCAGTATTTGCGCCTGATCTCCGCAAGGAGCAAAGGCGAAGGCATGCGGGTAGTCAAAACCGCGTATGAAAGCGACGAGCAAGAGGCACAGGGCGTGGCCAAACGCATCGCCCAATTTGTCACCGAGGGTGCGAAACCCTCGGAATGTGCGGTTTTGACGCGGCTCAACGCCCAACAGCAGGTGGTCTGCAAGGCCCTGAAAGCGCAGGGAATCGCGTACCGAACCCGTCGCGATGCCAGCGGGCAGGACACGGTGCTGGAAGACAATAACGAAAGCCGGCGCGAAGCCTTGGAAATACTTGCCAGCCGACGTGAGCCCGGTGTCATGATTTCCTCGATTCACGCCGCGAAAGGTCTGGAATTCAAACACGTCTTCATCATCGGTTGTTCGGAAGGCCTCTTGCCATACGGTTCCCCAGCACCGGGGGACGCCTTGGAAGAGGAACGTCGCCTCTTTTATGTGGCCGTCACCCGTGCCGAAGACTCGCTGCATCTTTCCTACGCCCGCAGCAAGGACGGAGCCTCGACCTTTTCGCGCACCCCGAGTCGTTTCTGGTAATGCTCGATGATACTGGAGTGACGATGATGCTGAAATAATAAGAAAGGCCGGTACCGACTTTTGATAAGTCGGTACCGGCCTTTTCCGTTGCAGTTATATCGTTTGTTGGATTTCAGGCGTGACTTCAGCTTTGTGATTTGTCGCTGTCATTGGGTTCATTGCCATCGGTTTTGCCGGGTGTGTTATCGCCTGCATCGGGCTTCTCTGAATCATCGGGTTTCTCTGAATCACCGGGTTTCGATGACGAATTGGTATCTTTCTCGTCTGCATCATCGTCGCCTTGGGCGTCAAGCAATTTTTCGAGTTCAGCATCCCAGTCGATGCTGTGCTTGGACGATGAGGTGTCACTGCCGTCGGCGGCGAACGTGGTGATGTTCGCGTCAGGGTTTGTATTACTGTCAGACTCGGAGGTTTCCGGCTTCTCGACTTCGGCTTTTTCGCCATCGATATCCGGCAACTTCGGCAACAGATCTGGGTGCGACCACTTCTCGTCGCGAGCCTGGTCTCCTTCTTGGGCACCGATCCTCTCCCAGATGTCGGCCGCCTCGCGCATGCGCTTCGGGCGCAGTTCCATGCCAAGCAGGCTCTCGAAGGTGCGTTCTGCAGGGCCGCCCACCGCGCGCTCACGGCGCAGCATCTCACGCAGCTGTTCGATATGCGGGATATGGGCCACTCCAGCTTTCCATGTCACGGCATCGACCCATCCTTCGACCAATGCCAGCAGCGTTTCGAGGCTTTCGAGCGCCTCTTTCTGCTCGGGAGTGTCCGCGATGCCGACCTTGGTCAGATCAACGGCACCGGAAATCGAATCAGGATCCATCGAAGTCGCGTCGCGCAATTGCTCTTCCATCGCGTCCAGATCGATGTTGATGCCGCGCGCATACTTGCCAATCAACGCCTCGAAACGGGGCATGAGCCACGGCACGTGCGCGAAGAGACGGGCATGCGCCACCTCCTCAAGTGCGAGGAACGCAAGCACTTCAGACTGGTCGATTTCCAACGTTTTGGCATACTCAATCGAGTTTTGGGCAATCAAAGCCCCGGCGGGGTTCTTCTGCAAGGCGATGCCCTGATCGAAACTGCCGCGCACCTCGTGGGAAAGCTGGCCTGCGGCGTGCCCGAGCTGCGTCGAGAAAGCGGTGTTGCCGAGAATCTTGATGAGATTGGCAGGGTCTTTCATATTGTCGGGAATCGGCACAGGAATCGGGCCGGCGAAAACGCCTGCGATTTCGCCGTTACCAAACGCGTCGCCGAAACGTTGGGAAACGACGCTGGAAAGCGCGTCGCTCATCGATTGCTCGACCGGGCTGGCGAATTTCGCCCAGGAATCGACGGTCGCATTCACCCAGTCGGCGCGTGTGAACACCTGTGGCTCACCCGGGGCCGGATCGATGCTGCTGGCCGTGTCAAGCCAAAGGTTCGCCTCGCTCATCGCCTGTCGCACGGCTTCGCCTTCGCTCGCGGTGACAGTCTGTTCACTGCCCTCGTCGTTGGCGATGGCCAAAGCCAGGGAAGTCGCCAGTTTCACGTTGACCGGTCCTTGGTCGGCGCTTTGCTGCATGTCGCCCATCGTGTTGAGCCCGCTGGTGGTGAATGCGTTCATCAGTGCCTTTACTTCAGCGGGTTTGGGCAGCTTGGAAGGATCCTGGCCAAGGAGCTGGTCTTTGACCGCGTCGGGCAGCGCGCTCAGCTGCTGGAAGGCCATGTCGCCTTGAACCTGACCGAAGCAATCGATCAGCCATTGGTGAATCGCGTTTTCGTCCATCGGTATCGTCCTTTATCTTGAAGTCCCACTAGTAATATAGCGTCCGTATGTTGATTCCATATTATGGTCTTCTATGGTCTTATCGGCGCAATCTTCCGCTGGCGACGAGATTGCGGCAAAGTCGGGAATATGCTGCGAGTCCGGCGATATTTCGTTCTTTTGCTGCCATGTTTGGTTGATGCGTTGCGTCTGGGCGAGGCACCATACTGGTAGACTATGGCACGCAGCAATCAGGACCAACGGTATTCGGGCGATCAAACGCCGATATCACCGGCCGGCAAGGGCATGGCGGATTCTTCGTCTTACGGCAATGTTGATTTCAATAGCATTATCGGCGCTTCCAAAACGGAGAGTAGCGCCACCGAAACCAGCGAAAGCACGAGCAAAACCGACGGGGATTCTGTTTTCGATGTCATTGCCGAAGGTGGGCAGACGGCCATTGCCGATCGTGGCCATTATGGAATCTGGCATCGCTTCACCCGCTACTGGTCACGTCATTCGCTGCGATATTTTGCGGGGCTTATCTGTGCGGTGCTGTGTTTTCTGGTATTGCTGCTCCCGAGCCCCTACGTCATCGAAACGCCCGGCCCTACCCAGGACGTGCTGGGCAAAGCGGACAGCAAAGAGGTCATCGCCATCACCGGCGCGACCACGCACAAAAGCCGGGGCAAATTGCTCCTGTTGACCGTCAACGCGCAAGGTGTGCCAGGTTCGCCCGTGCCTGGCATCCAGACTTTGATCGCTTGGCTTGATCCGAATCAACAGGTGATGCCCAAGGAAGCCGTGTTCCCGATTGGACAGAATTCGCAGGAATATAAAAAGACCTCCGCTAAGGAGATGACTGGTTCACAGGACTCCGCCACCGCCGCGGCGCTCGCCTTTGCCCAAAAACACAAGATAGCGGGGGCCAAAACCGCCAAAATCGAAATGCATGTCGATGATATCGGTGGTCCGTCTGCCGGCATGATGTATGCGCTTGGTGTCATTAATAAGCTCACCCCGCAAGATGAAACCGGAGGGAAAACGATAGCCGGCACCGGCACCATCGACAAGAAGGGCCAGGTCGGCAAAATCGGCGGCATCCAGCTGAAAATGCTCGCCGCCAAGCGCGACGGTGCTACTTATTTCCTTGCTCCTGCCTCCAATTGTGACGAGGTGGTAGGGCACGTACCGAACGGCTTGCGTGATGTGAAGGTCTCGACGCTGGAAGAAGCTTATCGCGCTTTGGTTGCCATCGGGCAAAGCAAGGCCGACAACCTTCCACATTGCACGGCTTGATACCTATCCATTCATATCATTTTTTAGCTGTCACCATAACGGCATCAAATGGTTGAAAGCAACATCAAAAATCTGTGAATTGCAAGACGTCCCCCCGTTTGATAGTGCCCGCAATGTGGATACCCCATAGCCTTGTTGCGCGTGCTGTTCCGTATCTTTGCTATATTAGAAGTGTGAATGAAACGGCATCAAAAAACGCTGAAGAGTTCGGTTTCCAAAAAGGCGACATCGTGCAGGAATGGCTGTGGGATGACGACGTGAGTGAATCCACTCGAGAGAAAATCATGGATTTGACCGGTCAGGATCTGGTCGATGAGGATTATGATTCTGCTGTCGATGGCGTCATCATCTGGTGGCGCGACGGCGATGACGAGGACGCCTTGGCCGATACCATCATGGATGCGCATGGGGTCATCGGTGAAGACGGTCCGCTCTGGATTCTTACCCCCAAGCCGGGTCGACCGGGCGCTCCTGCCTCCAATACGGTGCAGTCAGCCGCCAAGACCGCGGGCATGAACGCAGCCACCCCGCTGACGATTTCCGAAGACTGGAATGGCATTCGTCTCCGTGCCTTCGGTAAGGGCCGCTAAAATCAGGTTTTATAACTAGTTATGCTAAAGTCCCCACCGGCGATGAACCGGTGGGGACTTTAGTTATTGGGTTTCAGCTACTGCTTTAGAGACCCGGATAAAGCGGGAAGTCTTCGGTCAGCTTGGTGACGCGGGCGTGCAGTGCCTCGACATCCGCATCCTTGCCTTGAGCGAGGGCGGTGCCGATGATGTCGGCGACCTCTTCGTATTGCGGGGCGGCGAAACCGCGGGTGGCCAGCGCCGAAGTACCGATGCGCAGGCCGGACGCTACGGAAGCCGGACGCGGGTCGAACGGCACGGTGTTGCGGTTGACGGTGATGCCGCATTGCGCCAGCAGGTTTTCGCCGGTCAGCCCGTCCATCTCGCTGTTTCGCAAGTCGACCATGACCAGGTGCACGTCGGTGCCGCCGGTCAGCACGGTAATGCCCTGAGCTTTGACATCATCGGCGTTGAGGCGGTCGGCGAGAATTTTCGCGCCTTCCAACGTGCGCTCCATGCGGTGCTTGAATGCCTCGGTGCCGGCGACCTTGAAGGCAACGGCCTTGGCGGCGATGATGTGCATCAGCGGCCCGCCCTGCTGTCCCGGGAAGACGGCGGAATTGATCTTCTTGCCGTATTCTTTCTTGGCCAGGATAAAGCCGGAACGTGGCCCGCCGAGCGTCTTGTGCGCGGTCGAAGAAACCACGTCGGCGTAGGGGACCGGGCTCGGGTGCAGGCCCGCGGCCACCATACCGGCGAAGTGGGCCATATCGACCCAGAACTTCGCGCCGACCTCATCGGCGATCTCCTTCATCGCCTTGAAGTCCTCGATGCGCGGGTAGGCGCTCCAGCCGCCGATGATGAGCTGCGGGTGGACTTCGAGCGCTCGCTGGCGCACGATTTCGGGATCGATCAGGAAAGTATCAGGATTCACGCCGTAGGATTCGGCGTGATAGAACTTGCCGGAGAAGTTCATCTTGGTGCCGTGGGTCAGGTGGCCGCCATGGTCGAGCGCCAGGCCCAGCACGGTGTCGCCCGGCTTGATGAGCGCCTGATAGACCGCGGCGTTGGCCTGAGCTCCGGAATGAGGCTGCACGTTGGCGAACTCGGCGCCAAAGAGCTCTTTGGCGCGGTTGCGTGCGAGCGTCTCGATGCCATCGACGAATTCGCAGCCGCCGTAGTAGCGGCGTCCGGGGTAGCCTTCCGCGTATTTGTTGGTCAAGACGGAACCCTGCGCGTCCAGAACGGCGCGGGGCACGAAGTTTTCGGAAGCGATCATCTCAAGGCCGTTCTGCTGACGCTTGAGTTCGTCCTGAATCAGCGACGAGATTTCGGGGTCCGCTTGTGCGATGGGTGCATTGAACACGTCCGACGAACTCTGCACGACTGCAGGGTTGGATGTGTCGGCTTTAAATGGTTCAGCCATTTCGAACTCCTTAATACTCGTTAATACTCATGACCTGCCGGAAATTCGGTAGGTTGCTTCCGCTTCGTCGTCCTTATTAAAGGAATGGATTCTACGGATTGCGCAGTCAGGGGGATTTTGCCTCATTGCTGCACAAAATTATTATGCCAGAAAGAAGCCGGAACGCGCCTGGTCTGTTCTATTTATGGACAAACAGCTATCGCAAGAATTGATAATCCGTTAAAAGCAAGGGATTGAGAAGGTGGGCAATAAGGGATTCGAACCCCTGACATCCACCGTGTAAAGGTGGCGCTCTAACCAACTGAGCTAATTGCCCGAAGACCTCGTCTAGCTTACCGCAACCGTTGCCCAGCGGGGTGTCGAGGATAGCGAACATGATTGTTATCCAACGGTTGAAGAAACGTTCTCAAAAGTAAAATAAGAAAGCATTGCCGTAAGGCTTTACGGTATTTTCGCGATGTAGCAGGCATTTTTTCATGGCTGAATCTAATACAACGTAAGAGATAGCAAATGCCTAGCAAATGCAACAAATGTGATGCATCGGGATTGTTTGAGACGTTTTTTTATAATTTGTCTTGAAAGTCGTGCTGCCCTATTTCGTCAAGTAGTATTAAGGTGTGTTATAGAACGTTTGCGATATTTAGGTGAAGGCAATCGTATTGCGTCGTAACGGCCACGTATACTGGCACAGATGCATAGACCACCTCAGGAGGCAGAACTGATGGCTGAAGAGTCGGAGAACAACCAAAGCTCGACAGGAATAGAATATGCGGGGAAGCGTAAGTGGGGATATGACGTTGATCAGGTGAACGATTTCCTGGAGCGCGCCCATGAGATGTATGACAGGAACGATGGAGAACTTACCCAGCAGGACATTCAGAGCGCTGCGTTCACTTTCACCAAGGGTGGCTACGTCATAGCCGAGGTCGACGCTGCGTTGGCTCGTCTCGAGCACGCCGTAGTCGATAAGGAGACGGCCCGTCAGATTGCCGGCAATGGAAGTGTCGCCTGGCAGGCTCGTACCCAGCAGCTTTACAGCATGATTAGCGCCCACGCCAAGCGTAGCCACAGCGACCGCTTCATCCGTGGGGAGAGGAAGCATCCTTCCTACGATGTCAAGCAGGTTGATCGACTGATTGACCAGATCATCACCAAGTCGGCCGACGATTTGGGCGTCAGGTCGATGAGCAGCGACGAGGCCAAGGATCTCGCCGATCTTAATTCGAGTACCGTCGCCAATGTCATCTTCACCCAGCGCAAGGGCAGCCGTGGCTATGACGAGCGTCAGGTCGATTATTACCTTGATGCTTGTGTACAGCTTCTGAGCCGCGTCGAATCGTACGCGCGTATCACCGATTACAACGAAAAGAACGCCGTTGCGGCTGCGGCCGCGCAGCCGGCTGGTGTGCCCGTCGCTGCACCTATGGCCGTTCCGGCAGTTCCGCAGTCGCAGCCTGTTTCTGGAATAAACAATGCTCCTGTGAGCCCCTTGATTAACAGCAATACCACGGCTCCGTTCGCCGATCCGACGGTTCCGTCCGCCCAGACGGCTGCTCCTGCCTACCAGCCCACCGAGCCGACGCAGCCGTTGCAAACAGCTGCCTCATCGACTGCCTTCGATGCGTTCCAGACGAGCACCACGCCAACAACCACTGGTGATTCAGCTGCCACGTCTTCCTCGACGTTTGATTTCAATACCGCGGTTTCCGATACCCCTGCTCCAGCTGCGCCGGTAATCCCGAATTTGCCTGATGGCGTCGGAACATCCAGCGGCACGACCAATGCAACGACTCCCTCGCAAGGCAATACGGACGGCGCCGATGCCAACTCTTCGTTGGCTGCTTTGGCAAATATGGCGAATACCACGCAAAGTGCTTCCAGCGATGCGGAAACAGCGGCCTTTACCCCTGAAATGCCGACCTTCAACACCCCGGTTCAGGGCAATGCGGGCAATACCGATGTGAATACGAATGCGACCAGCAATGCCAATGCCGCTTCGCCGCTCAGCACTCCTGATGTCGACATCCCCGATATCTCGTTCCCCGATTTCGGCGCCCCAAAAAGCGACGACCAGAAGACCGGTGAGTAACGCTTCCACCAGAAGCGTACGCTGTGCCGCGGGTCGTTTATCATGAGCACTGTGTCAAGCGAACTGTCCCCTCAAGCTCAAGCCAAGGCTTCCGCGAATTCTTCCAATACTTCGTGGGGTCTTGGCCGTCGTCTTTTGGTGACCATTCCTATTTTCATCGTGTTATTGGGCATTCTGGTCACCGTCTCCAACCTCACCAGCGTGCCGTGGAAAAGGGAGCCGACGGGCCAGTCGGTATCGACGCTTTCGCCGAACACCGCCGTCACGTTTGACAATCCGCAAGGTGTGCCCTTGGCTCAACGTGATACCTTCAAGGTTTCTTCGCGTACAGTTACGCTGGATATCAAGCGCCCTTCCACCGGCGAGGTGCAACATATTAATGTGCTGATTCGAGCCCCGAAGGACCTGGCAGGCGTGAGTGCAAAGCACCCGGGAGTCGTTTTCATGCACGGCGCGGGCTACGGGACCGCGGAAAACAGTTTCGGCGACGCCGCAGAAGACCTTTCATCAGCGGGGTTTGTCACCGCCGTGCTCGACAAGCCTGTCTGGTCGACCAATGATCTGACCCGCGACTATCCAGGAAGCGCAAAAGCCTACGACCAGGTCGTCCAATATCTGCGCACGCAACGCAACGTTGATCCGGACAAGGTCGGACTTTACGCGACTTCCGAAAGCACATGGATTTCCCCATACGTCATTAAGTATGACAAGCGCATCGCCTTCCAACTCCTGTTGAGCCCGATGGTCTACGGGCCGCGACAGTCTCTGGGATTCTTCGTCGGTCAGGACTTCTCGCTGGTCGGGGCGAACAACGGCTACCAGTCCATCGTCCGCAGGCTTTTCCACGCCGATACCGACATGATGGGACTCCACAACCTTGATTTTCCGATGGATTTGCCGCAAGCCTACGCGGTACCGACCATGGTGGTCTATGGTTCCAAGGACGTCCTGACCGCGCAGGTTGAAGGGCTCGAGCATATTCTCAATTCCGCCCACCGTGCCGGCAACCAGAACGTGACGGTACGCAGCTATTCCGTGGCGAACCACGTTTTGCGACTTGGCGACGAGGCGGACACCGGCACGCCGTTCGCCGACGATTACATCAATGACGTCATTTCCTGGGCCGTGGGCACGACTTCGGGTCTCAAACAGACCAGCGAGCTCGTCGCCGGCACCACCATACGCCAGTCCATCGCGGTGCCGCTGGAGCTCAAGGCGGACCGCAATCTCACCATCTACGGAACCATCGTCAATGTCGGCATGGTGATTTTACTTGCCGTTGCGTTGCTTGTTGCGTTGATTGGCTGCGGCATCAAGGCATTCCGTTTGATTCGCCGCCACCATAACAAGGTGTTCGGTTTCATGCGTGGCTTCGGCAGTGAGCTATTGGCGGTAACGCTCACCACGATGGCCACCTTCGTGCTCTTCGCCGCGGGTCTGGGGCAGGTCATCATGGCCGTCGTGAAGCTCGGCTGGGGCGGGGCGCCTACGGAAAACCCGGGCATGATGCATTGGAGCTGGCCGGTCATCCAGGTGGTTTCGACCTTGGTTGTCTGGGCGTGGGCGCGGATTCTAGCCCGTTGCATCGAAGTCGCACAGGTGCGCGGACTGGCGCAGTTCCCGCCGCGTAAAGGGGCTATCAGTGACGTGGTCAGTGGCCGTGAGCCGGTGTTCGCCTCGAAACGGTTCGGTCGCGTTTTCTTCTGGCTGGTCGCGGCAGCGATGTTCAGTGTTCTGCTGTTTTTCGCATTCTGGGGTTTGTTCATTTTCTAGCGGATGATTCGATTCGCTGCTTGTCGTATGCCATCAAACGATCGCGGTGTCGTTTGCCTGTGGCCGGAATGTGATTTTGTACAAACGGTTGGTTGTTATCTGTTATGTCAATCACATTTGCTAACTTATTATTGTATTTTGTTGTGATGCATCCGGCGGGTGCGTGTGTTTATGATGTGGCGGGCCTGTTTGTGTTGATGCATGTTGTTCCAAGTGTTTTTTCGAGCTGGTGAGAGTACGCCTTAAAGCAGTAGGAGAATTGAATCATGCTGTCGGTGAAGAGTCTGATTGGTGTTGTTTTAGCCCCGGTGATGCTTGTGGGTCTCGCCCCTCCCGCGGCGAATGCCGTTTCATTAAACAATGATACTGTAAATGCGCAATCGCAATCGACAAAAGGTACCGCAGGCAGCAATGATGCTGCTCCGACAGGTACGATCTCCAGCAATAAAACGGATGCTTCCTCCCTTTCACCATCTACAAATTCTTCCAATGTTCCGCAGCAGCCCAAGGCTCCTGAAACCGCATCCTCACCGGTTTCCAAGTCTGACGTGGGCACTGCTGTCCCTGATGCAAAAACGCAGGCTGCCAATGGTTTGTCTGGCTTGACCGCCCAGCCCGCGTCGAGCCCGATTCCCGATAATCGCAATGGTGCGATTACGCAGACAAAGCCGTCCGTCGGAGCGCAGGACGCGGTACCGTGCACGCAGAAGTCCAATCAGATCTGGGGCACGACCGATCCGCTGCACTGGAACATCCACCTGAGCGACGATGGGCAGGATTGCGTGCTTGAGCTGGAGCATGGCACAATCCCCGAAACTGGACTCAACGCAGGGAGTGCGGCTGGCGTCCCTCCCGGCTCCAGTGGGAGTTCCTCCGGATCAGAGGGAGGTGATGACGGAGTTCCCGGTGACTATATCAACAGCAACCCCATCCCGTGGAAAGATGCAACAGTCACCAAACTTGAGATAGATGCCCCCGGTGAGAACGGTTCAGTCAAACTCACCAACGGATGGGGTCTGTTCGATGTGTCCATCACGCCGAATCTTAGAACCGCCGAAGTCGGCCATCTTGACACATCCAAAACCACTCTCATGGCGTACATGTTCCATGGTCTCACTGCCTTGACCAATGTGAACGGCACTGAGCAGTGGGATACCAGTAAGGTCACGAACATGCATTCCATGTTCCTTGATTGCACAAGTTTACGTGAAATCGACATCAGTAGTTGGGATATGCGAGGTCTCACGTGGTTGACAGGGAGCCAGATATATCAGTGTCCGGCGAGTACTCGCTATTATAACCAAGGAGGCTGCTACCTGAATGTTAAGATGTTCAAGAATTGCCCTAAATTAGCGCGAATACGTGTCGGGAAGCTGGTAAATTTTGAAAGCTCCCACCTTATTGAAGGCGGTTACACTAATTATATCGAAGAGTCGGTTTTCGATTTGTCGTACTGGAACGCGTATTATCATCCGCCGTTTGATATTCCTGCGTACGTGGCTGCAGACCGTGAGCATATGGTGCGTGGCTCAGAGGTTAAAAATGTCAATACAAACGAACCTACTTGGATTTACAAAACGCTCTCATACAACGGTAACGGAAGCGGAAGCGACATCAGCTCATGCGCTGTCAATGGGTACAACGACGCCGTACCGACCACGCCAATTTGCAAAAATGCAACCAAAGCCGGTTCGCGTTTGTTGAATTGGAATACTGCGGCTGATGGGAATGGGCAGGACCTTCCTCTCAAGAATGCGGATGGCAGTACCGCGACCATTCCATACCCCCTACCTGATGGTGTAACGACTTTGTATGCGAAGTGGAGTACCAAGCCGCAGCCGACCATCGCCTCGCATACGGTGAAGGCTGATGGTGTGCATCTGAGTGGCACGATCGCGGGCACTATTGCCGCGGGCGATAAGTTGACGGTGTCCGATGACGATGGGCAGCAGAGCGTGCCGGTGACGCTGGCGGCCGGGGCGGCATCGTGGAACGCGGTGGTTCCCTTGCCGAAGGACACGGTTGGCGCGGGCGGTGATGTGAAGTACACCGCCAAGATTACCCGGGTCTCCAATGAGGATGCCGATGATTCTGCGCCGTATACCGCCACAATTGACACGGTAGCTCCTGGAGTTAAGGATCTGAAGGTCGATCTTGACCGTGTACTGAGCGGTACGGTGCAGACCAGCGCGGATGAAATTGCGCAGCCTAATCGCACGTTTGAGGTCGGTGACGCCATCAGCGTCAAGTGGCCCGACAATACGACGACCACTACCGGCGATGGCGGCGCGCCATTGGTCTCGGGCTCCGATGGCACGTTTAGTGTTGCAGCTCCTGCGGCTATGACCAGCAGCGGCGAGGTGACAGTCACGGTGAAGGACAAGGCCGGTACGCATGGCATCGAGGGTGCTGACAATTCTGGCGTGTCCACCACGAACATGCCCTTT
Source organism: Bifidobacterium sp. ESL0732 (assembly GCF_029395535.1). NCBI lineage: Bacteria > Bacillati > Actinomycetota > Actinomycetes > Bifidobacteriales > Bifidobacteriaceae > Bifidobacterium > Bifidobacterium sp. ESL0732. The sequence goes on along the minus strand of NZ_CP113920.1, from coordinate 1,730,920 downwards.
ACCGTTCATTTCGATTTGGGTTCGGGTGCCATGGCTGGTACTGGTAACGTGTCGACGGCGGACCAGCAGGTGGCTGATGGCGGGCATGTGACGAAGCCTTCTCAAGATCCGGCTCCTCCGGCTGGTTATCGGTTCGACGGTTGGTATACCGACGGCAATTACGGTACGAAGTTTGATTTCGGCGGAACCGCCATCAACGAGGACAAGACAATTTATGCGAAGTGGGTGAAGTTCTGGGAAGTGACGATGGAGCCGAACAACGGCGGCCTGTCGGGCCCTGTGGTGGTGAAGGTCGATGACAACGGCACAGTGCCGGAGGATGAGCGTGTTGCGCCTTCGAAGGCGCCGGACGACCGTTACGGCCAGCCTTCGGTGTTCCGCGGCTGGTACAAGGACGGGGAGTCTGAGTCGTTCGACTTTGAGGCGCCGGTGACGGAGGCTGTGACGTTGACGGCAAAGTGGGCGGATTCGAGCCATAAGGTGACGTTCGACGCGAACGGCGGCAGGAATGCACCGGCCGAGGCCAAGGTCGCCGATCATGGTAAGGTGAATCGTCCTGCGGCGGGCGAGAACCCGACGCGCGAGGGCTACCGGTTCGATGACTGGTACACGGAAGCGACGGGCGGCTCGGCGTTCAACTTCGCCGGCACGGCTATCGACGATGACATCACGGTGTATGCGCATTGGGTGAAGACGTATGTGGTGACGTTCGATTCGGCTGGTGGCAGTGATGTCGCCAAAAAGACGGTGGATGCGGGTCTGCCTGTCTCGAGTCCGGCGGATCCCACCAAGACGGATTCGCATGGCGAGCGGGCACGGTTCCTTGGCTGGTTCGCTCCTGAAGCGACCGAAGCGTATGACTTCTCCGCCTCTTCGGTGACTGCCGATGTGACGTTGACGGCGCGTTGGGACGATCTGCACCGTGAGGTCAGGTTCGACACCCAAGGCGGCCCGAGCATCGGGCACCGGTTGAAGGATGATGGCGGCACGCCGGGTGCGGCGCCTGCGGATCCGGTGTGGGCGAAGCACCGTTTCCTCGGCTGGTTCGATGCGCCCACGGGCGGCTCGCCGTTCGACTTCACCCAAACGCTGCACGGTGACGTGACGGCGTACGCCCACTGGACCGGCACGTGGGATGTGACGTTCGACGCGAACGGCGGCGACGATGTTGCCAAGCAGGAGATCGACAGCGGCGGCACGGCCACCGATCCCGGCGCGCCCGCCACGCCTCCGACCGACAATCACAATGAGCCGTCGAGGTTCCTTGGTTGGTTCGCCGATGGTTCGGACACCGCCTATGACTTCTCGACAGCGGTGACCGGCGATGTTGCGTTGAAGGCCAAGTGGGACGATGCGCATCGTGAGGTCAGGTTCGATTCCCATGGCGGTTCGAACGTCGCGCGCCGCTTGGTCAACGACGGTGCCACGCCGGGTGCGGCGCCCACCGCCCCGACCCGTGCGAACCACCGCTTCCTCGGCTGGTATACGTCCGAGACGGGTGGAACGCCGTTCGACTTTACCCAGAGGCTGCATGGCGACGTGACGGCGCACGCCCACTGGGTGCGGCAGTATACGGTGACGTTCAATGCGAATGGCGGCAGTGCGGTGCCTGAGCAGACGCCGGACACCGGCACCTCGGCCACCGATCCGGGCACGCCCGCGACCGCCCCACTGGATTCGCATAATGAATCGTCGAAGTTCCTTGGCTGGTTCGCCGATGGCTCCGACACCGCCTACGACTTCTCCAAGCCGGTGACCACAGACCTGGCGCTGAAGGCGAAGTGGGGTGACGCGCGGCACAAGATCACGCTTGATCTGGGCAATGACCAGCCGACGGGTGTGGCGTGGGTTGACGACGGTACTTTGCTTTCTGCCTCCTCGCTCGCGGTTCCGGTGAAGACTGGTTACCGGTTCGACGACTGGTACACGATCGCGCCTTCGTCGATTATTCTGATTCGGCTGCGTGGCGCGGGGGCATACGACTTCTCCGTGGCTCCAACGGGCGATTTCACCCTGTATGCGCACTATGTCAAGACGTGGAACGTGACGTTCGATCCGAACGGCGGCAGCGTGACCCTGCCGGCGCAGACGCCGGACGCGGGGTCGCTGGCGACAGATCCTGGCCGGCCGGGTACGGCGCCTTTGGATCATCATCAGGAGCTGAGCACGTTCAAGGGCTGGGTCGTTGCAAGCACAGGCGAGACGTTTGATTTCGCCCGGCCGGTGACCGCCGATGTGGCCCTGAAGGCCATGTGGGCGGATGCGCACCATCGTGTCGTCTTCGATTCGCAAGGTGGTTCGTCGGTGGCCTCGCAGGATGTGGCCGACGGCGCGAAGGCCACCGAGCCGAGGGATCCGATTCGGGACGGCTACCGGTTCGACGCGTGGTACACGGCCGCTTCGGGCGGCTCGAAGCTCGATTTCGGTGCCGCGCCCACAGCGGACGTCACCGTGTACGCGCGTTGGGTCAAGACCTGGCAGGTGACGTTCGATCCTGCCGGCGGCGTTGGTCAACCCCCGGCTCAGATTGTCGACCAGGGCAGCAAGGCGACCCGGCCTGCCGCCGGTGCTGTGAGCCGCGAGGGCTATGTACTTGCCGGCTGGCTGGACGCTCAGGGCCGTGACTATGGTTTCGATGTTCCGGTGATGGCCGATATGGTGCTCAAGGCCAAGTGGAAGGTGGACAAGTCCGCGCTCAACGCGTTGATCGACAAGGCGAAGGGCAAGGACAAGTCGGGCTACACGCCTGATACGTTCAAGCCGTTGCAGGATGCGCTCGACCATGCGAAGAACGTTTCCAAGGATCCGGATGCTTCGAAGGCGGATGTGGATCAGGCAGTAGCCTCTCTGCAGGACGCATTGAACTCCCTGAAGCCAGTCGATTCTGGTTCCAACAGCGCGAACGGTAACGGTTCCGATGGTTCCAACGCTTCCGGCGGGCTGGCCGGTCTGAACGATTTGATTAATCAGGCCGCCTCCCAGATAGGAAACCACAAGCAGTCGGACTACACCCCCGACTCATGGGAGGCCTTCCAGGACGCCCTGAACCACGCCAAGGCCATGGCACGCGATCCGAACGCCTCGCAGTCCGACATCGACCAGGCCGCAGCCGCGTTGCGAAACGCAATGAACGGCCTGAAGCTCCGTGATGGTCTGTCGGCCACCGGCGCCGGAGTCGTGGCCCCTGCCGTGCTCGCAGTCGTGTTGACGGCTTTCGCCGGTATCGCGCTCGTGCTGCGCATGTGCGAAGAACGGTAGAGCGAACAATAATCGTCACCTCCGCCATGCGTGGTAGGCGATGACCGATGCGGGCCGGTTTTCATCCCTGGAACCGGCCTGCATTCTTGTAATCGCCCGATTTGTAAATTGACTGGTGATGGTGTTGAGAGGCGTGGATGCCGTGCCCGCAACGGTTGGTTGGTGATGCTGTTTGCCTGGGAGCGGGCGGTTTTCCGACATTTGGATTATGGGTTGTTTGTTATGTCGGTCATATTTGTATAATTATTATTGTATTGTGATGTAGTGCATCCGGCGGGTGCGTGTGTTCGTGATGTGGCGAGCCTGCTTGTGTTGATGCATGTTGTTCCAGGTAGTTTTCGAGTTGGTGAGAGTGCGCCTTAAAGCAGTAGGAGAATTGGGTCATGTCGTTGGTGAAGAGTCTGATTGGTGCCGTTTTAGCCCCGGTGATGCTTCTGGGTCTTGCTCCTCCCGCAGCGAATGCCGTTTCACCGAACGATGATACTGCGGCTACTCAAACAACACAGTCGCAGTCGGCAAACGTTGCCGAAGACAGCAATAGTGCACCCTCGGCAGGTACGCCGTCCAGCAATGAAGCTGGTGTTTCCTCACCTTCGTCACCCACAGATTCCTCCAGCACTTCACAGCAAACCCAAACCACCGGGCCCGCATCTTCAACTGTTTCCAATCCTGGTCCCGGCACTTCCGCCTCTAATGTAAAGGGACAGGCCGCCAATGGTTCGTCTGGCTTGACCGCCAAGTCCGCGTCGAGCCCGGTTTCCGATAATCGCAATGGCTCGATTACGCAGGCGAAACCGTCCGTCGGCGCGCAGGACGCGGTGCCGTGCACGGCGAAGACGAATCAGGTCTGGGGCGCGCTGCACTGGAGCATCCACCTGAGCGACGACCAGCAGGACTGCGTGCTTGAGTTGGAAGGCGGCACAATTCCGGACACGCACTCCATCGGCGACCAGGCCTCCAACCCGATCAACCAACAGTATAAGAGCACCGAGGTCACCAAGCTGGTCGTCGACAAGAATGACGCTAACCCGGTAAAGCTGACGAACGGCTGGGGCATCTTCGACGGCTACTTCCTGCCTAACCTGAAGACCGCGGACGTCGACAACCTCGATACGTCCGGCTCCACGAACATGGGCTACATGTTCCACATCCAGTCCCATCTGACCTCGATCACTGGGATGGACAAGTGGGACACCTCCAAAGTCACCGACATGCAGTACATGTTCCAGGGCGACACCGTGCTGGTCGGCGACGTTGACACCAGCCCTCAGGCTGCCCCTAACGGCCGCAATCTCGACCTGTCGAACTGGAAGACGTCCGCCGTCAAAAACATGACGGGCATGTTCCAGAATTGTTCGGCGTTGCAGTCCTTGGACATCAGCGGCTTCGACATGAACGGGCTGAGCTGGGTGTGGTTGGGAAGTGACGAAGGACCAGGAGGCCAGGCGATTTTAAGAAACTATTATAGCATGTTCGCAGGCATGAATCTGAAACGTGTGAAGCTGGGACAAGGTGCGCACATCGTTACGGATTATTCGAGTAATTCTGAAGTATATTATTCTGTTTATGGCTCAAAGGGTGTATTCAGCTATGATTGCGCTGGTAATGGTCATGAATTTGACGATGCCTGTCTTGCGACTACTCCTAGGTATGAGACGGTGGACCAGTCCGCCGTATTCAAAGGCTGGCATGGAATCAACCCGGGCCCTGCCGGTCCTGACGGCAAGGGCGAATGGTTGTATCTGACCACTGCCCATTATAACGGCAACGGGGCCGGTAGCAGCGTTACGCCATGTGGCGACGGGAACGCGGTCCCCTTCGCTCCGGTGTGCACGGCGGCTACGCGCCCTGGTTACCGGCTCAAGGGCTGGAACACCCAGGCGAACATGCAGGGTACCGATTACCTGTTGAAGGACGGGAACGGCAATGTTCCCGTGATTCCCTATGATCTGGGCAATGTCACCTTGTATGCTCGTTGGACTGATAAGCCGCAGCCGACTATCACCGGGCACACGGTGAAATCGGATGGGGTGCATGTGTCGGGAAGTTCGCTGGGCACGTTGCGGACAGGCGACAAGGTTACCGTTTCGGATGGGGATGGACAGTCCAGTCCGGCGGTCGCGGTTACGACCGGAAGTTCGTGGGAGGCTGTGGTTCCCTTGCCTAAGGACTTGGTCGGCAGGGGCGGCGACGTGACGTATACCGCTACGATCACCGGAGAGAACGCGGATCCGTCCGACGCGTATACCGCCACGATCGATGCGGTTGCTCCCGGGTTCGAGGACCTCAAGGTCGATTCCTCGGCGAGGACGCTGACGGGAACCGTATGGTCAAGTGGCGATAAAACTGCTCAGACGGGCAGGACGGTGGAGTCCGGCGATACGGTCGATGTCACTTGGCCGGATGAGACGACCTCGACGTCGGCTTCCGGCGCTGATGGCAAGTTCAGTGTGCCGGTTCCTGCCAGTGTGCCGATGAGCGGGAAGGCCAAGGTCAAGGCCACGGATGCCGCCGGTGCGAACGGCGTCGAGGGCCGGAGCAACGGTTCCGATCCTGTCGAGGTGAAGATGTCGAACACGGTCCGCTTCGATGTGGGGCCGGGCGCGGTGACCGATGCCCCGGTTGATCAGAACGTCGCGGATGGTGGTCATGCCATTGCGCCGACCATTGACCCTAGTAAGACCGGCTATCGGTTCGACGGCTGGTATACCGATGACAATTACGGTACGAAGTTTGATTTCGGCGGAATCGCCATCAACGAGGACAAGACGATTTATGCGAAGTGGACAAGGCTGTACAAGGTCAGTTTCGATCTGGGGTCGGGTGCCATGGCTGGCACTGGCAATGCGTCGACCGTGGACCAACAGGTGGCTGATGGCGGCCATGCTGCCAAGCCTTCCACCAACCCGGCTCCTCCGACTGGTTATCGGTTCGGTGGTTGGTACACCGACAATACGTATGCCACTAAGTTCAATTTCGATGATATGGCGATTACCGCCGATACGACTATCTATGCCAAGTGGGTCAAGACGTGGCAGGTCGTGTTCGATGCGAACGGTGGTGGCGCAGTGGCCAACCCGACGGTGACGCTGGACGATGGCCAGAAGGTCGGCGACCCAGGCGCGCCGAACCCGGCTCCGGCCGATGGCGACGGCAATCCCTCGGTGTTCCGCGGCTGGTACAACGGCACCACCAAGTACGACTTTAACGACGTGGTGACCGGTGATCTGAACCTCAAGGCGAAGTGGGCCGATGCCAACCACACGGTGACCTTCGACCCCAACCAGGGCCAGGGCGCACCGGACGCGGTGAGGGTCGCCGACCATGGCAAGGTGACCCGTCCCGCGGCCAGCAAGAACCCCACGCGCGAGGGCTACCGGTTCGATGACTGGTACACCGACGCGACCGGTTCGACGAAGTTCGATTTCTCGACGACCGAGATCACCGGAAACGCCACGGTCTACGCCCACTGGGTCAAGACCTACAAGGTGACCTTCGCCCCGGCCGGCGGCAGCGATGTGGACGGGCAGACGATCGACGCCGGCGGCACCGCCACCGATCCGGGCGCGCCCGCCACGGCGCCGACGGATGCGCACGGTGAATCCTCCCGCTTCCTCGGCTGGTTCGAGAGCGGCTCGGCCACGCCGTACGACTTCTCCGCCACTTCGGTGGGCGCCGATGTGACGTTGACGGCGCACTGGGACGACCTGCACCGTGAGGTCAGGTTCGACACCCAGGGCGGCCCGAGCGTTGGGCATCGCCTGAAGGACGACGGCGGCACGCCGGGCGCGGCACCTGCGGATCCCGAGTGGGCCAGGCACCGTTTCCTCGGCTGGTTCGACGCGCCCACGGGCGGCTCGCCGTTCGACTTCGGCCAGACGCTGCATGGCGACGTGACGGCGTATGCCCACTGGACCGGCACATGGGACGTGACGTTCGACGCGAACGGCGGTGACGATGTCGCCAAGCAGGAGATTAACAGCGGCGGCACCGCCACCGATACGGGCGCGCCGTCCACTCCTCCGACCGATCGCCACGGTGAATCCTCCCGTTTCCTTGGTTGGTTCGCCGATGGTTCGGAAACCGCCTATGACTTCTCGACGGCGGTGACCGGCGATGTTGCGTTGAAGGCCAAGTGGGACGATGCGCATCGTGAAGTCAAATTCGACTCCCACGGCGGTTCGAACGTCGCGCACCGTCTGGTCAACGACGGTGCCACGCCGGGTGCGGCGCCCGCCACTCCGACCCGTGCGAACTATCGCTTCCTCGGCTGGTTCACGGCCGAGGATGGCGGTACCGAGTTCGACTTCGGGCAGGCGCTGCATCGCGACGTGACGGCCCACGCCCGGTGGGTGCGGCGGTATACGGTGACGTTCGACGCGAATGGCGGCAGTGCGGTTGACGCTAAGACTGTGGATGCGGGTCGGCCTGTCTTGAAGCCTGCGGATCCCACGAAGCGGGATTCGCATGGCGAGCCGGCGCGGTTCCTGGGCTGGTACGAGCCGGGTTCCGAGACCGCATACGTGTTCGCCTCGACTCCGGTGAGTGCGGATGTGACGTTGACGGCGCGTTGGGATGATCTGCATCGCAAGGTGTCGTTCGACTCGCATGGCGGTTCGGCAGTGGACAGTCAGTTGAAGGTTGACGGGCAGAGCCCGGACGTGGTGGCGGACCCGTCGAAGACCGGTTATCGGTTCGTGGGTTGGTTCACGGCCGCTGATGGCGGTACCACGTTCAGTTTCGGCCAGGTGTTGCATGGTGATGTGACGGCGCATGCGCGGTGGGTGAAGACGTGGACGGTGTCGTTCGATACTGGGCTTGGCGGCAGTGTCGTGCCGTCGCAGACGCGTGACGAGGGTTCCTCGGCGGTGTCGGTGACTGACCCGACTACGTCGGCGACGGATTCGCACGGTGATCTGTCGAAGTTCCTTGGCTGGTTCGTAGATGGTGCGGACACGGCCTATGACTTCTCGAAGCCTTTGACGGCCGATGTGTCGTTGAAGGCGAGGTGGGGGGATGCGCGGCACAAGATCACGCTCAATCTTGGTAACGGCGAGGCCGACACCGTTTCGTGGGTCGACGATGGAGGCCTGCTCATCCGGCCTGTGACGGATCCGGTGAAGACGGGCTACCGGTTCGACGGCTGGTACACTGTCGCGCCTTCGCAGGCCAGCCGGATTCGCCTGCGTGGCGCGGGAACATACGACTTCTCCGTGGCGCCGACCGGCGATTTCACTCTGTATGCGCACTATGTCAAAACGTGGAACGTCACGTTCGACGCGAACGGCGGCACGGGCCAGCCCGTGGCGCAGGTCGTGGACGACGGCGCGAAGGCCACCGCTCCCGCGGCGGGCAGTGTGTCGCGCGACGGGTACGTGCTGAATGGCTGGAAGGACGCCAACGGCAGGGCTTACGACTTCGATTCGGCGGTGACCGGCGACGTGAGCCTCAAGGCCAGCTGGAAGGTGGACAAGTCCGCGCTCAACGCGTTGATCGACAAGGCGAAAGGCAAGGACAAGTCGGACTACACACCGGAGTCGTTCAAGCCGTTGCAGGACGCGCTCGACCATGCGAAGGACGTTTCCAAGGACCCGGATGCCTCGAAGTCGGATGTTGATCAGGCGGCAGCCTCCCTGCAGGACGCATTGAACTCCCTGAAGCCGGTCGATTCTGGCTCTAACGGTTCAAATGGCTCGAACGGTTCCGGTGCTAACGGTTCCAACTCGAATGGCTCGAACGGTTCCAACGGTTCCGGCGGGCTGGACGGGCTGATCGATCAGGCCGTGGCCCAGGCGGGCAACCACAGGCAGTCGGACTACACCCCCGACTCGTGGGAGGCCTTCCAGAACGCTCTAGACCGTGCCAGGGCCGTGGCGCGCGACCCGCATGCGTCAAAGGCCGACATCGACCAGGCCACGGCCGCGTTGCGCAATGCGTTGAACGGCCTGAAGCTCAGGGGCGGTCTGTCGGCCACCGGCGCCGGGGTCGTGGCCCCTGCCGTGCTGGCGTCTGTGCTGGCGGCTTTCGCGGGTATCACGCTCGTGCTACGCAAGCGTGAAAAACGGTAAGCTAGTACGGCTGACATGCTTCATGCCCGCCAGCCGATAAAGCATAGGTAGCCAAATGTGAACCAACTTCCAATTCGGAGGCTGGCCCGCATTTGGCCTTCGAGCCGATTGCTCCTCTGCCTTATATGTGGTAATATAAATCTTACCGGAGGTCCCACGCGACCAGCCATAGGACTGGAACATAAGTCGGGGGAGTGCTTCCGGCAATACTTTTGTTTTAATACTTGGTAGTTTCTTAACTGAGATTGATTCTGTCAATCCCATTTTTATCAAATATGAACAGATTTTTTATTTTAATGTCGTGAACTTTATTGTAGCGGGTAAGTTGTTGGTGTAATTTCCCGGGAAGTGAGCTATTCCCTAGATCGACGATGAAATTTTCTTTGATAAATCCTTGCCGGGCTGCTTTTGCCGCGGCGTCGCTTATTCTTAGGGAGATGCTTCGGTACTTGAGGCTGGACATTGATTTTAATTCCATGTCTAACTTGGTTTCGTTCCAATGAAAGTCGTTCGTAGGTTGATGATTTTTGGTCTGTTTCGCTATCCAAATACAGTGGTTTCCCAGTTCGATGAAGCGTTCCAGAAATACGATTTCATGCATTTCCAACACATCTTCATCAGGGGGAATGCCTAGTTGCAATTGTCTGCGATCCCAGTCCTCTTGTAGGAGGTTATGTTCGTCTCGCATGGAAAGTATCGATTGTTCCTTGTCCCAATTCGCTCTTTTCCGCATCTATCAAACCTCAGTGTTTAGCATGTCGTCGTTTTCAACAGCAAAGATATCGTCAAAAAACGATATGCAGCATTGCGTGTTTTGTCTATATTTGATCTGGTTTTCATACTAACAGTCATATTGCCAATCGGGGTAATTGATTTGTTATATCGGTCGTAATCGCAGGGTTAGTTGTGTTTACGATGCTGGCAAGTTGGCCTGTGTCCCTTTGCGATGTTCGGATTTGTCGGTGACACTGCCGGTTGATATATGGCGACGTGTGTTGCTTGTAGTATGTACCTGTTGTTGCAATCGGGGGGTGATGTGAATGGCGCTGTATCGTGATGAAGGTGTGGTTCTGAAGACCGTCAAACTCGGCGAGGCCGACCGTATCATCACACTGCTGACCAAAACCCACGGCAAAGTACGTGCGGTCGCCAAGGGCGTGCGGCGCACCAAATCTCGCTTTGGCGGCAGGCTGGAGCCGTTCATGCGCGACGATCTGCTCATCGCCGAAGGCCGTTCGCTCGATGTCATCTCGCAAGCCGCTTCCATTTCCTCCTACGCCGCGCGCATTTGTGTGGACTACGATGCCTACACCGCCGCCAACGTCATCGCCGAGACGACCGACAAACTGGTTTCCACGGAGCACGAGCCGGCCCAACGTCAATATATGTTGCTGATTTCGGCATTGGCTGCGCTCGCAAAGGCGCAGCATCCGGCCGAAGCCATCAGTGATTCCTATGTGATGCGCGCGCTGGCACAGGCTGGTTGGACCCCACGACTTGCCTCGTGCACGGTGTGCGGCAGGCGTGATGACCTCGAATACTTTTCTGTGGCTTCCGGCGGCATCCTGTGCTCCGTCGACCACACCCCGGATTCCAAGCGCATCGACCTTGACGGGAGAGAACAAATGGAGGCGCTTGTCGAAGGGGACTGGAAAGTACTTGATTATGCGCCTTTGAAGGCCGAAATTCGGCGATTTGTTGAAGAATGGGGTGAATATTACCTCGAACGCCCCATCCGCTCGTTGAAGTTGCTAGATTCGTAAGTATGGCTTTTGAACATGTGGACTATACCTCGCTTGACGTTCCGTCGGCCCCCTTCTCGGATCCCTCGATAATCCCTGCGTTCCCGAAGAACAAGGTTCCCCGTCACGTCGGCGTCATCATGGACGGCAACGGACGCTGGGCCCAGCAGCGCGGCTTGACCCGCACCCACGGTCACCAGGCGGCCGAACCGGTCGTCTTCGACACCATCGCCGGTGCCATCGAGGCCGGTGTGCGTTACTTGAGCCTCTATACTTTTTCCACCGAAAACTGGAAACGCAGCCCGCAGGAAGTGCGTTTTCTCATGGGCTTCTCCCGCGACATCATCCACCGCCGGGTGGCGCAGATGGACGAGTGGGGCGTGCGTGTGCGCTGGTCGGGCCGCCGCCCGAGGCTCTGGAAGTCGGTGATCGACGAGCTTGAGGTCGCCATGGAACGGACCAAGCACAATTCCACCATCGATGTCGTCTTCTGCATCAATTACGGCGGTCGTTCCGAGATAGCGGACGCTGCGGCAGCCATCGCGAAGGCAGTTCGGGATGGCAAAATCAGCGGTGACCGTGTCACCGAATCAATGATTGCCGAGCATCTTTATAATCCTGATATTCCCGATTGCGACTTGGTGATCCGCACTTCCGGCGAGCAGCGCACCTCTAACTTCCTGCCGTGGGAAGCGGCTTACGCTGAACTCGATTTCGCTCCCGAACTGTTCCCGGATTACGGACGCGAGGCGCTTTGGCGTTCCATTGACCATTACGTTCACCGCGATCGTCGTTTCGGTGGTGTCAAGACCAAAGCGAAGTGACAGATTTCTAAAACGAAAACGTAATGCGTTTAACGAACGTCGAGTAATAACAGCACCAAAATCAAATAACGGCTCTTCCGAAATATTATGGAAAAGCCGTTATTTGATTTTTTTATCGGTTAGCTGCGGGTTATCGGACTGTCTGCCTTACTCTCAATCAAGTGTAAAGCAACGCCAACCTTCCGCTATTCTTTGCCGACAACCGATTGGTTGTCAATGATCTGGCAATGAATACAGGCCGGAATCGCGGAATTGATGGGTGGCAGATCGATGAGGTTCTTCGGGAATGGGTCATCGCCCAAGGAGCGCTTTTCAATCAGCGAGACGAGCTTGCAGACTGCCCAGTAACCCATTTCGTAATACGGCATGGCGACGCTGGTCAGCTTGGGGGTGAAGGTGTCGGCGATATTGCTGTCGTTGCCCACGCCGATAACTGAAAGGTCCTTGCCGACGTTCAGTCCGCGGCGCGCTGCGCATTCGTAGATGTACCAGGCGCGTGCGTCGTCGTAGCAGAAGAACCCGTCGGGGTGTACTGCGTCGAAAAGCGATGAGACCTTGCCGAGGGCGTCGTCGTTCTTCGAGACGTTGACGACCAGATTCTTGTCGAAGGGCATTTTGGCTTCCTTGAGCGCCTTGCGATAGCCTTCAAGTCTTGTAGCTTGTGCGATGGTCGGTGCGGCATTGCCGATATAGGCGATTTTTTTCGCTCCGGAACCAATCAGCTTCTTCGTGGCGTCGTAACCAATGGCGAATTCGTCGGGTTCGACGATGGGGAAGCGATTGTCGACAGTATTGGTGGAAATCAGAACCAGCGGGGAGTGGACGAGGTCCTCAGGGACTTCGGTGACCTGGCTGGAAGGCTTGGAATAGAGGAATCCGTCCATACCGTACCGTTGCAGCACCGAAATCTGGTCTGTCTGGCTGGCAGATCCGTCGGTATCGACGAAGAGGATGATGTAGCCGTAGTGGCTTGCGGCATCCTGTGCGCCCTGCAGGGTTTGCGCGGTGTAAGGGATGTCGTAGATTTCGTCGGCGACGAATCCCAAGATTCCGGTTTTGCTGGTACGCAGGCTGCGCGCCATCGGATTCGGTTTATAACCAAGCTCATCGGCGATTTCTCGCACCCTTGCGGCTATCTGAGTTTTTACACGTCCGGCATCTCTGTTGTTGAGTACCAAGGAGACAGTGGAGATTGAGACTCCGGCCTTCTCCGCGACGTCTTTCATAGTCATCATGATTTTTAATCTATACCTATTTACGGACTAAGTAAAACTCAATGACTACTATTTGAAACCCATGCTCATTTCATTGGAAATTGGCGGTTTATTTCGTTTGACTTAGAATGTCGTCAACAAGTTGCTGTTTCTCTTTGATTTGTCCGGAAAAACCGGGACGTATGTCGAGTTTAAGTGTGACGCCAGTGCGATATCCTTGGGCTGCCAACACCATGGTGGCGTCCCGCACGGTTTTGAGTACGTCGTCAAGATCGCCTTCGATGTTGGTGAACATCGCGTTGGTCTCGTTGGGCAGACCAGATTCGCGAATGACGTTGACGGATTGCGCGACGTATTCGCTCAGTTCCGAACCTGTGCCGCTGGGCGCGATGGCCACGGCTGCGACGGTATTGATATAGGGTTTGCCGGTTTTCGGGTCAGTGGGGACAGTCTGTTTGACGGCGTTGCGGTCGATATTCTCGCTCATTTATGCTCCTTGAAATCGCTACCTGTATGCTACTCGCAAGGCTTGGCATTGCCTGTCGTTGCGTTTGCGCCGTGTGTCAGGCTATGTCGGTAAAGTGGCACACGAGTAATTGTCATGAAATGGCTGATTAAAGCCGAAAGCGGAAGGTGTGTCGTGGCTCAATCCAAACTTGATGAAGTCGTATCGCTGGCCAAGCGTCGTGGTTTTGTGTTCCCTGCGGGGGAGATCTACGGCGGCACACGTTCCGCATGGGATTATGGCCCGCTCGGCGTCGCGCTGAAAGACAATATCAAGCGCGAATGGTGGCGCTCGATGGTCGTCACCCGTGGCGATGTGGTCGGCGTTGACACCTCAATTATTCTTCCTTCCGCCGTTTGGGAGGCCTCCGGCCATGTCAAGGTATTCAACGACCCGCTGATCGAATGCCTTAACTGCCACAAGCGCCAACGAGCCGACAAGCTGCAGGAGTCCTACGCCGAGAAGCACGGCGACAAGATGCCTGAAGATGGTTTGAAGTCCATCGTCTGCCCCGAGTGTGGCACCCGCGGCCAGTGGACGGAACCGCGTGATTTCAACATGATGCTGCGTACGCATCTCGGCCCGGTGGACGACGAGAACTCGTTGCATTATCTGCGCCCCGAGACTGCCCAGGGCATCTTTGTGGACTTCAAGAACGTGATGACCTCTTCGCGTTCGAAGCCGCCGTTCGGCATTGCCAACATGGGCAAGTCTTTCCGCAACGAGATCACCCCCGGCAACTTCATCTTCCGCACCCGTGAGTTCGAGCAGATGGAGATGGAGTTCTTCGTGGAGCCCGGCACCGACGAGGAATGGCACCAGTATTGGATTGACACCCGCACCCGCTGGTATACCGACCTTGGCATCAACCCGGAGAACCTGCGCCATTACGAGCATCCCAAAGAGAAGCTCGCGCACTATTCCAAGCGCACCGTCGACATCGAATACAAGTTCGGATTCAAGGGCTCCGACTGGGGTGAGCTCGAAGGCGTGGCCAACCGCACCGACTTCGACCTCTCGGCACATCAGGAGCATTCCGGCGAGGATCTGACCTTCTTCGATCAGGCCAGCGGCAAGAAGTACATCCCCTACGTCATCGAGCCGGCCGCAGGCCTGACCCGTTCGCTGATGGCCTTCCTCGTGGACGCCTACGCCGTCGACGAGGCGCCGAACACCAAGGGCGGCGTCGACCGCCGCACCGTACTGCGTCTCGACCCGCGCCTTTCCCCGGTCAAGGCCGCCGTCTTCCCGTTGAGCAAGAAGGCCCCGCTGCAGGGGATCGCCCACGATCTGGCCGCCGAACTTCGCCAGCACGACTGGATGATCGACTACGACGAGGCCGGCGCCATCGGCCGCCGCTACCGCCGCCAAGACGAGATCGGCACCCCGCTGTGCATCACCGTCGACTTCGACACCGCTGACGACCACGCCGTCACCATTCGTGAGCGCGACTCCATGAAACAGGAACGCGTCGACCTCGACAACGTGGCCCAGTACGTCGCCGACCGCATCGGCGAGAAGCGCGTGCGCTACCCCGAAGGCCCGGCTTCAATCGTCGGCACCACCGCTGCCGACGGAGGCGTCGATTTCGCCAAGGAGTCGGGCATCGACGAGTCCGCCCCGGTCAAGGTCGCCGAAGCAGGCGGGTTGTACTGAGTCGTTCAAAAGAATAAGGTAAAAACACTGTCAAGACTTGGACTGACGTGCTTGGGGCTGGGATATACAATGTCCGACACGCTCCGGGCCGCTCAGGCCAAGTCTTTACGGTCTGACATCGCATATCCCAGCCCCAAGCACTCAACACATTCTGGCTCTTGTACGAATATCTTTAGCAGTTGATGGTGGAATACTTTGACATTTAAAAGAGTCTTTGGTTGAGTGTTGGAGAGCGGGATATGCGATGGTCGGGCGTAAGACACGGCCGAGCGGCCAAGGAGCGTCCCGAACATTGTATATCCCGCTCTCCAACGCGTCAGTTGGAATATCGTTGACGAAGATTGAATAAATAAACAAATAAAATAGGGGATACGTGAAGAACTTTGTGGAATGGCTGAAGAAAGTGGATTATTCGGAGGCCCGACAGCACTTTGATGAGGGCTGGGACGAGGCGCTCAAGGCGCTGCCCGGGCTCGATCCGGAAGCGACCAGTGCCGCAGCCGGCGAATATGAGGCGCCGGCCGATGGCAAGCCGTTGCCGAAGATCGCACCGGTCGACCTAGGACCCATCCACGTCGAGACGCCGGTGGTGCTTTCTCCGATGGCGGGCGTCACCAACTGGCCGTTCCGGACGCTTTGCCGTGCGTATGGCCCCGATGGCCTGTATGTCGCCGAAATGATCACCGCGCGTGCGCTGGTCGCCCGAAACCCCAAAGCGTTCAGGCTGTGCCGCTTCGCACCCACCGAGCAGCCCCGCTCGCTCCAGCTCTACGGTGTCGATCCCAATATCACTGCACAAGCCGCGCAAATGGTGGTTCATGGCAATCTGGCCGACCACGTTGACCTCAACTTCGGCTGCCCTGTTCCCAAGGTCACGCGTCGTGGCGGCGGTTCCGCGCTGCCGTGGAAGACCGACCTGTTCCGCGAGCTCATCCACCGTGTGGTCGAAGTGTGCAGTGATGCCAACATTCCTGTCACCGCGAAAATCCGCGTAGGTATCGACGCCGACCATACGACGTTCCTCGATGCCGCACGTATCGCGGAAGATGAGGGCTGCGTCGCAGTGACGCTTCACGCGCGCACCACCGCTGAATACTATGGCGGCCATTCCGACTGGAGCCGTATCGCCGAACTGGTCGAGGCCGTGGATATTCCGGTCTTTGGCAACGGTGACATCTGGGGTGCCGAGGATGCGTTGGAAATGGTGCGTGAGACCGGTTGCGCCGGTGTCGCCATCGGCCGCGGATGTCAGGGAAGGCCTTGGATATTCTCCGATATCAAGCATGCCTTCGCTGGTTCCGACGAGCGTTTCAGCCCTACTTTGGGTGGCGTTTGTCAGATCATTCTGGCCCACGGTGAGCTCTTGCTTCGTTTCTATGACGGCGACGAGACGATGGCCGTGCATGATTTGCGCAAACACATCGCGTGGTACCTCAAAGGTTTTCCCGTCGGCGGCAATATCCGTCGCGAGTTCATGGAGTCCGAAACTTTGGACGACGTCAGAAAAGTGATGGACAGGCTTGATCCGACTGTCACTTATCCAGAACGGATAACCGATAAGCCTCGTGGCCGTGTTCGCTACGCGAAAAAGGTCCACGTTCCTTACGGCTGGTTCGATTCGTGTACCACTACCCACGAAGAACGCGAGCAGCTTTTCGGTGATGACCCGATGGATGCCAGCTACTGATTTGTGTTGATAAAAATTAGTGTGGTTGAGTGGTGGGGTGGGGATATGCGATGTCAGACCGTAAAGACTTGGCCTGAGCGGCCCGGAGCGTGTCGGACATTGTATATCCCCACTCCACCACGTCAGTTGTGTGTCTGTATTGATGATTTGGAACAAATAATTAAAAAATTCAAAAAAATACGTGGTACACCCCGCGAAATAGTCTTAATTTAGGCGTGTTCTGCGATAGAGTAATAGGCATAACCGTGAAGTGACAGGAGACTATGGTGAGCGAGATTGCCCAGAATGACAATTTCAACGATAAAACGAGCATCAAGGTGGTTGGTGTCGGTGGTGCTGGTGGTAACGCCGTCAATCGAATGATTGCCGAAGGCTTGCAGAACGTTGAATTTGTAGCTATCAATACCGACGCGAAAGATCTGCTCCGCAGCGACGCGGATGTCAAGATTTCCCTGAGTGATCACTCCAGTCGTGGGCTTGGAGCCGGGGCAGATCCGGAAAAGGGAGCCAAGGCCGCTCAGGATCACCAGTCGGATATCGAAGAGGCGCTTAAGGGCGCCGATATGGTCTTCGTCACCTGCGGTGAGGGCGGCGGCACCGGCACTGGTGCAAGCCCTATCGTCGCGCGTGCGGCGCATCAGCAGGGTGCTTTGACCATCGCGGTCGTCACCCGTCCGTTCGCCTTTGAAGGCCCGCAGCGTGCGGCCTCTGCCAAGCTCGGTATCGAAAACCTGCGCAAGGAAGTCGATGCGCTCATCGTCATTCCCAACGACCGTCTCCTCGAACTTTCCGACAAGACCATCGGCATTGTCGACGCCTTCAAGACTGCGGACACCGCGCTGCTGGCCGGCGTGCAGGGCATCACCGACCTCATCACGATGAACTCCTACATCCACGTCGACTTCTCCGATGTCACCGCCATTCTGCGCGGTGCGGGCACGGCCCTCTTCGGCATCGGTTCTGCACGCGGCGAGGATCGCGCCACCCAGGCCGCCGAAATCGCCATCAGCTCGCCTCTGCTCGAAGAAAGCATCGAAGGCGCCCACGGTGCGCTCATCAATATCGCCGGCCCGACCGACCTGAAGCTGCAGGAGGCCAGCGACGCCACCGAACTCGTGCGCAAGGCCATCCATCCCGAGGCTCAGATCATCTGGGGCCTGGCTCTGGACGATGCCTATGGCGACGAGGTTCGTGTCACCGTCATCGCGGCGGGCTTCGATGCCGAAAGCAAGAAGGATGCCGAAAATCTCGGCGAAGTCTCAAAGCCGGCATCCCACAGCGCGAGTGATTCGTCGAACCAGACCTATGAGGCCGATTCTCAGACTCCTCTGGTGCGTCATGTGCCGGATCTGGATACTCCGACCGTATCGCATACTCCCGAACCCGAGCCCTACGACGACCCGGGTGAATCGTCTTCGCCCGACGATCCCGGCGACCTCGATATCCCCGATTTCCTGCGCTAAAGAGAAGACGAAAGGATTGTAATGGCTGGATATATGAAAAAGGCGATGTCGTATCTCGGTATGGCTGATGTAGTCGGTGATGATGACGAGATGCAGGATGAGGATGCGGCGCCTTCCGACTTCGATTCCGACAGCACCGTGACGCCGATCACTCAGCACGCGGCTCCTGCCTCCCAAAGCCAGGAGGCTCCTTCGTCTTCGCGCGCCGCCAAGCCTTTCCCGGCTGGCCGTATCAACCGCATCACCACGATTCACCCCAAGACTTATGACGAAGCCCAAAAGGTCGGACGCGCCATTCGTGACGGCATTCCGGTGGTTTTGAACCTTACCGGCGTCTCCGAGGCCGTCGCCTACCGCATCGTCGATTTTTCGGCCGGTGTGGTCTTTGGTGTCCGCGGTTCGCTCGAACGCGTCACACCCCGAGTCTTCCTCTTAAGTCCTGCCCAAGTCAATATCAAGGTGGATCAGTCCTCTGACGAGTCAGAAGACGGTCTGTTCTGAGGTTTTATGCTCTTCACCATCCTTTACCTGATCAAGTGGCTTATCGGCATCTATTCCACGGTGCTTTTTATCCGTGTGCTCATCGATTGGGTGCTTGTGCTGATTCCCCGCTGGCGTCCGGGACGCGTGATCGGTTCGATTATCAATGTCTTCTACGTGCTCACCGAGCCGCCGCTGCGTTGGTTGCGCAGGTTCATTCCCATTATTCGTATGGGCAACGGGGGATTGGACGTCACGCCTATGGTCTTGTGGTTCATCCTGGCAGTGGTGGATTTCATCATCTGAAGCCATTTCCGGCGTCAGGGTATACTGCATAGTGTAAGATTTATCCAAGAGTCAAAAATCAGAGGCATTATGCCCAAAGTGAGGTGTAAAAGTTTATGGCACTGTTAACGCCGAAAGATATCAGGGAACATGCCTTCCAAACCGTACGTTTTAAAGAAGGGTACGATGTCGAAGAGGTCGATGACTTCCTCGATCAGGTCACCGAGACCGTTGAAGCTCTCGGTAAGCAGGCGATGGCGAATGGCAACGGCCAGTCGACCCAGTCGCTTGGACCGGACGTCAGCAAGCTCAATTCCAAGATTTCCGATCTGACCACCCAGGTTCAGACCCTGAGCCGTGAAAACCAGACTTTGAAGACGGCCGCAAGCCAGCAGCAGAGCGCCGCCAATCATTCCGCGACCGCAAGTGTGGATGCCTCCAAGCTCGCCGAGGCAGAGGAAAGCAACAGGGCACTGGCCGAGCAGAACAAGCAGCTTAAGGATCAGGTCGACCGCTTGAATGCGCAGATTGATCAGCTCACAGCCCAGGCCGCCCAAGCTCAAGGCAAGAAGGACATCGACAACCAGCTTGTCGCGGTCCAGCACGAGCGTGACGAGTTCCGCAGTGGCAATGAGAAGCTCTCTCGTGAGCTCGAACAGGCCAAGAAGCAGCTTTCTTCCGCAAGTCAGCAGGCCAGACAGCTACAGGATCTTTCGCGTCAACTTGAGGAATCGAAGCAGCGTGAAAACCAGCTGCGCGCTCAGGTCTCCAAGATTGAGCCGAATACCGAGACCGGCAGCCTGCAGAAGATTGCAGGAGCCGCCGCTGGAGCTTCCAGTGAGCCGGAACGTGCGACCGCCATGCTGACGCTCGCCATGCAGCTTCATGACCAGTATGTGGACAAGGGCAAGGCCAAGGCCAAGGAAATCACCGAGGCCAGCCAGACCAAGTACCAGGAGCTGGTCAACAAGGCCAACGATTACTCCACCCGCACGCGCAACGAATCCGACGAGTATGCCAAGCAGACCCGCAGCAAGGCTGAGGATTATTCCAAGCAGACGCGCTCCGAAGCCGATACGTACGCGCAGAAGACCCGCACCGCCGCCGACGATTACTCCACGCAGAAGCATTCTTCGGCCGATACCTACGAGTCCGAAGTTCAGCGTCGTGCCGCCGAGTACGACCAGAAGACCCGTTCCGCCGCAGAGACTTATGCTCAGCAGGTGCGCGACAACCTCGCATCTCAGTCCAAGGTCATCGAGGCCAATATTCAGAGCCTCAAGCAGTTCGAGACCGAATATCGAACTCGCCTGACTGAGTTCCTGGGCCAGCTTGTCTCCCAGGTCAGCGATACGAATACGTACAATAAGATGGAAGAATCCAAGGACTGATTCGGCCATCGATATGAAGAATGTATCCCCTAAACGGCCGCGCAATCGTGTGGCCGTTTTCGTTATCGTCACGGTGGTGGCGCTGCTGCTCGACCGTCTTACGAAGCTATGGGCGCAAGCCGCTCTCAGTGACGGTAAGACCATTATCGTCATTCCCAAGCTTCTCGGTTTGACATTGGTACATAATCCTGGGGCGTCTCTTGGGATGGGATCGTCAGTGACCTGGCTCATTTCCTGTCTGGCTTTGGTTGCTTGTGTGGCGCTTGTGTATCTAGCGCTGACCACGGTTTCGCTCTGGTGGACAGCTGTGCTCACCTTGGCGTTTGCAGGGGCTTTTGGCAATCTCATCGATCGTGTTATTTTTGCCCAAGGGTTCCTTAACGGAAAAGTGGTGGATTTCCTCAACTATGGCTGGTCGGTCGGCAATGTCGCCGATATCGAACTTGGCATCGCCGCAGTGCTTATTGTCATCTTGCTGCTTGCAAACGTCCCATTCAGCGCGAAAGATCTTAAAAAAGAATCGAAGAAAACTGCCGAAAACAAGGAAGCAGACGGCCGATGAGTCGCTTGGTGCCTGCTCCCGATGCGTTGATTGGCAAACGGTTTGATGTCGCCGTCGCCAAGATGCTTGGTGTCTCGCGTTCCAAGGCCGTCGAACTCATCGAAGCAGGGGAAGTAAGCGTTCTTCAGCATAAGATATCAAAATCAGGTACGCTTTGTAGCGGGGATACCGTCGAATTCGATATTGTCGAGCACGACCCCGAACCCGAACCGCTGGCTCAAGACATGGCCGTCGTCTACGAGGACGAGGATATCGTTGTGGTTGACAAGCCGGTCGGTGTAGCAGCCCACGCTTCTGCCGGTTGGACGGGGCCGACGGTGCTCGGTAGCCTTCTGGCCAGGGGAGTGCATATCACATCTCTGGGGGCTCCCGGCAGGCAAGGCATTGTCAGCAGGCTTGATGTCGGCACCAGCGGACTGATGCTGGTGTGCAAATCCGACTTGGCATACCGCGAGATGCGTCGTCAATTTTCCCATCACGAAGTGACCAAAATCTATCATGCCTTGGCACAAGGCAATCTCACCAACGACAAGGCGACCATCGAGGCACCTATCGGACGGGCCAAAGTCTCGGATTTCCGTTTCACTGTTACCCCGCTCGGCAAAAAGGCGATCACGCATTTTGACGTGTTGGAGCGTTTCAACGAGGCGACGCTGGTGAGTGTCAACCTCGAGACCGGTCGCACCCACCAGATTCGTGTGCATTTCTCATCCATCGGCCATCCGCTGGTAGGCGATTCGATGTACGGCGCCAACCCTGTACTGGCCGAACGTTTGGGCCTGACACGTCAATGGCTACACGCGATGCGCCTTGAGTTCAAGCATCCCCGCACCCACGTCCGCACGGTAGTAGAATCTCGCTATCCCGCCGATTTGCAGCATGCGCTGGACGTCGTGCGCGAAGACAAACGCGAAAAAGAATAAAGTTTTATAGCAAATAATCGATAGGCAGCGACGATTCGCTAAAGGCTTTTCGCGTCTGACCGGCTCGGTATCGTGGAGAGCATGGCTTATTCGGGAAACTTTGTTCAATTGCATAACCATACGCATTACTCGCTGCTCGACGGTGCGTCCAAGATTCCCGATTTGATTAACCGTGCCAAGGAACTCGATATGCCGGCCGTTGGTATTACAGACCATGGCAATATGCACGGTGCCTACGAGATGTGGAGCAATGCCGTCAGCGCCGGTATCAAGCCGATTATCGGTATCGAAGCCTATGTAACCCCTGAAACCTCCCGCACCGACAAAACCCGCGTGCACTGGGGGACCGAAGCCCAGCGTAGCGACGACGTCTCCGGTGGCGGTTTTATCACCCATATGACCCTCTGGGCCGAAAACGACGAAGGCTTGGTCAACCTGATGAAGGCCTCATCCGTGGCCAATCTGGAAGGCCGCGTCGGCAAATGGCCGCGCATGGATTACGACGTGCTCGAAACGTATCACAAAGGCGTTATCGGTACTTCGGGCTGCCCGTCCGGCATCATCCAGACCCGTTTGCGCTTGGGGCAGTACCAAGAGGCGTTGCGCGCAGCCCACCAGCTGCAGGATATCTTCGGCAAGGATAATTTCTATATCGAACTGATGGACCACAATCTGGAAATCGAAAAGCGCGTCTCCAAAGACCTGCTCAAGATTGCCAAAGACCTTGGCGCCCCCATCATCGCCACCAACGATTCCCACTATGTCCACGAAGCCGACCGAGGTTCGCAGGACGCAATGCTCTGCATCAATTCCGGCTCGCATCTGGATGACCCGAACCGCTTCAAATTCGACGGTTCCGGCTACTACATCAAGTCGGCCGAGGAAATGCGCGAACTCTTTAAAGACCTGCCTGAGGCGTGCGACAACACGCTGGAAGTGGCCGAACGCTGCAACGTGATGTTCGACGACCACGAGGACGGCGCGTTCATGCCGCTCTTCGACTGCCCGGACGGATGGGACGAAACTTCGCTCTTCCTTCACGACGTGCAGCAGGGCCTCGAGAAGCGTTACGAAGGCAACGTGCCCGACAAGGTGCGCAAACAGGCCGATTACGAATGCGGCGTGATCTGCCAGATGCAGTTTTGCGGCTACTTCCTCGTGGTTGCCGACTACATCAACTGGGCCAAGACCCATGGCGTGATGGTCGGTCCCGGGCGCGGCTCTGCGGCAGGCTCCATGGTGGCCTACGCCATGGGCATCACCGAACTCGACCCGCTGGAACATGGCCTGATCTTCGAACGATTCCTCAACCCCGAACGCGTCTCTCTGCCTGATATCGATATCGATTTCGACCCCGAAGGCCGGCAGAAGGTGCTTGACTATGTGGCCGACAAATACGGTCACGACAAAGTAGCGCAGTGTGTCATCTACGGCACCATCAAGACCAAGCAGGCCCTCAAGGATTCCGCGCGCATCATGGGCTACGAGTTCTCCGTGGGCGACCGTATCGTCAAGGCGCTGCCGCCGAGCAAGAACGGCAAGGACGCGAGCTTGAAGGAGATGTTTGACCCGACCTCCAAGAAATACGCCGAGGCGCGTGAATTCCGCGAACTGTACGATTCTGACCCCGATGCCAAACGTATTACAGACGAGGCTAAGGGCATTGAAGGCCTTATTCGCCAGACCGGTGTGCATGCCTGCGCCACCATCATGTCGGCCACGCCAATCACCGATACCTCGCCGCTTTTGGAACGCACCGACGGCACGGTGACCACGACCTTCGAATACCATACCTGCGAAACGCTGGGGCTGGTCAAGAACGACTTCCTCGGCCTCTCCAACTTGACGGTCATCCGTGACACCCTGAAGAACATCGAGCTCAACGGCAAAGAATCCATTGACTATACCAAGATCCCGCTGGACGACAGAGCGACCTACGACCTGTTGACCCGAGGTGACACACTCGGCGTCTTCCAGCTCGATGGCGACGGGATGCGGGCTCTGCTCAAAAGTCTCAAGCCCGATAACTTCAACGATATTTCGGCACTTATCGCCCTTTATCGTCCTGGCCCGATGGATGTGGACTCTCACAACAACTATGCCAAGCGCAAGAACGGCCTGCAGCCCATCACCCCGATCAACGACGAGGTGGCCGAGGCGCTCGCCCCGGTCTTGGACGAGACCTACGGCCTGATTGTCTATCAGGAACAGGTGCAGTCCGCCGCGCGAATACTGGCCGGTTACTCGCTCGGCCGAGCGGACGTGCTGCGACGCGCGATGGGCAAGAAGAAGCCCGAGGTGCTGGCCAAAGAGCAGGTGCCGTTCTTCGAAGGCATGAAGCAGCATGGCTATTCGCGCAAGGCCGCGCAGGATGTTTGGGACATCTTCGTGCCTTTCGCCGGCTACGCGTTCAACAAGGCCCATTCCGCGGCCTACGGCCTGATTTCCTACTGGACGGCCTACTTGAAGACCCACTATCCGGTGGAATTCATGGCCGCGCTGCTGCAGAACGAACGCAGCAACAAGGACAAGACCGCCCTTTATTTGGGCGAGGCACGGCGCATGGGTATCAAGGTGCTGCCGCCGGATGTCAACGAATCTCGGCTAGAATACGCTCCTGTCGGTGACATCATCCGTTTCGGCCTCGGTGCCATCCGCAACGTCGGCGACAAAGCCGTGCAGGACATCATCGCCGAGCGTGAAAGTAAGCGCGGCAAGTTCGTCAATTTCATGGATTTCATCCGCCGTGTGCCGCTGAGCGCGCTCAACAAGCGCTTGGTGGAATCGCTGATCAAGGCCGGGGCCTTCGACTCGATCGACCCGAACCGTCGTGCGCTCTTCCAGATTCACGAATCCGCCATCGACTCGGTGGTGAGCCTCAAACGCAAGCAGGCCGAAGGGCAGTTCGACCTCTTCAGTGACTTGGGCTCTGATGGCGATGACGGAGGGGCCGGCGGTGCCGCGATGGGCGACGCTCAGGTCAGCGTTCCCGACATTCCCGAATGGGACAAGAAGACCAAGCTCAACTTCGAGCGCGAAATGCTTGGCCTCTATGTCTCCGACCATCCGCTGTCTGGCATGGCCTCGGTGCTCAACAGTCTGCGCGACATGTCCATCGCCCAACTGGTCAACAGCGCCGCGAACATGGACGACCGCCAGCAGGTCACCATCGCCGGGCTCATCACTTCCGTCGACCGACGTGTCTCCAAGAAGGGCAACCCTTGGGCTATCGTCACCGTCGAAGACATGGAAAGCTCCATCCAGTGCATGTTCTTCGGGCGTGCCTATACCTCCGCGGCCGAATCGATGGCCGTCGACGAAGTGGTCCAGATCCGCGGGCAGGTCGAACTGCGTGATGAGACGGTGAGTCTGCGGGCCAATGATATGAACGTGCCGAATCTTGTGGCCGAAGACGAACGGCCGCTGGTGCTCACCTTGCCGCAGGCCGCCCTGAACCGGCCGCATGTCATGCAGCTTGGGCAGATACTTACCAAGCACCCCGGCGTCTGCGAGGTCGAGCTGGCCATCATGGACACTGATGGCAACGCGAAAGTGCTGACGTTCGGTGATCGATTCCGCGTAAAACGTGACACGTCGCTGTTTGCCGAAATCAAGATTCTCTTCGGGCCGAAGTGTTTGCCCGCGTCCTGAGTTTCTCTGAATATCGCGGGATGAAGTTTATTGTGCCACAAATCATCTCATTTGATACCCTCTTGGCGCGCCAAGAGGTCTGAAATCGTAAGATTCATGGTGCAATCTTCGAATAATTGGTCCCTTGGTGCGCCAAGAGGCCCGAAATCGCAGGATTCATGGTGCATTCTTCGAATAATTGGCCTCTTGGTGCGCCAAGAGACCTCGGAATAGAGGATTACGATACAACGGTACGTAATACGTCTGAGCGGCTGGGCAATCAGTCTCAGAATGTGAGTTGTGTCTCATAGCGATACGCCGTGCAGAATACGATGGTGAGTATGGAAAATAACAACATGCGAATTATTGACCTGCGCGGAAAGCGCCTCACCAGAGCCCAGATGCTGGAAGCTATGCCTCGTGCCGAAATGGGCACGAACGAAGCCAGTAGCGCTGTGCGCCCTATTCTCGACGATGTCAAGGCCCGCGGTGCTGCGGCCCTGCGCGATTTCGAGGAGAAATTCGATCATATCCGTCCGCATCATCTGCGCGTGCCTGTCGAAGCGATGCAAAGTGCGCTCAAAGAACTCGATCCCGAGGTTCGCGCCGCCATCGAGGAATCGGTACGTCGTATCCGCAAGGTCTGCCATTCTCAGGTTCCCAAGGACTTCTACACCGACTTGGCCGAAGGTGCCCGCGTCGCCGAACGCTGGATTCCCGTCGAGCGCGTCGGCCTGTATGTGCCTGGCGGCAAGGCGGTTTATCCGACTTCCGTGATTATGAACGCCGTTCCGGCCCAGGTCGCGGGCGTTTCGTCGCTGGCCATCGCCACGCCTCCGGCAGCCGACAACGACGGTCTGCCCAACAAGACCATTCTCGCTACCTGCGCTATCCTCGGCGTCGACGAGGTCTATGCGGTCGGCGGGGCACAGGCCGTCGCCATGTTCGCCTATGGCGCCAACGGAAGCGAGCCGCAGGACGGCGAGGTGCTCTGTGAACCGGTCGACAAGATCACCGGCCCCGGCAACATTTTCGTGGCCACGGCCAAATCCATGGTTTCCGGCATCGTCGGCATCGACGCGGTCGCTGGGCCTACCGAAATCGCGATTCTGGCCGACAAGAGCGCCAACCCGAGCTGGGTGGCCGCCGATTTGATCGGTCAGGCCGAGCACGACGAGCTCGCCGGTTCCGTGTTGATCACCGACAGCGAAGAACTTGCCAAGAAGACGCAGGAAAGCCTGGATGAGCGCGTGCCGCGCACCATGTCGCATGAACGTGTCGCCACGTCGCTGACCGGTCGTCAGTCCGGCATCATCCTGACCGACGGGCTCGACCAGTCGGTCGACGCCGCCAACGCCTACGCCGCCGAGCACTTGGAGATCCAGACCGAAAACCCCGATGAGGTTGTGCCGCTCATCAAGAATGCCGGTGCCATCTTCCGCGGGCCATATTCGCCGGTCCCGCTGGGCGACTACATGTCCGGCTCCAACCACGTACTGCCCACCGGCGGTACCGCCCGTTTCGCCTGTGGTCTGGGGGTGCACACCTTCATGAAGCCCGTCGAAGTCATCGAATACGACGAACAGGGCTTGAAGCCGCTGGCGTCGCTGATCAACGCTTTCGCCGTTTCCGAGGACCTGCCCGCCCATGGCGAGTGCGTGCTGAGCCGTTTCATCGACGACCCATATGATAAAGCCACGCTGAAGGATCAAGAACGTAAGGCCGGCCTACGCAAATAGGTAGTTCGATGTTCGAAATCATGAGATGTGATAACGGCATGGATGATTATTTCGGGAAAGAATCTGCATGATTATCGTTTCAGATGACCGGAAAATCGACGCCAAGCAACTGGCATCGGTTTTCGACAGGTCGACGATTCATCGGCCGACCGGTAATCTGAAACGATTGCAGACCATGCTCGACAACAGTGATATCTTGCTTACTGCGTGGGACGGCGATAAGCTGGTCGGCGTCGCCCGCGCGTTGACGGATTTCAGTTATGCGTGCTATCTTTCCGATCTTGCCGTCGACGCGGATTATCAGCGTCAAGGAATCGGTAGAAAGCTGGTCGAAGGTGTTCGCAGTACGATCGGTCCTGATGTGTCATTGGTGCTGCTGGCGGCAAGCGGTGCGATGCAATATTATCCCCGCATAGGTTTCCGTCATGCCGACAACGCATTCACCATCGCCAGACGTCCATTCTAAGGTCGCTGTGACTGACTGTTTTTCGGCACGAACGTTGCTGGACGCAGAAAAGTGCTTATTTACGGCAGCTTAGTGACCGGTTTCTTGCATCAAGCTGATGAGATGCTAGAAAGTGGTCGTTTGGGGTCGCTTAGTGGCTGTTTTCTTGCATAGGAGTCGGTAAGATGCTAGAAAGTGGTCATTTAGAGTGGTTCAGTGACCGTTTTCTTGCATGGCCGGTACCGGATGCTAGAAACAGGACATTGTTGAAATGAAGGGAAGAGCAAGATGACCGATACGATTCCGCAGGATCTGCCGCTGCGCAACGACCTGATCGGCGAGGTGCCGTACGGTGCGCCGCAGCTTGACGTGCCGGTGTGCCTGAACGTCAACGAAAACCCGTACCAGCCTGCACCTGCGGTGGTCGATGAGATTGCCGAAGACGTACGCAAGATTGCCCCGACTTTGAATCGTTACCCGGATCGTGAGCACACCGCGCTACGGCAGGCGTTCTCGAATTATCTCGAACGTGAGTCCGGCGTGAAGCTCGGCGTCGATCAGCTGTGGGGCGCCAACGGCAGCAACGAGATCATGCTCCAGCTCTTCCAGGCCTTCGGCGGTCCGGGACGCAAGGCTTTGGGGGCAGATCCGACCTATTCGATGTATCCAGAATATGCGCGAGACACGTTCACCAAGTGGATTACGGTGCAGCGCAACACTGATTTTTCCCTGAATCTTGACGCCCTGCTGGAAGCCATGGAGCGTGAACAGCCGTCGATTATCCTCTTGACCAGCCCGAACAACCCGACCGGCACCATTCTGCCTATGGATCAGCTCGAAGCGGTGCTGAAAGCAGCGCAAAATGCCAAGGTCGATGGGGCGGCAGCTGGTGTGCACCCGGTGGTTGTGGTAGACGAGGCCTATATCGAATTCCGCACGCCCGGCACCCCGACCGCGCTTCAACTGCTCACCAAATACCCGAATCTTGCGGTCAGCCGCACCATGAGCAAGGCTTTCGCCTTCGCAGGCGCGCGCGTGGGTTATCTTGCCGCAGATCAGGGCATCATCGACTGCGTGCGTATCGTGCGCATGCCTTACCATCTTTCCGCCGTCACGCAGGCCACGGCGCTCGCCGCGTTCAAGCACACAGATGAGCAGCTGAGCCAGGTGAAGCACTTGCGCGAAACCCGTGAAGCGACCGCTGAGTGGATTAAAACGCAGAGCTGGCACGGCAAGCCGCTTCAGGTCGCCGATTCCCAGTCCAATTTCGTGCTTTTCGGAGGATCGTTCGAAAACCGCGAACGAGTCTTTGACGAACTGCTGAAACGCGGCGTCTTGATTCGTGTGGTCGGGCCTGATGGCTGGCTGCGCGTGTGCATGGGCACCGATGAAGAGATGGCCCGTTTCCGAGAGGCGTTGACGGAAGTGCTGGCGCAGCTCGAAAACGAATAGCGGTTATTGCGATTCGTAGTCTAATTGTCGGCAGTGGTAGTTGCTACGACGTGTTCGTCTCTTTCGTCATTCGTGTGATACATTCAGCTTGTTTCGCTTGACTTTGCGATGAATTATGATAGTAGAAGCGTTGAAATGTGCGAACCAGCGATAAAGGAGCGGATATGGCAAGAACGGCGACGATAGTGCGCGAGACCAGCGAATCCAAGGTGGAGCTGAGCCTGAATCTTGACGGCACCGGCAAAACCGACATCGAGACTTCGGTGCCTTTCTATAACCACATGATGACCGCGCTCGGCAAACATTCGCTGATCGACTTGAAGATCCGCGCCAGCGGCGACACCGACATCGACGTGCACCACACCGTCGAAGACACGGCCATCGTGTTCGGTGAGGCGTTGAAGCAGGCGCTGGGCGATAAGCGCGGCATCCGTCGCTTTGCCGATGCCACCGTGCCGCTTGACGAAGCGCTCGCCCGCGCTGTGGTTGACATTTCCGGTCGCCCGTATGCGGTGTGCACCGGGGAGCCGGCAGGATTCGAATACGCCATGATCGGCGGCCATTTCACTGGTTCTTTGGTTCGTCATGTCATGGAATCTATCGCCTTCCACGCCGACCTTTGCCTGCATATGACGGTGCTTGCCGGCCGCGATCCGCATCATATCGCCGAGGCCGAGTTCAAGGCGCTCGCCCGTGCGTTGCGCTTTGCCGTCGAGCCTGACCCGCGTATTGCGGGTATCATTCCCAGCACGAAAGGGGCGCTGTGATGAGCGAACGTCGCGATGACGACGAACGAGACGACAGCTTCAATGATTTCGGCAGCAGTGGCAATGCCAACGGGTTCAACAATGCCAATCATTCCAACAATGCCAAAGATTCTCAAGGTTCCGACAAATCCAATGATTCCGCCGATGAAAATGAGCGTTTGTTCAGCGACGAGGAGCTCGAGGCGGCTCTGGCAGGTTTCGAAAAGGAATTCGCGGACGACTCTGACGGCAAAAATGCCGGCAAAGACGAAACGATTGATTCCGATGTGAATGGCGCAAGCCAAGACTCCGAGCAGTCTGACCGCAAGATTACCGACGAACTCGACAAGATGGACTTTGACGAAGAGCTTGAGGGGCTTATCGGCAACCGCGCCAAGGTCGCTGTGCTCATCACCCGTTTGATTTCGGCGGACTTGCTCGCCGCGTTCTGCCAGATTGCGGATATTTCTGCCGATTGTGTGGCCGATCAGAACGGAGCCGTCGCCATTTTGCACAATCTTGATGGGGACGCGCCCGAAGCTGCCGCGAAAGACCTGACGAGTGTGGTCAACGGCATGCCGGCGGTGCTTTCGGTCAATCGTGCCGACAAGCTCGTTTCCACGCTTTACATGGCGGGGGAGCCGGGCCAGCAGTTCGCGCCGCCGGTGCTGTTCACCACCACGCCCAGATGCGTCGAAGACCTGATGCTTGGCATCACCGATGTCGCCGAACTCAAGGAACAGGGTGAACATGTGGTCGCCACCGCTGATTTCGATCGTAAGAAGGCGATCGGGGTGATTGCCGACCATACGCGTTCGCGTGGCCGTGGCAAGCCCAGCATACAGTAGCCGGTATTCGCTTTCGGATCGAGCGGCTTCAGCCTTCGGTGCGCTGCACCCTGAATCATTCCATATCGTATCGTGAATGATTCTGATGTGCCACGAGAATCAGGACGATACTTGACATATCTAAGCAAACTTACGAAACGGGGTAGGCAATGACCGCAGTGGTGGTGTTCGATTATGGTTTCGGCAACGTGCGCTCGATGATGCGTGCGCTGGCGCATATCGGGCTTGAGCCGACGCTGACCAGTAATCGTAAGCAGGCTTTCGAGGCCGATGGGCTGGTGGTGCCCGGTGTCGGCGCTTTCGCGGCGTGCATGGACGGGCTCAAGGCTGTGGGCGGTGACCGGATCATCCTCGGAAGGCTCAAGGCGGGGCGTCCGGTGCTCGGCGTGTGCGTCGGACTGCAGGTCATGTTTGCTCAGGGGACGGAAGGCGGTTCGGTGGCCAAAGGTCTTGGCGTGATCGACGGCAGCGTGGATTTGCTCGACGCGGACGTGGTACCGCATATGGGCTGGGATACCATCAGCGCCCCCGACGATTCGGTGATTCTGCATGGGCTTGAGAACGAACGCTTCTATTTCGTGCATTCCTATGCCGCCATGAGCGCGTCCATTCCCGAAAACCCCGTGGCCGCAGCAAGTGTGGCAGCGTCACAAACGGACGGATACCATGGTCATGCGCAATCTTCCATTGACGACGCGAGCACGCAAAAGGTCGGTTTCTGCGATTACGGACGTAGCCATTTCGTGGCGTCCTACGAGCGTGGTCCGCTTTCGGCCACCCAGTTTCACCCGGAAAAGTCGGGGGAGGCGGGTGCCCAGCTGCTCAAGAACTGGGCTGCGACGCTATAGAAAATATCCTTCGATCCAAAGGAGAACGATATGCTGACATTGCTTCCGGCCGTTGACGTCCGAGGTGGCAAGGCCGTGCGCTTGCGTCAGGGCAAGTCCGGGTCCGAAACCGATTACGGCAGCCCGTTTCAGGCCGCGCAGACGTGGTATGGCGAAGGTGCGGATTGGATTCATCTGGTCGATCTCGACGCCGCGTTCGGCACCGGCGACAACCGCTCGAAACTGCGCGAGATCGGCGAGAAGCTGGGTGATAAGGTCCATATCGAAATGAGTGGCGGCATCCGTGACGACGCGAGCCTCGAGGCCGTGTTCGCAGCGGGGGCGGCGCGCGTCAACATCGGTACCGCAGCGCTGGAAAACCCTGAGTGGACGGCAAGGATAATCAAGAAATACGGCGACAGGGTGGCCATCAGCCTCGACGTCAAAGGCTATGCGTTGGCCGGTCGTGGCTGGACGAGCAAAGGCGGCGATCTTTTCGAGACGATGGAGATGCTCGATAAAGCAGGCTGTCAGCGTTATGTGGTCACCGACGTCGCCCACGACGGCATGATGGACGGGCCGAATCTCAAGTTGCTACGTGAAGTCGCCGAATGTACGCCTGCCCACGTCACCGCTTCCGGCGGCATCTCAAGCCTGGATGACATCCGCGCGGTCGCTCAACTCGAAAGCGTCGGTGTCGATGCGGCGATTCTCGGCAAATCCCTCTATGCCCATGCTTTTACGCTGAAAGAGGCGTTGGCGCTTGTTGGCCAATAAAGGAAGATAAAACGGCAAGAGCCAAGACAAAGAAACAAAAGCGAGCAGGACAATAAAGCGATTCTGCTAATTATCGGCATTCCATGGTGGCAGAACGCGACCTGGTTTTGGCCCAGCCAGCTTCCTCGAGATTTCTTTGGCTGTGCCTTTCAACAGATCCGCCAACTTCGGTGCCAGCGGGACGGTGCCGGTTTTGACGACGACGCTGACGGCGGCCACCACGTTCTTGCTCTGGCCGAAAATGGGGACGGCGACAGAATTGACGGGGATATCTTTGAGATCGAGAAAGGCGATATGTTCCCGTTCCACCTTCTTCAATGTTTCGCGTACACTCTGCGCACTCGGACGTTTCGTTCCCCATGAGGGCCAAATGAAGTTGTCGTGGTCAAGTACTGCGTTTTGCAGTGAAGGCGAAGCAAAAGCCAAGAGCACCCGTCCGACCGCCGTTGGAACTATCGGCAGGATATCGCCGATATGGTAATAGATGGGAAGTTGCTGTTTTCCATCACGTCGGTCGACGATCAGGGCACCTGACCCCTGCAATGTTGCCAGCTGGACATGAAGATTTGTTATGCGTTCAAGATTGTCCAAAGACGGCGAGGCGGTCTCCTGGATGCCTAGCATTGGTCTTGCCGTCTGGGCCAGGTTGATAAGGTGGGAACCGATGGAGTAGATGCCGTTGTTCCGTCGTTCCACTGCGCCATGGCGTTCGAGGTCCGCAAGAATCCTGCTGGTGGTGCTGATGGGAAGTCCGCTGCGTGCGGAAATTTGAGTGAGGTTCAGGTCTGGCTGGTCGGGTGTGAAACAGTCAAGAATGGCGAAAGTCCGGTCGATCATTCCTGGTTTTCCGGCAGTGGTATTCGCGTCCGTCTTCTTTGACGTGTGCAATGGCTCATTCATAATGCTAATCCTAAACGGACATAGGTTATGTTTTTTCCTATTTTTCCATTGAGCGGAAAACCGGTTCACAGAACTTTACACGAAACGATAGAAATGAAATATCGATGGTTGCAATAACGACATTGTGCCATCGCGTATATGGGTTTCATAGGCCTTTTGCCATGAATGTCGGAAGTGGCGATAGCGATTGAAATTCAACAAAATTTGATAACGACGTCAAGGAGATGCTCTTTGAAAGAGAAGCAAGTATTAGCCGCCACTGGCATATTGAGCATGAATCTGTTGCTGATGTCGACTTCGACGTTTCGCTTGAGGGTGACGGCAAGATTCACGCCGTCGGTAGCGGCGATCACAGCGCCATCCTGCCGTTCAACGGTACCAAAGGCAAGACCTTCCATGGTCGTGCGCTTATAGTTGTCGAACGCGATGCTGGAAATGCCACATCGGCCTTGCTAGTTGCGTCCGAAAACGGGTTTAATGGAAAACTCGTTTGTTATAGTGAAAAACAATTAAAATGAAAGGTAATACAATGGTAGATTTCAAGGTTTCACGAGATTCAAAGACCTCTGATTTCCCGCATTATTGGGAGACCTGCGTAGGCAGCTGCCACGCATACACGGCGTTGCGCGAGGATTATCGCCAGCAGCTCAGGAAGGCACATGACGAGCTCGGGTTCCGCTATGTGCGCTTCCACGGTCTCTTCGACGATGACATGAGCATCTGTATCGAGAATTTTGGTTTCGACGGCAAGTCGCAGGGTATCCAATACAACTTCGTCAACCTCGACAACATCGTCGATTTCCTGCTGAGCATTGGCATGAAGCCTTTCTTCGAGCTTGGGTTCATGCCCACCTGCCTGGCCAGCGGCAAGGAGACCTTCGGCGCCTATCACGGCAACATCACCATGCCCAAGGACGACAATCTTTGGACGGGGCTGATTCGCCGGTTCGTTGAGCATCTGCTCGACCGCTACGGCAAAGAGGAAGTCGAATCCTGGTTCTTCGAGGTCTGGAACGAGCCGAACCTCTCGGCCTTCTTCACCGGAACGCAGGATGATTATTTCCATCTCTATGAGATGACAGTGCGCACGCTCAAGGCGGCCGATCCGAAGGTGCGCGTGGGCGGGCCTGCCACCTCTTTCAACTCGTGGATTCCCGACCTGATCAATTTCTGCAAGAAGAACGAAGTGCCGCTGGACTTCATCTCGACTCACCAATATCCCACCGACGATCCGCTGTGGAAGAGTGGCAAGAATGTCGATGAGTTCTTCAAGGAAAACAAGGGGCAGGAGATCAATTACCGTCGTGGTATTTTGAAGGAAATGGTCGTCGAGGCCAAGCAACAGGCCGGAGATCTGCCGCTCTATTACACCGAATGGAATTCCTCGGCCAGGTCGGACGACTTTATCCACGACGAACCGTACACGGCGACTTTCGTGGCCAAGACCTTGGCGGACAATGACGGGATAGTCGAAGGCTATTCCTTCTGGACCTTCACCGACATCTTCGAGGAACAGTCACAGCGTCCGGGCGTCTTCCACGGCGGATTCGGCCTGCAGACCACTCAGGGCATCGAAAAGCCTTCGTATCGCATCTACCAGATTTACCACCAGCTTGGCGAACAGCGCCTGCCCGTCGAGTCCTCTGATCCGGATTCCACAGCGGAACTTCTGGCCGTGCGCAAGGGCGATGATTTACAGCTGCTTGCCTACAACGTGAACGTTCCTATGGGCACTATCAGCGAGCAGGACATCGACATCGACCTGGGTGCCTCCGCAGGCGACATGCAATGCGCTCTGCAACGCATCGATGACGACCATGCCAACCCGAAGAAGCAGTGGCAGATCATGGGCAGCCCGGAGTATCCGACTGCCGCTCAGATCGAAGAGCTGCGTGCCGCTTCCAGCCTTAGGACCGAGCAACTGACCGCGCACGACGGGCATATCAGCCTCACACTGCCGACGCAAGCCTCCGCGTTCATCACCGTCCCGAAGTATTTCCGCGTGTGAAGCCAAGGCAAGTCGAAAGCGGACGTAAGATAAACCGGGAAATCAAATTTCATGTTTGATAAGGGACACGATGATAGATCTGAAAGCAATGCCATACAACTTGAACGACGAGCAGATTAGGTTCGTCCAAGATGCCGTGGCAGGAATGGAGGCAGAGGAGAAGATCGGACAGCTCTTCTTCGTGATCGGAGAGGACGAGGACCAGACCGACCTGAAGCAGTTCGTCGACAAGTACCGTCCCGGCGGCATCATGTACCGTCCCGACAAGGCCGGCAAGCTGCAGCGCGAGGTGGCGACCTGCCAGTCTGAAAGCAAGGTTCCGCTCTTCATTGCGGCGAACCTTGAGGCCGGCGGCAACGGACTAGTGTCCGAGGGCACGTGGTTCGGCCGTCCGATGCAGGTCGCCGCGACGGCCGACCCCCATCAGGCGTACGAGCTCGGCGATGTCTCCGGATACGAGGCACGTCAGGTGGGCGGTAACATGTCGTTCTCGCCGATTGTCGACCTCGATCTGAACTTCCGCAATCCGATCATGAACACCCGCACTTTCGGTAGCGACGAAAGCACGGTCATCGCCATGTCCGACGCCGAGATCGATGGGTTCAAAGCCAACGACATCATCCCCGTGGCCAAACATTTCCCCGGTGACGGCGTCGACGAGCGCGATCAGCACCTCCTAAGCTCCATCAACTCGCTTTCGGCCGATGACTGGATGGAATCGTACGGACAGATCTATCATCACCTGATCGAGCGCGGCCTACCGGCCGTCATGATCGCCCATATCATGCAGCCGGCGTGGGAACGTCGCCTCTGCCCAGGCATCGAAGACAAGGACCTGCGCCCGGCCACCACTTCCAAGCTCTTGATCGACGGCTTGCTGCGTGGAGAGCTCAAGTTCAACGGCCTGACCATCACCGATGCCACGCCGATGATGGGCTACAACGCCATCATGCCTCGTGCCAAGGCGCTGCCGACCACCATCAATGCCGGCATCGACATGATCCTGTTCAACAAGGACATCGACGAGGATTACGGTTACATCCGGGCTGCCGTCGCCGACGGCACGCTGCCGATGTCCCGAGTCGACGAAGCTGTCACCCGCATCGTCGCTACTAAGGTCGCTCAGGGCGTCATGGGTACCGACGGCAAGCTTAAGAACCCGTCCTCTCCGGACTTCGACCTGAAGCTTGAGGAGCACGGTAAGCTCTCCGCCGATCTCGCCGCGAAATCGGTCACGTTGGTCAAGGACCGCGACAAGATCCTGCCGATCACCCCGAAAAAGTACCCGCGTGTGCGCATGGTCGTGCTCGGTGACACCAATGACGGCGGCTTCAAGGAAGGCGGCCTGGTCACCGACAAGTTCAAGAAGAAGCTTGAGGATGAAGGCTTCGAGGTGACGCTCTTCGACCGCAAGCATCTTGATTTCCAGGAGGTCTTCGAAGGCGGCGTCAAGGAAGAGGAGGATCGGTTCGACCTCGCCTTTTACGTGGCCAATGTCGAGACCGCCAGCAACCAGACGACGACCCGCCTCGACTGGATCCACCTGATGGCCGCCGACGCGCCGTGGTTCATGCGCAGCATCCCCACGGTCTTCGTCTCGACCTGCAACCCCTATCATCTCTACGACATCCCGATGGTATCCACCTACGTCAATGCATATGCCGGCAACAATGTAACCATCGACGCGGTCATACGCAAGATGACCGGCAAAGAGGAGTTCATCGGCAAGAACCCCGTCGATCCCTTCTGCGGCCATTTCGAGACGAGGCTGTAAGGCAAATGGAAAACAAGGAGGTCGCGATGGAAGTTTCGGATATTTCGATTAACCACATGCGCGAGCCGATCGGCTACGATTTCGCAGGCTCGATACGCATTGAATTCGCGGTCCAGCCAACACGCCGAAATCAGCGTCAACGGGGTAGTCGTTTCGCAGCGTTTGGTGCTGACCAACGGGACATACCATATCGCGTATCGGCCTGATGAGGACTATATTGAGCACTACAACCTCGACATGCCTGTCGCGGCCCTGATGGCCGACAAGGAATTGCTGGGGCAGCTGGAACCCATTAACGGTGTCTTTGGATTCCTGCAACAGGACGGCAACCTCGATAACTTCGGGTCGCTTTCCCTGGTCAAGATGAATACCATGTTCCCGTTCGTCAATATCTCGGCGGAGGACTTCGGCAAGATCAAGGCCATTATGGACAAGACACCACTTGAAAGCGAAAGGAGATTCCTCGATGAAAGGCGCTCTCTTTGATTTGGACGGCGTGATCGCCGATACCGCCGTTTACCATTTCCAGGCTTGGCGCAAGCTGGTCAAAGACCACTTCGACCGCGAGCTCCCCGACGAACTCGAGGAGAAGACCAAGGGTGTCAGCCGCGTCGACTCGCTCAAGGTCATCCTGAACTATCTCGGCGTCACGGTGCCGCAGAAGGAATTCGACGCTCTGGCCGCCGAAAAGAACGCGGCCTACCGCGGGCTTCTCGCGGAGCTCACCTCGGCCGATATTCTGCCTGGAATCCCGGAATTGATTGCGCAGATGAAGCAGCACGGTGTCAAGCTTTCGCTGGCCTCGGCGAGTATGAATGGTCCGTTTATCCTCGAAAAGCTCGGGCTTTCCGACACCTTCGACGCCATCGCCGATCCAAGCAAGGTAGCCGCCGGCAAGCCCGCTCCCGACATCTTCCTGGAAGCAGCAGCGGAAATCGGCCAAAAGCCCGAAGATTGCGTGGGCTTGGAGGATTCCGTCGCCGGGATCACCGCCATCAATGCTGCCGGAACGTTCTCGGTCGGCGTCGGCAGTCCGAACGAGCTCGGCCATGCCAGGCTGCTGGTGCCGAATACCGCCGCGTTGAAATATGACGAGATCGAAAGCGCGTGGGAACGCCGATAATTTCGTAACAACAAACGAAGGCCAATAATCCATAAAGGCCGGCAGATAGCAAAACGAAAAATGACGGGATACCGTCTATCCTATATTGCTATCTGCCGGTCTTTTGTCCGTATTCATGGTCATAAAACGGAACTGTCTCAATG
Organism: Bifidobacterium sp. ESL0732; assembly: GCF_029395535.1. Lineage (NCBI taxonomy): Bacteria > Bacillati > Actinomycetota > Actinomycetes > Bifidobacteriales > Bifidobacteriaceae > Bifidobacterium > Bifidobacterium sp. ESL0732. The sequence goes on along the minus strand of NZ_CP113920.1, from coordinate 1,692,450 downwards.
GTTTCCTTACTTCTTGAATGGAACGTGTACTAGTCTCTGCCTGCAACGTTGGCTGTGAAGTGTGCAAATCCCGTCCGCAATCCCATGGTTTAACTGAAATGTAATAATGCCGTGAGACCATAGTGGCTATGGATAAACAGCAAGAATTCGCCTTGCGCACCGTTGAGGAACGTGACGTGCGATTTATTCGTTTGTGGTTCACCGACGTGCTGGGTACGTTGAAGTCTGTGGCCATTGCCCCGGCGGAACTTGAGGATGCCTTCGAGGAAGGTCTCGGTTTTGACGGCTCCGCGATCGAGGGTATGACCCGCGTCTCCGAAGACGACATGATCGTCAAGCCGGACCCTTCCACCTTCCAATTGTTGCCGTGGCGCGACGGCCCGCAAGGCACCGCCCGTATGTTCTGCAACATTCTGACACCGGACGGCGAACCGTCGCTCGGCGACCCTCGTCACGTCCTCGAGCAGGAGCTGGACAAGGCCAAGGAGAAGGGCTTCACCTTCTATGTCCATCCGGAAATCGAATTCTATCTCTTCGATCAGCAGGACGATTGGGGAGTACCGCCCACGCCCGTCGACTATGGCACCTACTTCGACCACGTTCCGCGCAGCCCCGGGATGGACTTCCGCCGTGCCGCCGTCAACATGCTCGAGCAGATGGGCATTTCCGTCGAGTATTCGCACCACGAGGTCGGCCCAGGCCAGAACGAGATCGACCTGCGTTACGCCGACGCGATGGCGACCAGTGACAACATCATGACCTTCCGCACCGTGGTCAAGGAGATTTCGCTCGAGCGCGGCATCCACGCCAGCTTCATGCCCAAGCCCCTGACCGACCAGCCGGGCAGCGGCATGCACACCCATCTGAGCCTGTTCGAAGGGGATTCCAACGCCTTCTATGAGGCCGGCCAGGAATTCAACATGTCTCTTATCGCCCGCCAGTTCGCCGCCGGCATCCTTTACCACGCCCGCGAAATCAGCGCGATCACCAACCAGTACGTCAATTCCTACAAGCGTCTCTGGGGCGGCAACGAGGCGCCGAGCTATGTGTGCTGGGGTCATAACAACCGCTCCGCGCTGCTGCGCATTCCACAGTACAAGCCCGGCAAAGGCAATTCGGCGCGTATGGAGTTCCGTGCGCTCGACCCGGTGGCTAACCCGTATCTGGCGTTCTCTGTATTGTTGGCCAGCGGCCTCGACGGCATCGAGCAGAAGATGACGCTCGCGGAGCCGACCAGCGACGCGGTCTGGGATCTGACCGACGCCGAGCGCAAGTCAATGGGCATCGAGCCGTTGCCGGAAAGTCTTGACGAGGCGCTCAAAGTCATGGAGAAGTCTGATTTCGTCGCCGGTGTCTTGGGGGAGCACGTTTTCGAGTACTTCCTGCGCAACAAGCGTCAGGAATGGGACGATTATCGCCGGCAGGTCACTCGCTACGAGCTGGAGAAGTTCCTGCCGAAGCTATAGAGACAGATGACTTTGCTGAATGAGGCCGCTGTGATTTGATTCATGGCGGCCTCATTGCTATTTCATATCGCTATTTGTGCGTAGATGTTTGCTACTGTGTGTTGCTATTTGCGCGGGTCGCCGAACCAGTTGTTGTAGATCAGAGCGAAGTTGCGGTTGCCATAGCTGGAGCAAGAGTCGCCTTCGCCTAAGCCCGCTGCTAGCGAGGCGGTGTTGGGCTGGTAGGGCGTGTAGACGTAGAGCAGTGCGGTGGCGGAGTTGCGGATGTAAACCTGGCTGCCGCCGCAGCTTTTGTTCGGATGATACTGCACGTAATTGAGCGTGCCGGCATGGTATCCGTACTGGCTTTCGTGGGCCTGATAGTACTTGAACCGCTTTGCCGCGCCGTAGACCTGATTGAAGAATCCCGCGTACTGCGGGTCACAGTCGGCGTCGTCCGGGCAACTCAGGCCCATGGCGGCCTTGTATTGGAAATCGCTGGGATTGGCCGAACCGATGAGATGCTGCTCCTTTTGCATTACGGTCAGGAGCACTTTTTCGCTGACGCCGCAGGCCTGTGAGGACTTGTAGATGATGGCGCTCGCAGACTCGGCTTTGGCACCTTTGTAGGCCTTGCAGAGGCTATTGGCGGCTATGTCAGTGGTATCGAAAGTTTTTACCGGCAGGCAGTTCGCGGAAGTACAATTCGGGCCATGTTTGATGATGAAGGCTTGCACTTCCGCCTGGCTCATGGCGTCAGCGTTGAAGAACTGGGCGTCCGAGATGATGTTGCCAGGGTCGAAATCGTACTTTTGTACCATCTCTTCCTGTCGTTTCTGCGCCTCGGTGACTTCGATATGCCATTGGACCATGCGAATCAGTCCCATCACCAGTGCCATCACACAAATCACCGCCACGATGCCGCCGAGCACCACTCCGATTTTGGCGGGAACACCGGCGTTGCGCCACTTGCGTTTGCAGGCCGCGATGAATTTGCTTGGGGAATGGGAACGTTTGCGAGACTTGGAAGAAGATGTCACAAACTCAATGCTATCGTCCGCCCCTGAAAGTTTTCCTGAAGCAAAGTCAAGGTTATGGAAATTGCCGGCACGATTATGCCAAAGTCATGACAGCAGTTTGCGAATGCGCTTGAGGCTGGCGGGGGATTTCGTGCCCAGTTCCTGTGCCCACAGGGAGACATAGAACTCTTCGAGCATCCAGCGGGCCTGCTGAACCTGTTTGCCGAATTGTTCGCGGCGAGGGCCGGCGGGTTCGGTCTTGAGCTTTTCTTGGGCTCGCGTGACCAGATCCTTGGCTTCGTCGGCTTCCCATGCCCAGCGCACGTCACGGTTTTTGTCGGCTTTGGCCTTTTCCAAGCGCATCAGATCGGCGTGAAGATAACGCTCGATGTTGGGCAGCGCTTCGGGTGGGGTCTTGCCAATGAAGCCTGGGTAGACGAGCGTTGCGATGTGTTCACGTACCGATTGCAGCACGGCCAGCATTGTCAGGTCCGCTTTGCCTCCCACTGCTGAATCGACAGCAGCATAACGTTTGAGGATGGCGATGACGTCGTGTGCTACGGCGTAAACCGTATCTTCGAAGGTCTCGGACACCCCGCTCACAGCCTCTGCCAGCGCGGTGTCGTCGGCGAGTTTGTCGATATGGGGGAGCAGACGTTTGACGGCCGCCAGTTCAAGGTCGTCGACCAAGAGTTTTGTCGACTTATAGGGAGCACTGGCGAGCATCAGCGCTTCGCTGCCGAGCCAACGCGAGGAGATACGGTCTTCGGGCAGCTTCAGCTTCTCGTAGGCGGCTTGCCAGAGCATTTCGGCGCGGGAGACTGTGGTGGCGCCGGCTTTGTTGAGGAGGTTCGCCTGTGCGACCACCAAGCCCCGCGACTTGGCTTTGCTGGCCTGACGCTCCACGGTTTTGCGGGCGCTGGCCTGTGCCTGACGAGCGAACTTGTGTTGCAGCTCGACCAGCGATTTGCCGGTTCCGAGCACGCGGTAACGTTGGGCTTTACCGTGACGTTGGGCACGGAACGTTGCGTCGTCGATGATGACGGGATTATTGGCGCTGCCTGAATTGTTTCGGCTATCCCGCCCCGATTGGGTGTCGGCGTTGCCGCTATCTTTGCTGTGAATCGAACCGGAACCGTTTGCGTACTTATTGTAGGGTTTCGTTGTATTGCTGACATCAATGTGATTGCTGCTGCCTTTGCCGTCATGTTTGCTGCCGTGGCGACTGCCTTTGCCGGGTGCCGGCGGCAACGGTTCCTCGACGCTGAATGTAACCCGTAAATAGGGCGAGAGCTTATCGAGCTGGTCGCTGTTGAAATCCTCGGGGTGGATGGTGGCGTTGACGCTGGTGATGGCCGCATAGGTGAACGCGTGCGCGAAATCTGGCCAGCGCGCGCTACCGGTTGCCTCGTCGACTGGGGGTAGGTTTGGCTTGCCTTCCGTACCCGAACCGGGCAGATTGGGGTAACGCTCGTCGATGGCGGCACGGATCGTGCGGGCTGTGTCGGGCGCGGGCACGAACTGGACGCGCAGCGACTTCGGCAGCGACTTGATATAGCCCAGAATGAGCTCGTCCAAAAGCCCCGGAACGTTCCATGTGAACTGCTCAGGAGTCAGGCGGGACAAGGCTTTGATAGGGATGTGCACCGTCACGCCGTCGGCTGGGTCGCTGGGGTTGTAGATATAGCTCAGACGCAGATCAATGGGAGTGCCATCGGTGCCAAGCGTATGCCACTGGTTGGGGTAATCGCGCAGGTCCACGGATTCGTGCGACTGCAGGCGTTCGACCTTGTCCGGGTCGAAATCAAGCAGGTGCGGCTGCGCCTCGTGGATGGACTTGACCCATTTGCCGAGGTCGGCGACGCTGGTGACATCTTGGGGAATGACGGTGTTGTAAAAGTCGAAGAGGTCTTCGTCGCTGACGGAATCGGAAATCTGACGGGTACGATTGGTGTCATCCACCGCGTCCTGCAGAATGTCGCGATTAGCCTCGATGAAATCATCGTAGGAGAAGCGTTGTTGGATATCACCTTCGACCAGGCCTTGCCGAATCAGGAAATCTCGGGCTTCGGGAGGGTTGATACGTCCCCATTGCACCTGTCGGTCCTGTACGATCGGCAGGCCGTAGAGCAGCACTTTCGAACTGGCGATGGCGCTGCCTCGCGAACCAGACCAGTGCGGTTCGGCGTAGGTGACGCGGGTGAGACTTCCTGCCAACGGTTCGGCCCACGCCGGGTCGATGGCGGCAGAATAGCGCGCCCAGAGGCGTGAGGTTTCCGTGAGATCGGTCGACATAACCCATGGCGGGGTCGACTTGGCCACCGACGAGGCGGGGAAGAGGGCGAAGCGTGTGCCGCGCGCCCCCTGATACTCGTTCTTCGACTGCTTGGCCGCACGTTTCATCGCTCGTGCCTTGGCAGCTCCCTTGAGCCCCGAGAAGTCCGAAGCCTTGGGTTCGCGCACCACCTGCATGCCCATCATCGAAAGCAGGCCGGCGAGCATCGAGGAATGGATTCCCTGAAAGTCCCACGAGCAGCAGAGGGCATGCGCCGCCTGCTGGTTGATAGGCAGCATGAGGATTTCCGGTGCCGGACGCGAGATTGGAGCGGGTTTGCCGACTTTGAAGTGCATCTGTCGGCACATTTGCCGCAGCTGGGAGACGAGGTCTCGCCATTGCCGCAAGCGGATGAAACTGAAGTATTCAGACTTGCAGATTTTGCGCAGTTTGGCGTTGCCGGTATGGTTGCCGTTGCCGCCTTCGTCAGGGCCGAAGATATGGTCCCACATGTTGAGCGCCGTGAGAAAATCGCTGGTCTCGTCGGCGTAGCGATTGTGGACGCGGTCGGCCTCGGCGCGTATCTCGTCGGGTCGTTCGCGCGGGTCCTGCAGGCTGAGGAAGGCGACGATGACCAGCACTGCGGCGAGCGTGTTGGGCGTGGCCTTTTGTGCGGCCTCGAGAATCATACGACCGAGGCGAATGTCGATGGGAATGCGAGAGAGCTGGCGGCCGGTGTGGGTCAGGCGCACCTCGCCGTGTTTGCGTGCGATGGCCTTGAGTTCGGTCAGCTCGTTGAAACCGTCGGACACCGATCGGGTGTCAGGCGGGTCGATGAAGCCGAAATGGGTCACGTCATCGGCCGTGCGGGCCACGCCCACCGACAGCATGTGCAGCACCACTGCTCCCAGCGAGGTACGCAAGATTTCGGGCTCGGTGAAGCGCGGACGGGACTCGTAGTCGTCTTTGGAATAGACACGGATGGCGATGCCGTCGGCGATACGCCCGCATCGGCCGCTTCTCTGGTCGGCGCTTGCCTGGCTGATGGCCTCGATGGGTAGGCGCTGCACCTTGGCCGACTTGGAATAGCGCGATATACGCGCTTCGCCCGGATCGACCACGTAGCGGATGCCTGGGACCGTCAGCGAGGTTTCGGCCACGTTGGTGGCGATGACGATGCGTTGATGGGAATGGCGTTCGAAGACGCGATGCTGTTCCTTCGATGAAAGGCGGGCATACAGTGGCACGATTTCCAGCGCGTCCGGCCGGCGCATGTCAGCGGCTCGGGGCCCGAAGTGGTGACGGATGGCGTCTTCGTATTCGTGGATGTCGCGCTCGCCAGAAGCGAAAACGAGGATATCGCGCGGTCCGCGGTCGTGCGAGGAATGGATGACCAGCTCGGCGCACGCGCGTGCCACCGCGCGTGGCATATCCTCGCTGCCCGTATTGCCCGAAGTGCTATCTGCCCCCAGAATTTCGCCGTTCTCATCGGGCAGCGACCCGTCGGCGAAACCGGGGACGTGACGCATCAGCGCCGGCATGCCTCCCAGCGGCTCGTAGACGATCTGCACCGGGTAGGTACGTCCAGAGACTTCGATGACAGGTACTTTCGTACGCAGCGCGTGTTCGAAATGCTCCTTGAACTTTACCGAATCGATGGTCGCCGAGGTGATGATGAGCTTGAGGTCGCGGCGCTTGGGCAGTAGGGCGGTCAGGTAACCCAAGAGGAAATCGATGTTGAGGCTGCGTTCGTGCGCCTCGTCGATGATGATGGTGTCATAGCGAGTCAGCTTCGGATCGTGCTGGATCTGCGCCAAGAGAATGCCGTCGGTGACGATGCGCAAACGTGTCTTGGGCGAGCTTTCGTCGTCGAATCGTACCTGATAGCCGATTTCCTCGCCGAGCTTGACACCCATTTCATCGCAGATGCGCTCGGCCACAGTGCGTGCGGCCAGGCGGCGCGGCTGGGTATGCACAATCTGGTGGCTGTGGGTGCCGCGGCCCATTTCGAGGAGCATTTTCGGGATCTGGGTGGTTTTGCCCGAACCGGTCTGCCCGGAGACGATGACGACCTGCGAATCCCGCACCGCCTGCTGGATTTCATCGTGCGCCGCGCTGACCGGCAACTCTTGAGGATAATGGTATTTCATAAGCTTCTCTATTGTACGCATACCCTATGTTTGCGTATTGGTGATATATCGGGCATAACAGGTTGATTGTATTACGTTGTTGTGCGTCGGAGTATGTTGACAACAGAAGATGCTGTCATTGATTTGCCCGAACCGACTTGCGCCTCATATTATTGCTACCGTTTCCATCTGAATCCTGTTTCGTGCCCATAAAAACGGTTCCGAAATTGATGCTGACGGCGAATTGACGCTAAGGCGGCCAGGTCAATCAACGTTGGTTCAGTGGCGAACTTCGATAACGCGGTAGCCCTTGGAACTGGCGTATTTGGCGACCGAAAAATCGTCGCCGAGCTCGGCGCCCAGCCATTTGATCAGCGAATCGCTGCCGAGGTTCTTCTGCACCACCAGATAAGCGTAGCCACCCACCTTAAGTCGAGGAAGCCAAGCCATCAGCAGAGTGTGCAGCTCGTCCTTGCCCACGCGGATCGGCGGGTTCGACCAGATAAGATCGAAGGTCAGATCTGTCGGTATGTCTTCGGCTTTCGCCGCGTGGATTCGTTTGTCAATCCCGAGTTTTTCGGCGTTCGCCCTTGTCAGTTCCAGCGCACGTTCGTTGACGTCCAGCGCCCAGATATCGGCTTTCGGCGATTCCAACCCCATCGTCAACGCAATGGGCCCCCAGCCGCAGCCGATGTCGAGGAATGTTCCGTCTTCTGGTGGTTCCGGTGCGTGCCTTAGCAGGACAGAAGTTCCCAAATCAAGCCGATGCCCCGAAAACACCCCGTTGGACGCCTCGACATCCACCTCGTGTCCGCGCAGCGAAACGTGCAGGTTTCGCCGTACGTCACGTGAAGTCGGTTCGGCGGAAAAATATTGCTCAGTCTTGCGTGTTTTCATCGAGTGGGCATCCACTTGTTCCGGCCGTGTCTTTTCGGTGCTGTTCTCGCCCATGCTATCCTGTTCGTTTGTCCCGTTCATGGCCCAAGCCATATATCGATATCAGAGTCTCCATACTAGTTTCCATGCCGGAACAGTGAACATGGGTTCACCTCATCGAATATGCTGATACCAGAAAGATTGTCAACTGACGAAAGGCTGATTTATTGGCGAATGATGATACGCGCGGCGACACCCAAAGCGAGGTGCTGCGCAAGCGCTCCGACATCCTGCAGGAGAGCAGTGATAACCGTGCTCCGGGGGCCGAGGAATGGAGTGAGCGCGAGGCGCGTAACAAGCTGAAGCATGTTGTCGGCCTGGGCGAGATGCAGGACGAGACCGACGTCGAATACCGCAAGGTGCGTCTCGAACGCGTGGTCTTGGTGGGGGTGTGGTCGAACGTCGAAACCACCATCGAACAGGCCGAGGAGTCGTTACGAGAGTTGGCGGCGCTCGCACACACCGCAGGCGCGGTGGTCTGCGATGGAGTCTTGCAGCATCGCCTGAAACCTGACGCAGCCACGTACGTCGGTCGCGGAAAGGCTAAGGAGATCGCTGGAATCGTGGCACAAAATGAGGCCGATACCATCATCGTTGACGGCGACCTGGCACCGAGCCAGCGCCGTGCGCTCGAGGACGCCACCAAGGTCAAAGTGGTCGACCGCACCGCCGTCATTCTGGACATTTTCGCCCAGCACGCCACCAGCCGTGAGGGCAAGGCGCAGGTCGAGCTCGCGCAACTGGAATATATGCTGCCGAGGCTCCGTGGCTGGGGCGGCTCGCTTTCCCGTCAGGCCGGCGGTCAGGCGGCCGGCGTCAACGGCGGCATCGGTTCCCGTGGCCCGGGCGAGACGCAGATCGAGATGGACCGCCGCGTCATCCGCACTCGTATCGCGAGACTCAAGAAGCAGATTCGCGCGATGGCTCCGGCGCGTGCTGTCAAGCGCGGATCACGCCATCGCTACGGCCTGCCCACCGTGGCTGTGGTCGGTTATACCAATGCCGGCAAATCCTCACTAGTCAACCGATTGACCAATTCCGGCGAGCTGGTCGGCAACGCGCTTTTCGCGACCCTTGACACCGCGGTTCGTCGGGCCAAAGCCGCCGACGGACGGCTCTATGCCTACGTCGATACTGTCGGCTTCGTGCGTCGCCTGCCTACCCAACTGGTCGAGGCGTTCAAGTCGACATTGGAGGAGATCGGAGAGGCCGATGTCATTCTTCACGTCGTCGATGCGTCCACCACCGATCCGTTCGCGCAGATCGAGGCGGTCAACGACGTGCTCGCCGGCATCGACGGCGTCTCCGACATTCCACGTATCCTCACCTTCAACAAGGCCGATCAGGTCGATCAGGGCACGCTGGACCGCCTGCATAACATCCGCCCGGATGCGCTTATCGTTTCCGCAGCCGACAATAGTGGCTTGGACGGCTTGCGCACGAGGGTGGAAACGACACTACCTGTCCCGCAAGTCCACGTCGAGGCGCTGTTGCCATATAGTGACGAGGCCGGTTCCTTGCTTGCCCGCGTACGTGAGTATGGAAAGGTCGAGAAAGAGGATTATCGAACCGACGGTGTCGCGTTACAGGCCGACGTCGACTCGCGTTTGGCGGCTCAGGTGATGGATCAGGCAGTAGGCTAGGTTTTTGCGTATCGTCGTAATTCGTATTGCGATTTATGCCAGAATTTGTCGTCGTGTTCGCTTCGAGGTGACAGGCAAAGTATTCAGCCGAAGTTCGCAGGTAGTTGCGGCCTGCAAAAATCGATGGTCTATGTCCGGTATTTTCGGCTGCTTCTCTTCTGTGATATTCTTTAGTCCGTTACAGGGGGATTGCCAATATCGGCGATGATTGCCGATTTGATGCGCCCTGGCGAAGGAGCGTTATGACGGGGAAGTTCAAAATCGGTATATCCATGAAACCGGGTTTGCCGGAAATGTTGCTGACTGATTCGATGTGGAAAAGATTGCGCAAGATCGCGGATTTCACGCAGCATCAGGAGGTGATGGATTACGATAATCCCGCCGAAATGGCGCGTCTTCACGATATCGACTACCTTTGGTACGGCTGGGAGGCACCTGAGGTCACGCCTCAGGTGCTCGAGGCCATGCCCAATCTCAAGGGCATCATCGCCTCGCAGGGCAGCGCGTACGTCAAGTTCACTACCGAAGCGCTTGAGGTCGCCAAGAGGCGCGGCATTTTTGCCACGAACGTCCAAGCTGCCAATTCCCTGCCTGTTGCCGAATTTTGCCTCGGTGTGACACTTTTGGAAAGTAAGTACTACACCCTTTCGCAACGCCAGTACGAGCGTGACCGCAAACCGATCGACCGCGAGCAGGCCTACCCGGACGCGGGCACCTTCGGCAAGACCGTCGGCATCGTCACCGCCACTTCGCAGATCGCCCGCGACTTCATGACCCTCTTGAAGCCCTTCGATTTCAAGGTCATTGCATGGAGCCGGCACCTGAGCGACGAAACGGCGGCACGCTACGGGGCCACGAAGGTCAGCCTCGATGATGTATTTCGCTATTCCGATATCGTCTCGATCCATACGCCCGGCATCCCGCAGGCCAAAGGCATGATAGGCGCCCATGAGCTAGGCCTGATGAAGGATGGAGCGTTGCTGATGAATTCGGCGCGTGGCATCGTCATCGACCCCGAAGCGCTCGAAAAGGAACTGGTCTCCGGGCGTATCCGCGCCGTGCTCGACGTCACCTACCCGAGTGAGCCGTTGCCGCCGGACTCGCCGCTGTGGAACCGCGACAATGTCATCCTAACCCCGCATATCGCCGGATCGATGGGTTGCGATCTAAAGCGTATGGGCGAGTCCGTGGTGCGCGAATTCGAGCATATCGCCGCGGGCGAGCCGCTCGACCACCCTGAGCCGAACCCGCTGGGCGACGCGAACCATCCTGATACGAAGGAAGCTAATGATGCGAACCATCCGGATATGAAGGGCGGTGCGCGATGACGTGGGAACTGGCCGCAAGCACACTTGGCGCGCCCTATGATTCGATTGACGAGCTGGCAGCGACGTTCCGCGCGACCGGAGTAAAGACCATCGAGGTTTCGGTTGGCGAGGAAATGATTTTTCGCATGGACTCGACCGACGACGAGCTCAAGGCGATGCGCGACGAACTGGCCGACAAGGCGGGAGTCGGTATTGTCTCGGTCGATTCCCGTGTACAAATTTGCAATACGTCTCGTTCGGACGACGAACTGACCGAAAGCCTCGAACACTGCCTAAAGATGGCGAGCGTACTCGGTGCGCGGTTCGTGCGTGTCTTTCCGACCGCGCCGCTGGACGCGGGCAGTGCCTCCACGCCTGACCGGTTGCCCGGCCTCGAGCTGCCCGACGATATGAATCTGGCTGATGTGTCGAAGCGCGGAGCTGAGATCGTGGCGCGGGCCTTGCCTCTTGCGGACCGACTTGGCGTACAACCGTTGATTGAGACCCACGACAGCCACACCAACGGCGCTCGCAATGCGCTGATCCATCATTATCTTGACAAGATCGCCCCGGGCAACCATGTCGGCTCGATTTGGGACATCGCGCACCCCTGGCGCGTGGGTGAGGCACCACAGACGACGTTTGACTATATCGGGCAGTATCTGGTCGACGGCCGTGGGCTGGTACAAATCAAGGACTGCGCATACCCCGGCGACCAGACGCCGGTGCTGCAGGGCTCGGGGCGCGTGCCGCTCGCGGAGTGCTGCCGAGTGCTGAAAGCGGGTGGCTACACAGGCCCGCTTTCCTTGGAGTGGGAGAGACGTTGGTACCCGGATGTCGAGCCGTTACGTGAGGCGCTTGTTGCTGCGCATGCCGCCATAGAAGCCTTGCCGGCCGATGCGCAACTCTGATGGATACGAGCGGTACTTGAAGAGCAAAACGATGATTTGCATTCCACAGACACCGGTCGTCTGCATTGAATCGAATCAAGATTTGCAAAATGGCAGGATCGCAACGATTCCGATTCTGAGCGGCAAAGGATTCGGCGGCAAACCGCTTATGCATCGAAAAGTACGTGTTTGCCATGAAATAGACGACGTGGCTGAAACAGGTGAAGCAGCGCGGACCACGGTAAATCGTAAGGACAACGAAAGGTCGATATTATGACTGATAAAACCATCGGCGTAATCATGAACGGCGTGACAGGGCGCATGGGTTACCGACAGCACCTCTGCCGTTCCGTGTTGCCCATCATCGAGGCCGGTGGGGTCGAGCTGCCGGACGGTTCGCGCGTCATGCTCGACCCGATACTCGTCGGACGGCATGAAGACAAGCTGCGTGAGATTTCAGCACGGCACGGTGATCTCAAATACACCACCGATCTCGATAGCGTGCTGGCGGACCCGCATTATTCGCTGTATGCAGATTTCCTGACGACCACGGCACGCGCCGATGCCATCAAAAAGGCGATTGCAGCCGGCAAGGATATCTATACCGAAAAGCCCATCGCAGCGGATTACGAAAGCGCCTGCGAGCTGACGCGACTTGCCGAGGCCAAAGGCGTGAGAACAGGGGTCGTGCACGACAAGCTCTTTCTTCCAGGTCTGATCAAGCTCAGGCGCCTTATCGACTCAGGTTTCTTCGGCCGTATCCTTTCGGTGCGTGGCGACTTCGGCTACTGGGTCTTCGAAGGGGACTGGCGTGCCTCACAGCGGCCGAGTTGGAATTATCGCAAAGAAGATGGTGGCGGCATCATCTCGGATATGTTCCCGCATTGGAATTATGTCATCGAGGGACTATTCGGGCCGATCTCTTCGGTTTATACGGAGGCCAGAATCGAGATTCCTGAACGTGTGGATGAAAACGGCAAACGCTTCAAATCGACGGCCGAGGACGCAGCCTACGCAATTTTCGAGCTCGAAAGCGGGGCGAGCGTGCAGATGAACTCTTCGTGGAATACGCGCGTGGATCGTGACGAACTTCTTGAGCTGCACGTTGACGGGACGCATGGCTCGGCCGTGGTCGGGCTGTTCGACGCCAAGATCCAGGTGCGCGACGCCACTCCTCTGGCCGTGTGGAATCCGGATGTGCCGGACGCGCATGATTACCAAAGTGATTGGCAGCGTGTCGGTGATGACGAAACGTTCGAGAACGGCTTCAAGGCACAGTGGGAGCAGTTCATCCGCGCTTTGGCTACGGGCGCGACATATCCCTACGATCTCGCGTCCGGGGCGCGTGGCGTGCGGTTGGCCGAGCTTGGTTATCAGTCGGCCGAACGCGGCGTGAAGGTGGCGGTGCCGAAGGCCCGGTATTGACCTTGTGATTGGACGGGCAAGGTCTGAAACGCAATTGAAAAAATGTATGACAGCAATGGGAAACGAGGCAATGATGACGACATTGACGTTGATCGACGAATCTGGCGATAAACGATGTGTCGAAGCGAACCCGGCACCTAGGTTCGTCAAGCCGACAACACCATTGCGCTCGCGTACGGTGTATGCCGCGGCGCACGTCGTGCCGCTCGCTTGGGCGGACAATACGCCGGGGCGTCCGGCACAGGTCGATTGGGAATCCACCATCGGTTTCCGGCGCATGATTTGGTCGTGGGGCCTGGGCGTGGCCGATTGTATGGACACGGCACAGCGCAATCTCGGTATGGACTGGCCTGCCACTGCTGAACTGATGCGTCGAAGTGGGGCCGCCGCTGCTCAATATGCGCGTGATGAAGGCTGGGGCAGGAGTGTGGCCGACTTGGTGTGCGCTGGAGTCAATACCGATCAGCTTGAACCTGCCGGGCGCCGTGATTTCGACCTTTTGCAGATAGTCGAGGCCTACTTGGAGCAGTTGCATGTCTGTGAACAATCGGGTTGTGGGCCGGTCATCATGTGCTCGCGGCACTTGTGTCGGGCCGCTTCAAGCGCCGCCGACTATGTCAAGGTGTATGACAAAGTGATAGCTTCCGCGAAGTCTCCGGTGATCCTGCACTGGTTAGGGGAGGTATTCGACACTCAGCTACATGGTTATTTTGGCTCGTCCGATTGGCGGGAGGCCTCGCAAACGGTTTTGCAGATCATCGCCGACAATCCCGGCAAGGTGCGTGGTGTGAAGATGTCGTTGCTTGACGCGGACGCTGAACGCTATATGCGTGCCATGCTGCCGCAAGGGGTGATGATGCTCACCGGAGACGATATGCACTATGTCGATTTGATACGGGATTGCGAGCAAGACGATCCCCGTTGTGAAAGCGCCTCGGGTGGCAAAATCATGATGCATTCCGATGCCTTGCTCGGTGCATTCTCCGTTATCGCTCCGCAAGCCAGTGCAGCCATACAAGCGCTTGATCGTGGCGACGAAGCGGGTTATCTAGGAGTTCTCGAACCCACCCAGGCGTTGGCGCGTCAGGTATTCGCCGAGCCCACCGAATACTACAAAACCTCCGTCGCCTTTCTGTCATGGCTCAATGGCCACCAGCCGGCGTTCCAAATGGTCGGTGGCCTGCAATCGGCTCGCAGCCTGCCGAACCTCTCGCGGGTGGTTGAGCTGGCAAACGAGTGCGGTGCGCTCGAGGTCCCGGAATTGGCGGCACAGCGCTGGAACTCACTGCTCGCGCTCAACGGTATAGACACAGCCTGATCGGTGACGTCAATACGGCTTTGGACGCTTCTTTTTATGCAGCTTATTGATTGTCGTGATGGGAAAAGTCCAGCTGGCAAGTGCAGCTAATAATGGCTAATAACAGAATGAAGGAGTTCGATATGGTCAGTCCCATACTCTCGATGAATCAGGCGACGATCAAACATGCCGATTTGCGGCAGACGCTTAACACGCTTACCCAGGCCGGTTATGGCAGCGTGGGACTTTGGCGTGAGCCGGTGGAGGCGGTGGGTGTGCCGGCGGCGGTACGTATGGTCGCCAATTCCGGCCTGCGCGTCTCATCGATGTGTCGTGGAGGCTTCTTTACGATGCCGGAAGGACCGGAACGACGCGCTTCGATTGACGATAACCGCAAGCTCATCGAAGAGACCGCCGCCTTCGGATGCAAGACACTCGTGCTCGTCGTCGGCGGGTTGCCCCAGGGGTCGAAGGATCTGGCGGGGGCTCGCACTCGTGTGTCCGAAGCGCTCGCGGAGCTCGAGGACGATGCTCTGGCTGCCGGCGTCACGCTGGCCATTGAACCGTTGCATCCGATGTATTGCACCGACAGGGCCTGTGTCTCGACGCTTGCCGAGGCACTTGATATCGCCGCACCTTTCGACCCGAAAGCGGTGGGCGTCACCGTCGACACGTTCCATATTTTTTGGGATCCTGATGTGTTGCGCTCCATCACGCGTGCCGGACGTGAAGGCCGTATCGCCGCCTATCAGGTCTGCGATTACCGTACCCCGCTCGAGGCGGATCCGCTTTTGAGCCGCCATTACCCAGGTGAGGGCGTCATCGATTTCAAACCGCTGACCGAGGCTGTCGCCGCTACTGGTTGGCGTGGCGACATCGAATGTGAAATCTTCAATCAGGCTGTGTGGGATACGCCGTTTGACGAAGTTGCGCGCCGTGTTGCCGATACCTTCGATACTTACGTTGCCCCGTATTGGCCGGCTTGCTGAGTCTATTGGCTTTCGCTACGTGACGTGAAGAAAGGCTTTTGCGACGATGTCATGTGCGCGTAAGGCATAGTGAGGCGGTCGGATAGACGGTGGTTTTGGCGAGTGTTTGCTTGGCTTGAGATGTTGGTCATTCAGGCAAGGAACGCCGTGTTTTTAACCTTTGATTTATGTATATCATCTGATAAAATGATGAAAGTCACAAGGCTTTCGTTTTGATGTCGATTGAAGCTCGACCGGACGATTGCCAACGGTGCAAAGGCGGGTATTTCATCCGTTTTGAGTTTGCGCCGGTCAAGGCTTGTGGCTACCACAATGACGAGATGCATGGCGCTGCTATATCTGCTGCGTCATAGTTGCTCGCATGGCTGTGTGAAAGAGGTTTGAACGAAGGGATGAGGATAGCACAGTCGATTATTGACTTTCTTAAAAAATCATTCTGAAAGGTTCGATTACATGTCTAATTCGATTAAACCAACCAAGCTTGCCATCATCGGGGCAGGAGCTGTCGGCTCCACACTCGCTTTCGCTGCCGCCCAGCGTGGTGTCGCCCGCGACATTGTGCTCGAAGACATTAACAAGGAGCGCGTCGAAGCCGAAGTCCTCGATATGCAGCACGGCTCCAGCTTCTATCCTTCCGTCTCCATCGACGGTTCGGATGACATCGAGATCTGCCGCGACGCCGACATGGTGGTCATCACTGCAGGCGCACGTCAGAAGCCGGGCCAGACCAGACTCGACCTCGCCAACGCGACCGTCAACATGATGAAGTCCATCGTTCCCGGCGTCATCAAGGTCGCTCCGAACGCCATCTACATGCTTATCACCAACCCGGTCGACATCGTCACCTACGTCATGTTGAAGCTCTCCGGTCTGCCGGCCAACCAGATTTTCGGCTCGGGCACCAACCTCGACACGGCCCGCCTGCGTTTCCTCATCGGTCAGCAGACCGGCGTTAACGTCAAGAATGTGCATGCCTACATCGCTGGCGAACACGGCGATTCCGAAGTCCCGCTTTGGGCCTCCGCCACCATCGGTGGTGTCACCATGTGCGACTGGAAGGCGCTGCCGGGCCATGAGCCGCTCGATGCCGCCAAGCGTGAGGAGATCCATCAGGAAGTCAAGAACGCCGCCTACCGTATCATCAACGGCAAGGGCGCCACAAACTTCGCCATCGCCATGTCCGGCGTCGACATCATCGACGCGGTCCTGAACGATTCGAACCGTGTGCTGCCGGTCTCCTCGCTGCTGCAGGACTTCCACGGTATTTCAGACATCTGCATGTCCGTACCTACGCTGGTCAATCGTTCCGGCGTCAACTCGCACATCAACACGCCGCTTTCCGATCACGAGCTCGCGCAGCTGCGTCGTTCGGCCGACACGTTGAAAGAAGCCGTCTCCAAGTTCGGTTTCTGATCGTTTTTCGAATACCGCCATCGTCGATCTGAACGCCGGTGGTCGTTGGTTCTGAACATTCGAATATGATTCGATACTTTATTGAACACCGGTAATGTATCCGGCCCGCATCGTATGCCGCTTCTACTTTTATTAAGGTAGATGCGGCATACATCATTTTGCAGGGATGCAAGTATCGGGTTTTGTTAAAAGTTATCGGATTATTGTCCGCTCGTTGAGACGTGAAACGTCCGGAAAATATGCGTTGTGTAGAGTATCCGTAACTCACGTAAAAGAACGTCTGCCTGAAATGTCGGGATTCAACGATGCTCGCCTAGACGCTATGCAGGGGGAAAAGCGTGGGTGAGATGGAGAAATAATTTATGCTGAAAACTGTCATATTTGCCTTGCTGCCGATACTTGTCACCATGTTGCTCGGCGCTTTTGCCGCCAAACGCGGCGATTTCGATAGCACCGACAGCAGTCGGCTCATCAAATTCGTGATGAATTACGCCCTGCCCATGCACGTGTTCGGCGGTATCTGGGCCACCAAACGCAAGTTGATCGTCGAAGATATCCCGTTGGCGTTGTGGATGCTCGGTGCGATGCTCGTCTCCTATTTCCTGCTCTATTTCATCTACTGGAAGATTGTCAAGAACCAAAGCGGGCTTTCCTCGTTGCGTGCGCTTTCGGTGGCCGACCCCTCGATTCCCTTCATCGGTTCCGCGGTGCTTCCGCTCTTCTTCG
This sequence comes from Bifidobacterium sp. ESL0732, assembly GCF_029395535.1. Lineage (NCBI taxonomy): Bacteria > Bacillati > Actinomycetota > Actinomycetes > Bifidobacteriales > Bifidobacteriaceae > Bifidobacterium > Bifidobacterium sp. ESL0732. The sequence goes on along the minus strand of NZ_CP113920.1, from coordinate 1,674,956 downwards.
ACGAGACTATCAGCGCCATAGACATTGGCATTGCCAGTCTCATCATCAATGTGGTTCTGGTCCCGTTTGTGTTCGAGGCGCTCGCCGCGGATGTGAATAAAAAGAATGGCCCGAAGATTTCCGTAGGCAAGCGGCTGGTGAAAGGGCTGACGAAACCGTTGGTGCTGGCAGCCTTCCTTGGCTTCATTCTTTCGATCTGTGGTTGGTCGATGCCCAGCGTTCTCGAGCCTACGTTCACCGTGCTCGGCAAGACTGCAGGCGGTGTGGCGATGTTCGCCACAGGCATTGTGCTCGTCACCCGCAAGATCTCCTTCAACCCTCATGTCTGGCTGACCGTGGGTTTGAAAAACATCGCCTATCCGGCCATCATCTGGGCTTTGATGGTCGCCACCGGCATGCCGAGCGAGCTGACGCGTATCGTCGTGATTACCATGGCCATCCCTACCGCCACGCTGCCGACGAACCTGGCCATTGACTACGGCATCCATGAGTCGGAGATGGCATCGACGCAATTCTTGAGTACGGTACTCTCGTTCGTCACCTTGAGCTGCGCAATGTTGCTGCTGCAGTAAAAGAAAAATCCTTGGTATCACTGGGTTTTATCGTTTCGGCTGCGGCAGTATAAGCCGCTTTTTGAAAATGAAAAAGATTGTCGGTTTTAGTGTCAAAGAAAAACGAAACGGACAATATTGTGCGACCTGCTTGTTCTTCGGCTCTGAGTCGCAAAACCCAACTCCCGCTTACGTTTTGACGCGTATAGTGTCACCAGTAACACAGCGTTTTAACGTTGACAATGAGCTTACGCCAAATCGACGAAAGCAAGAGAATGGACGTTCCGTTTTCGTCGATGGCGATAAATGCACGGTAGGGAGAGGATATGGTTTCGCAACGGCAAGGGCAAGGAACTGAAACGCAGAAAAGCCAAAGAACGCAATCTGCTGATGGTCAAGCGGGTGGCCAGGGCAAGGCGATGGAACATCAGAGAAGACTTATGGTGACGCTGGGCCTCACCCTGACGATTTTCGTGGTCGAAGTTTTCGGCGCCATCATCACCGGATCGCTTGCGCTTCTGGTCGATTGTGCCCATATGCTTACGGATGTCGCGGTGCTCACCGCCTCTACGATTACTGCTGTGCTGATGCGCAGAAGGCCTAACAAGGAACGAACTTGGGGCTGGGCCAGGCTTGAGCCGATCACGGCAGGGCTCGGAGCGCTGATATTGATGGCCGTTGGGGTCTATGCGTTGGTCGAAGCGGTTCTGCGTCTGGCAGGCGTTTCCGGTGATGAGGTACAGAGTGTCGGCATGCTGCTCGGTTTCGGTATTCTGGGTCTGGTGTTCAACGTCGTTTCCGTCCTTGTGCTTTCCGGCCAGCACAAAGACAATATGAACATGCGCGCGGCCTTCTTGGAAACGATGAACGACGCGCTCGGTTCTTTTACAGTCGTGGTTTCCGCCATTGTCATCATGACCACTGGCTGGCATGGATTCGATGCTCTCGCCGGCGCGGTTATCGCGTTGCTTATCGTGCCGAGAGCTTTCGTATTGATGAAGAACGCAGTCAAGGTATTACTTGAAGAGACCCCGGAAGGCCTCGATCTTGACGAAGTGCGCGAGCATATGAAAAGCGTCGATCACGTCATAGATGTCCACGATGTTCATGCTTCAACAGTGGCGACCGGCATGCCGATTCTGACTGCCCACGTCGTGGTGGAGCCGAATCTGACGATGGCTCAGGGCGCCGATATTCTTCATCAGCTGCATACCTGCCTAACCGACCATTTCTCGGTTTCGATTCCCCACACCACCTTCCAGCTGGAGCCACAAGGCTTCAGCCAGGCCCAAAGCGAGGCGATTCACCGCTGATTCTGCAATATTTGGGAATATGAGGGTTCAGATCTTACGTAAAACCGTGACGACTTTGCCCATCACTTTGGCGTAAGTGCCGTCGATGGGGGAGTAAGACGGATTGTGCGGCATCAGCCAGACATGGCCGTGGTCTTTCTGGAAAGTCTTGACCGTGGCTTCACCATCGAGCAGGGCCGCGACGATATCGCCGTTTTCCGCAGTCTCCTGTTCTCGCACCACCACGAAATCGCCATCGCAGATGGCAGCATCGATCATCGAATCCCCGTGAACCTCAAGCATGAAAAGATTGCCGTTGCCGGTAAGCCGCTCAGGCAGCCTCATCACATCGTCAACATGCTGTTCGGCAGTGATGGGCGTGCCGGCTGCAATGCGGCCGACCAGAGGAATGTCGTGTGATTGGGCGATGGCTTCGTCCGTTTCGTCCTCGGAGCTGAACGGAAGCACGGTAGAGGCGTGGTTGCTTTCGGGGATATTGGACTCGTTCTCCACCAATTCGATGGCGCGGCCCTTGTTCGCGTTCATTTTGATATAGCCTTTGTCTTCAAGGACCTCGAGCTGATGTTTGACCGAGGACGGGCTTTTGAGTCCTGCTTCCTCGCCGATTTCGCGGAATGAAGGAGCGAAGCCATAACGTGAAACATGCCTGCGAACGGCTTCCAATACTTTGCGTTGCCGATCCGTCAACTGTTGGTTCGGCGTGGCTTGAGAAAAGTTGCCATGCGGGTTATGGATAGGTGGGAGGGTGCTCACGATAGTTCCTTTCGGCGTTTGACTTACAGCATAACCTATTTTCTTTAGAATTTCAAACAGATGTTCGATTCCGCCTTGCTTTTTTCGAACAAGTGTGCCAATATAGAACAAACGTTCGTTAGTACAGATGTTCGAAGGAGTGCAGAGATGAGTGAAAAAGACAGGGATTCCAAAGTTCGTTGTGCCGCCAATCGTCGTCGCATCGCGCGAAACAGGGTCGTTGCGGCGGTTGTGCTGGCATTCGTTGTGTTCTTTGGTTGGCAGGCGGTCGCCCCGCATGTTGCCAATTCGGCGACCGATGACGCCAATGTGGTCAGTTATACGGTTCGTCCGGGCGATACGTTGTGGTCATATGCGCAGCAGATTACACCGAAAAACAAGAATGTGGGGGATACGGTCGCCGAAATCATGGATCTGAATCAGCTGAATTCCGCTCAATTGCAACCGGGCCAGAGGATTATGGTGCCTGAAGAGGCATAAATCGCGCATGGTCGGAGTCTCTTTCGGCTTAATGCCGATTGATAGAGATAATTATAAAATATAGGCGTGTTTAATTTTGAAAAGTGTGCCTTGCCTACTCTTAGATGCACAGTAAGTTTTAAACGCCGTGAAATATGTGTGTCTTGTTCTCCCGCCCTCTGGTTATGGTGACAGTATGCATTGTCCCTTTTGCCAGAATAATGACACTAAAGTAGTCGATACGCGTATCAGTGAAGATGGTCATTCCATCCGGCGTAGACGCGAATGCCCCGAATGCGGCCGCAGGTTCACCACAGTGGAAACGACGATGCTTCTGGTCACCAAGCGTTCCGGAAATTTGGAACCATTCGATCGTCAAAAGGTTATTGATGGGGTTCGCAAAGCCTGCCAGGGCAGACCTATTGATGAAGACGCGCTGAAGCAACTGGGGCAGCAGGTCGAAGAGGATTTGCGCAGTCAGGGTTTGGCGCAGGTCAAATCGGAAGATATCGGCAAGGCAATCCTCAAACCGTTGCGCGAACTTGACGAAGTGGCTTATTTGCGTTTTGCCAGTGTCTATCAGAATTTCAACGGACTGGCGGATTTCCAGAAGGCCATTGATGAACTGAAACGGGACAAGGGCGCTTCCGAGAAGTAGTCCCATCCTTTGATTGACTACGCCGAAACGCTATAGGTCAAGCAGGCGCTTGTCGCGTTCGGTTTCAATGATGACGAGTCGCTGGGTCGGACGCGTCAAAGCGACATAAAGATCGGCCGCCCCTGAGAGTCGTGAAGGTGCGTCCTGAGCGATTTCACCGGGCTCTACGAGAATTACCGCGTCGTATTCCAGGCCTTTGATCATTTGGGTGTCGCAGATGCTCAAAGGAGCATCGCTCGGCGATTCTTCGAAACGAGAGTTTGTGTCGGTTTGATTGTTCTTCTCGGAGATTCCCATTAGCTTCGAGGCAGTGGACTTGCCTTTGGCGGTTGCCAAACGGTGGTAAAGGTCTTGGCGGATACTGGCGCTCAGCGAATTCGGTGCGATGACCGCAACACGACCAGTGCCGTCGTCTGAGATGAATTGCTTTGCCATGTTCAGCGCTTCATCGCCGATTGTCTGGAAAAGATCACTCTTTGAGCCGCTTCCATTGCCGGAGCCCACACTCAGGTGTTTTACCGAATCAGCCATCGTGCGCACGCCTTTGGTGGTCGAGACATACAGTCCTTCGTCTTCGGCGAAATGGGTGGCCAGTTGCGAGACCTCCTGCGGATTGCGGTAGTTGATTGTCAATTCTTTCAAGTCCCAGCCGTCTTGCCCGAAGAGGCGGTCCATGGTCTTCTCCCAACGGCGTGTGCCTCCCAGAGCCGAGGTCTGTGCCACATCACCGACGATGGTGAACGAGCGCGACGGGCAGCGACGCATGAGCATTCGCCAGTCCATCGGGGTGAGCTCCTGAGCTTCGTCGATGACGATATGCCCGTATGTCCATTCGCGGTCGGCGCCGGCTTTCTGCGCCACAGCTTCGGCGTCCAAACCGTTGATATTGTCCACCAGCATTGAGGAGGTGACGATGCCGGAACCGATGCCTGCCTGCGCCAATGTATCTTTGGCGAATTGTTCTTCTTCGTCGCGCTTGGCCTTCGCCGCCGCTTCGCGAGCCGAAACCTTCGGGTCGGGCCCAAGCAGCTCCATGGCCTCATCGAGCAACGGAATGTCGGAAACGGTGAGCGGTGAGTGCTTCGGTCGTGTCAGCTCCCTGATATCGGCTTGCGAAAGCCAAGGAGCGAACCGGCGCAATTGTGCAGGCTTCGCGAAAAGCTGGTCGACAAGCCATGGAGCGTTCATGGGAAGCCATGCCAGATTCAGGGTCTTGCGAATCTCATCATGCATTTTCAGCTGCATCGCCGCGTCGGAGATTTCCGACTGCTCGGGTGTGTAATCAAGGTTGTCGACGTACCGGTTGCGCATCGCGCTCAGAACGCTTTTGACAAAGGTCTCTCTGGCCTTGTTGTGTGGGGAACGGGTGCGTTTGGCATCCTGTATCGCTTGTATGACATCGGTTTTCCGCATCGGTACGTCCATGCCATTGATGCGCACTGTCGGCAAGTGCTTGGGGATGCGTTCCCTCGCGGCTACGGCGTTGGCGATCGCCGAAGCCATGCGGGTCTCGCCCTTAAGCTGTGCGGCACGGGGAGAATCCATCTTTTCGGCGGCGAAACCTGGTACGAGGTCGCCGATGGTGCGGGAGACCACGCCAGTCTCACCGAGCGAAGGGAGGACCTGATTGATATAACGTAGAAAAGCGGGACTCGGGCCGACCACGAGCACTCCGGAACGCTCGAGCCTGCGGCGGTGTGTATAAAGCAGATAAGCGGCGCGGTGCAGCGCCACCGCCGTTTTTCCCGTTCCGGGCCCACCTTGCACCACGATGGCACGGTCCATCGGCGCCCGGATGATGCGATCCTGCTCGCCTTGGATGGTGGCCACGATATCGGTCATCTTGCCGGTACGTTTGGAATTGAGCGAGGCGATCAGGGCGCCCTCCCCGGTCAATGTCCCCGCTTGCTCGGCCTGACCCACCTGTCCGGAGTTGACGTCAAGCACTTCGTCTTCGATGCCGATCACCTTGCGGAAATTCAACGTGATGTGCCGACGCATGACGATATCGCCATGATGCGAGGGCGTCGCTTCATAGAAGGGCCTTGCCGCCTCGGCGCGCCAATCGGTCAGAATCGGCTCATGGTTGTCGTTGGAAAGTCCCATACGCCCGATGTAGCGTTTTTCGCCCTTGTCGCTGTCAATGCGCCCGAAGACGAGTCTGTCCTCGACGCCGCGCAGCTGGGTGAGTCGGTCCTCGTACATGGTGGCAAACGAATCTCGTTCGGTGCGCATTGTCGGAGAACCGTGGGCTCCTGCGGCTCGAACAGTATCCAGTCGAGAACGGGTCTGGGAACGCAACGAGTCCAGCCGTCCGTAGGCGCGATCGACCGCGTGCTGTTCTTCGTCGATTTGCGAGGAGTAGCTCGACATCTATAGGTTCCCCTTCATCTGGGCAGTTCGGGTTGTGTGTGTGCTGCTTAAAAACTCAAGTTAATAATTCTAGCCTGTGCACTCTATTTCTTGGATGGTGATTGTGCTCTTGGAAAATGCCGTTTCAGATGATGAAAATTCTCGTTATTTCAACGGTTTCGAATATGTGCAGTGATAATCGACAGATGAAACTTCGGTTTCAAAAAAATGTTCAGTGAACGTTATTTCTCCTATCGGCGCATGTCGAAATTGATTTTTTTAGAGAGAGGGAGCAGAGGGAAATTACTGTAACACTGAATTTTTTGAAGAAAAATTGATTTTTTTGTGTTTTTGTGGGGAAGAATGGTGATAAGTGGGGTAAAGTGGTGAACTAGTTGTAAGACTTAGCAAAAACATTGGCAATCATTGAAAAGAGGAGGCGGAATGGCGGAACGCGATAACGACTCCATCGACGACGAACCGTTCCACGATTGTTCGAAGCCTGACGCAGCAGGTGTGAATGCCAATAGTGCCTCTAATTCCGCTACTTCGCCACTGCAAAGACCTACAAATTTGATTCCTGTATCAGCTTCTGCACCTCAGGCGGAACCCCTGTTGCTCGGCACCTATACCCCCAAAATCGACAAGAAAGGGCGTATGGCCTTACCAGCCAAGATGCGTTCGCAGCTTGGCGAGGGCATGGTGATGGCTCGCGGTCAGGAAAAATGCGTTTATCTGCTTCCCCAAACCGAATTTCGGCGTATAGCAGCGCGGATTCAGCGTGCCTCGATGGGCAACAAAGCCACGAGAAGCTATCTGCGCGTCTTCCTTTCCGGTGCGGTCGAGGGCGAACCGGACAAGCAGGGCCGCATTTTGGTCCCGCAGACCTTGCGCGGTTACGCAGATCTGGGCGACGACATTGTGGTGATCGGTGTGGGCACCCGTGCCGAAATCTGGAACAAGGAATCCTGGGATGCCTATCTCGCCGACCAGGAGGAAGGCTATTCCGATATAGCCGATGATGTATTGCCGGCGGTGGAGTGGTGATGACTGATCTCAACAATATCCATACACCGGTTCTGCTGGACGAATGCGTCCGGCTGGTCGCTCCCGCGCTGGAACATCCTGATGCCGTAGTGGTTGATTGCACCCTCGGCCTGGCCGGGCATGCGACGGCGTTTTTGAAGGCCGCCCCGCAAGCCAGACTTGTCGGCATCGATCGTGATGAAGAAGCGCTTTCCATGGCTACGGAACGCATGGAGGAAGCAGGGCTGGGCGCCCGGTTTACTCCGATTCATGCGGCGTTCGACGAATTTGACGATGTACTAGAAAACCTCGGTTTGAAACATGTGGATGCCGCTTTTATGGACTTGGGGCTTTCGAGCCTCCAGATCGACGAGACCGACCGAGGATTCTCCTATTCGCACGACGCCCCGCTTGACATGCGTATGGACACCAGCCAAAGCCTCGATGCCGCGCAGATTCTCGCACAATATTCCGAAAGCCAACTTGTCCGGATTTTTCGCGAATATGGCCAGGAACGGTTCTCCAAGCCGATTGCTCGCGCCATCGTCCGTCAACGTGAAAAAGAGCCGCTGAAAACTTCAAGCCAGCTGGATGCTCTGGTCGACCGGGTCGTCCCCAAATCCCACCGTGCCAAAGGCAACCCCGCCAAGCGCGTTTTTCAGGCCCTTCGTATCGAAGTCAACGGCGAACTTGACAAGCTCAAGCGTACGCTGCCGCAGATTGCCAACAGGCTTGAGCTAGGCGGCAGACTGGTCGTCGAATCCTACCATTCACTGGAAGACCGCACGGTCAAGACGTTTATGGCCCAGGGGCTTGTTGTCGACGCTCCCGCCGATCTGCCGATCGTGCCTGCCGACGCGCAACCGTTCTTCAAAGAACTGACCCGTGGGGCAATCAAGGCCGATGAAGCCGAAATCGAACATAATCCACGCTCGGCACCCGTCAGATTGCGCGGGGTAGAGCTAACACGGGAAATCCCCGAGCGCTGGCGCAACAGGTTCGCCGAAGACGCCAAGGAAAATCCGGGCGACCGAGACCTGGGCTATGGGCCGGATGCGCACAACAAGTTTTTGCATGACAGGCGGAAGCATCAAGACAAACACAATCAAGACAATCGAAGGAAAAGGAGGGAATGATGAGCAGCGCCACAGCAAGATCGGTTCGCTCCCGTGTCGCACCAGCCGGCCGTGAAGACGATAACCGCACGACGTCTTCCCGTCCCGAGCTCCAGGTCGTCGCCGGCGGCAAAGCGAAAAAAGACAGTGAAAATCTCGCTGCCGGTATTTTCAGCAGGATCAATACGGTTTCGGTGGTCCATGTCATCATCGCGGTGATCTTCCTTTTCGCCGCATTGCTCGGGTCGTTGGCTCTGCGCACACAAATGGTGCAGAATTCCTTCCAACAGGCTCAGGTGCAGGCCAACATCAGCAAGCTCAATCAGGATGTCGAGGACGACGAGGCGCAGCTTGACAGCCTGCAGGCGAGTCTTCCCGACCGCGCCCAGAAAATGGGCATGGTTCCTCAGTCCGGTCCATTGTCGATAGATCTTCAGGGATACCAACCTACGGATAAGGGTCAATGATTATGCGTTCCTACGCCAATAAAACCAAAGGCAAGCAATTCGTGTCGCGTTGCGCCGTGATCGCCACGGTGCTTGCGCTCGTATTCGTTGTGTGCTTTGGCCAATTGGCCAATCTTCAGTTGCTCAACGGCCGCGAGATGGCTGAGGCTGCCACGGCAGGACGGACGCTCAAAGTGCCCGTCCATGGTATGCGGGGCAAGATACTGGACAGCAACGGAGCCGTTTTGGCGCAAAGCGTGGAGCGTTATACCATCATCGGCGATCCGAAGGCCGCTCAGGAATACGACCCGATCTGCAGCACACAGATCACCGACAATTGCACCCAGACAAAGAAAGACGGCGGTAAGACACTTGGCGTGGTCGGTGCCGCGCGTGTGGCGAGGATGGCTGCTCCGATACTGGGCATGGATGCCATGGAGCTTGGCGGCAAGCTTGCCGGCCCAGGCCGTTATGCTGTCTTGAAAAAGGACGTGGAACCCGCGGCCAAACGCAAGCTTGACAAACTTGGTCTTGGCGGCATCGTCTACGGTGAGCTTTCGCAGAACCGCGTCTATTCCGACGGCACGCTCATGGGTGCCTTCCTCGGCGGCGTCGACGACAAGACCAATGGCGTTTCGGGAATGGAACAGGTTCAGAACTCGACGCTTGCCGGCAAAGACGGATACAAGATCTACCAACAGGGCAACAACGGTGTCGAAATTCCCGGCACGTTGACCGATTCGCAAGCTGCCCGCAACGGCAGCGATGTCAAGCTGACCATTGATTCCGACGTCGATTGGTTCGTCAAAAAGGTGTTGAAAGACGGCAAGGACCAATACAAAGCGGATTGGGCTATTGCCTGCGTCGAAGACATTCGCACCCATCAGATTATCGCCCTCGACGATTCCGACGATGTTCAGGCCGGCAGCGATCAGGCCAAGCTCAGCGTCTCCCGTGCGGTTTCGGAAACCTTTGAACCCGGCTCGATTGGTAAGACCTTCTCAATGGCGGGATTGTTGCAGCATGGTATCCATCAGATGACCGATCATTTCCAGGTTCCCGATAGACTCGATAAAAACGGCCAGGTTTTCACTGACGTCACGCCGCATCCCCTTTCCAATTGGACGTTGGCCGGCATCCTCCAGCAATCTTCTAACGTCGGCATGGTCATGTCTTCCAACGATTACAAAGACCAGGACCGTTACGACATGCTCACCAAATTCGGCATCGGCCAGCCCACAGGCCTTAACCTGCCTGGGGAGTCACGCGGGACGTTGACCAATCCGAACGCATGGGACAAGCGCACACGCGACACCATACTGTTCGGCCAGGGTTATGCCACCAACGTCGTCCAATTGACCAATGCCATCGCAGCCATTGGCGACGGCGGCATCTACCGCAAGCCTTCCATCGTCGATTCGACGGTCGATGCCGACGGCCATGTTACCAAGCAGCCGTTGGATGAGGGCACACGCATCATGGATGCCAACGTGAACGCGCAGCTGATGAATGCGATGGAGTCTTCAGGCGAGGAATACGCGAAAACGACTGGTGTCGACGGCTATCGCGTCGCCGGCAAGTCGGGAACCGCACAGGTGGCCGGTCCAACCGGCGCACTCGACAGCATCGTCAGCGATTTTTCGGGCATCCTTCCCGCCGACAATCCGCGTTTCGTGCTTACTGTGGTGATGCGCAATCCTCAGGGCATCTACGGCGGTCTCACCAGCGGTGCGTTGTTCAAGCAAATCGGTGAATTCCTTATGCAGAAGTACGAGGTCCCTCCCTCCCAGCCTCGCAACAATGCTATTCCTGTGACGTGGTGACAAATGGTGATAACAGCATGAAACGGGACAGAGCAGTGGCAGCTGGCCGCTACCCGACGTTTCCTGCGGGAAAGGTCGAAGCATGAGCGTGGTAAGCGAATCGATTTCGCGGCGTGTGACTTTGGGCTATATCGCCAGTCACTATGGCTTTGGGCTTGAACCTAAATTCGCCGACGGCGTTACGGTCACCTCGATCGCTGATAGCCCGAATTCGGTGCGTCCGGGGGCTCTTTACATTCTGAAAAGCAATGACGACCCCTCGTTGCTTTCGTTGGCTGTGGCTCGTGGCGCCTATGCGGTTTTGGTGCCGCCATCTTTGCTTTCGCAGGCACAATCGGTAGGTGTCCCGGCTTTGCTTTCCGTTCCCGACCAGGAAACCATGGGTGAGCTGGCCTCTGACATCGCGGGAACTCCGGCCAATACCATGGCCGTGTTCGTCGTCTGTGGTGAGGATGACGAAGAGGTTCAGGCCGATGTGGTTCGTCTGGCCGATTTCCTGCATATGCTTGGTAATCCTGTGGGCATCGTGAGCAGATCTGGTTCCAGTTCGTTGGAGCGTGAACTGGAATTGACTTATCCTTTGGGGATTCTTGATGTTCAGCACACGCTTGCCGTCTGCTCTGAGGACGGTGCTGCGGCGATGGTGATTTCCGCTGATAATCAGACTCTGCGCCCAGGCGCGCTTGAAGGTGTCAGCGTCGATGTTTTGGGTTCCATCGAAATGCTGAACAAGGCCCAAGGGGCTCATGTGCTCGAGTCGGTGCAAAACCTGTACGGTTTCTCGATTGACGAACGCAAGCGTCTGGTCACTTGTGACGAGGAGTCCAGCTGGTTGGCCGGACAGGCGAGTGTGGCAGGTGGCTTGCAGGGCCAGCGTCGTCTTTCCTTGGCGATCGCGATGGCTTTGGATGCAGGGGTCCGTCGTAGCAACATTCGCAATGCCCTGCGCGTTTCGAAGGAAATGCAATGAAAGCTTTTGCGACGGTATTTCGTCTGGCATGTTGTGTACAGACTGACTACGGTTTGCTTTGCTGGCAATATTAAAGATATATGGACAAAAGGTGGCATACGTTGAGCGCTAAGATGACCGGAACTTCGGATAGCGAATCCGGCATGATGCCGATGACAATCGAGGAGATTGCGCAGACAGTCGGTGGCCGCATCGTTTCGGGTCCCGGTTATGCGGTGCCTGATGGGGCCGTGGCCACTTCGGTATTCAGCGATTCGCGGCAAATCACAAACGGATCGGTGTTCGTTGCCATCAAAGGCGAGCATGTCGACGGGCATGATTTCGTGGCCGGTGCCGGTGCGAAAGGTGCGGTGGCGGCTTTGGTCGACCACGTGGTGGCCGGTGCGGACGGCATTGCTCAGATTGTGGTGGACGACACTGTTGCCGCTTTGGGACATTTGGCGCAGCACAATATCGTGCGTCGCCGGCAGTCGAATAAAGATTTTTCCGTTATCGGCATCACCGGTTCGGTCGGCAAGACGACCACCAAAGATCTTCTGCGATCGCTGATGGACAAGCTTGGCGAAACCGTGGCTCCGGTGGGTTCGTTCAATAACGACATCGGCCTGCCGTTGACCGCATTGAAGGTGGGGGAGCGCACCCGCTTTTTCGTCGCCGAAATGGGTGCCAACCATGTCGGCGAAATCGCGAATCTGACACGCATCGTGCCTCCGGATTTGGCCGTGGTGCTGAAAGTCGGCGTGGCTCACTTGGGCGAGTTCGGTTCCGTGGAACGTATAGCACAGGCCAAAAGCGAAATAGTGCAAGGCTTGGTGCCAAGCGGCGTCACCGTCTTGAACGCTGACGACAAACGCGTGGCGGCGATGACGAAATTTGCGCCCGGTGATGTGCTTTGGTTCGGTTTGAATGGCGAGGCGCAGCCTCAATCAAAAAAAATGACCGCTGCCAATATTAGCGTCGACACGCTCGACCGTCCCAGCTTTACACTGGTGGCCCCGAACGGCGAAATGGCCCAGGTGCATTTGGGTATCGGCGGAGCGCACAACGTCATCAACGCATTGGCCGCCGCCACGGTGGCTGATTATTTTGGTATGCCTCTCACCGACATCGCCGAAGGTCTTGGCGACGTCAAACATATCAGTCCGCACCGCATGGCCGTATCGTTGGTCGATCTGGGTGAAGGTTCAGGCTCCTTTACGCTTATCGACGATTCCTTCAACGCCAATCCTGATTCCATGCGGGCCGGACTTGACGGGCTGGCCCGTTGGGAAGCACCTGATGAGCCGTCGGAAAAGAAAACGCAAGATAAAACCGATAGCACCGCAAGCAAACCAAAGCCCTACCGTGTCGCCGTTCTGGGCGCGATGCTCGAACTGGGAGACGACGAGCTGAAGCTACACCGCCAGATCGGTGCCTACGCCGCATCCCTCGGGCTCGATGAGATTATCGCGGTGGGCAACGAAATCGACAAGCATTTTGACGATCTGGCACACGCGTTGGCGCAAGGTGCCGAAGGGCTGCAGGTTACTGGTGACGTGTCGGGTGGCAGCGCATCATCTGAGGCTGCACCAGCCGATACAGTTTGTGATACAACCATTGCTTCAGACGGACCGCAGCGTACCCCCGTCGTGGTGCAATGGGTACATAGCGCCGTCGACGCCGAGCGGTTGGTCGCACAAATCGCACGGCGTCACCAAGACACTGTTGTGCTGCTTAAAGGTTCGCATTTTTCGGGGCTTTCCGCTTTGGCCGAACGTTGGGCGGGCATGGAACAGAAAACGCAACAAGAAGTGGAGCCGAAACATTGATTTCCCTCATCATCGGCATTGTGGTCTCGCTGTTGGTCACGATGATCGGCACGCCGGCCATGATCAAACTGGTGCACAGGCTGCACTACGGCCAGTACATCCGTCAGGACGGCCCACAGTCGCATCTTTTGAAACGTGGCACCGCCACAATGGGTGGCGTGGTCATCATTCTGGCCGTGTTGCTCGGCTGGGGTGCTTCCGCGATATACCGTGGACTGACTGGCGGCCAGGTTGTTTCGTGGTCGGCCGTATTGGTGCTTTTCGCGATGGTGTCGATGGGCAGTCTGGGATTCATCGATGACTTCGCCAAAGTGCGTAAAAAGCAGAACACCGGGTTGAGCGTCGGCGGGAAGTTCTTCGGCCAATTCGTTTTTGCCACCATTTATGCGGTGCTGGCTTTGCTTATTCCCACCAAGTCAGGTTTTCCCTCTGCCCAGGCGGGCATGAGTTTCATTGAGCATCCTTTCTTCAGCTTCGAGTTCGCGGGCAGGGCCGTCGCCATCGTCGTCTTCGTAATCTGGGTCAATTTCCTGATGATCGCATGGACCAACGCCGTCAACCTGACCGACGGGCTTGACGGGCTGGCCACCGGCTCCTCGATGATCTCCTTGGCCGGTTACACTATCATCGCCTTCTGGGAAAGTTATCATGTCAAGGGCGGTCCGAAGCCGGGCTATTCCTACGCGGTTTCCGATCCGCTGGATCTGACGATTATCGCGGCCTGCGCCGCTGTGGCCTGCTTCGGCTTCCTCTGGTACAACTCCAACCCTGCCACCATTTTCATGGGCGATACCGGTTCTTTGGCCTTGGGCGGGCTTTTCGCCGCACTTTCCATCGCCACCCACACCGAATTCCTTGCCGTGATCATCGGCGGACTATATGTCATCGAGGCGATGAGTGACGTCATCCAGGTGGGCTGCTTCAAACTCACGCATAAGCGAGTTTTCAAGATGGCGCCGATTCACCATCATTTTGAGCTGAAAGGTTGGAGCGAGCAGAAGGTCGTCGTGCGCTTCTGGATGATTGAGTTCATGTTCGTGCTGATTGGTCTCATGATTTTCTATACGGATTGGGCTTCGCGTTCCGGTCTGCTGATATAGGGACTATTCGAATCAACGTTGAGGCTAAAAGCTTGAAGGAAAGGCAGATTGAGATGCAGAGTGCAGGAGATTCCGGTTTTTCGTCGGTGCGTCGTGACGGCGCCGCAAACGGGTCGTCACGTCTCGATGTAAGTGGCAAGACCGTATTGGTAGCCGGTCTCGGAGTTTCCGGTCGCGGTGCCGTCGAAGCCTTGCAAGGTCGCGCGGGCCGTGTGTTGAGCGTCGACGAGAAGAAGCCTGAAGCCGATCTGCATTCCTTTGACGATATCGATTGGGACGATGTTGATATCGTCGTCGCCTCGCCGGTTTTCAATCCGCGTACACCTTTTATCCTTGAAGCCCAGCGCCGAGGTATTCCGGTGATCAGCGAGGTTGAGCTGGCTTGGGCGCTGCGGGTCCCGGCCGAACATTCGGCGTTGCACGAACCCGCGTATTGGATAGGCATCACCGGTACGAACGGCAAGACCTCGACCACGCAGATGGTTTCCGCCATGCTTACTGATTGTGGTATGGACGCCCCGGCCGTGGGCAATATCGGCAAATCCGTAAGCCTGGCTGCCGTCGACCCGAAACATGATGTGTTGTGCGTGGAATTGAGCAGCTTCCAGATGCATTTCACCGATTCGTTGGCGCTCGATTGTGCTGCCATCACCAATATCGCCGCCGATCACCTCGACTGGCACGGTGGCATGGCCAATTATGCGGCCGACAAATCCAAGGTCTTCCATGCGGCCAAGCGTGTGCTGGTGTTCAATGCCGACGATGAACGTGTCACAAATCTTGCCCAAGCGGCACAGACTGGTCCGGAATGTCGCAAGATCGGCTTCACTCTCCATGCCCCCGAACCCGGTCAGATCGGCATTGCCGACGGCTGGATCGTCGACGCCAGCGGCTTGGCAGGCGCTCCGGCCGGCGATATGAATGCACTGGCCAAAGTCACTGAATTCTCGCATCTATGCGAACCCGACGGTACGGTTTATCCGCACCTTTTGGCCGATGCCATCACCGCCCTTGCTTTGGCGATGGGCTTGGGCGCCGATCCGGGTCGCTGTCTTGACGCCCTGCGTGCCTTTGCCCCCGGCGGCCATCGCATCCAGACCGTCGCCACCGAACATTTCAAAGATGGTGGCACATTGCGTTTCGTAGACGATTCCAAGGCCACCAACGCCGATGCTGCCCACGCCTCGCTTTCCAGCTACAAGCCGAAATCTGTGGTTTGGATTGCCGGAGGCTTGGCCAAAGGTGGTCATTTCGAAGACCTCGTGGCCGATCAGGCCAAAACCATCAAAGCCGCCGTCATTATTGGCGTCGACCAGAAGCCCATGCTCGACGCCTTCAAGGCCAGCGCCCCGGATATCCCCTTGACCGTCATTGATCCTAAAGACAAAGCAGGCGTGATGGATCGTGCAGTCGAAGCCGCCGGCAACTATGCCGAAAGTGGCGACGTGGTGCTGATGGCACCGGCTTGCGCTTCGATGGATCAGTTCGTCTCGTATGCCGACCGCGGCTCGCAGTTTGCCGACGCCGCCCGTGATTGGGTACGCAAGCATGGCTAGACGTGTATACGACTACGATGAAAGCAAACCGGAACGCAGGGCCAAGAAAAAGACCCGTTCAGGCCGCAACTCTGTGTCCAGATACGGGCGAAGCAAAACCGTCAACTCTCGAGATGGAGACCGCGATAAAACCAAGAGGCAATCGCGATCACGCCTGAATCTGATGTATTACAAAGTTAAGGATGTGGGTGTCTCCGACCGGCAGGTCGATACCGATACCTCCGAAGTGCTCAAAGTCACCGATTATTCAGGCATCCACGCGTTGATGAACCCTTTGTGGTGCTATTACGGTTTCCGCATCGCGGTGATCGCCCTGACCTGCTTCGGAGTGGTCATGGTGTTTTCGGCCTCTTCGGTGACCATGATTTCCTATGGGCTTTCCCCTTGGAAACAGGCGCTAACACAGGGGTTCTTCTGTGTGCTAGGCCTGATCGCCTGCTTCGTGTCGATGCGTTTCCGCTCTGAAAGCTACCGCAAGGCCTCGTTTGTGTTCGTGGTGATCGCAATCTGTCTGCAGCTGTTGACCATGACGCCGATCGGGATTGAGGTCAACGGAAACAAGGGGTGGATCGGCATACCTGGCCTCGGCTCCATGCAGCCGGCGGAATTCATGAAACTCGCTTTGTGTATCTGGATGCCGTGGGCTGTGGCCTCGGCGGCAAAACATTATGAGCGCGAGGGCTTCAAAGCCTATCTGCCTCTGATTGTCGTCTTTATGGGGTGTCTCGGCGCCGTCATGCTCGGCGGCGATCTCGGTACGGCGCTGATTCTCGTGGCCATCGGCGTCACTGCGATGTTGGTCGGAGGTTTCCCGACTAAATGGCTGATCGGGTCTGGTCTCGTGCTGCTGGCGCTCGTGGTCCTGTTTGTGGTGACCAGTCCAAACCGTATGCTTCGTATTACAGCCGCGTATCGCCCCTGCCCGGCTTCCGCGTTGCAGGGGGAGTGCTACCAATCGATGCATGCCAAATATGCCATGGCCTCAGGTGGGCTCTTCGGCGTAGGTATCGGCAATTCCCGCGAAAAATGGAACTATCTGCCAGAGGCCCACAACGATTTCATCTTTGCCATCATCGGCGAAGAGACCGGATTCGTGGGTGCCGCCGCCGTGGTTATTCTTTTCGCCATCCTTGGCTGGTGCATGTTCGTCATCGCCTTGCAGACTCCCGACAAATACGCCTCTCGCGTTCTGATCTGCATCGCCATCTGGATTGTGGGTCAGGCGCTGATCAACATTATGGTCGTCATTGGCCTGCTGCCGGTGATGGGCGTGCCGTTGCCGTTCGTTTCGGCAGGCGGCTCGAGCTTGGTGATGTGCCTCTTTGCGGCGGGTGTATCCACCAGTATGATGAGAATGCAGCCTGAGATTCATATGGATATCACTTCGTCGCGTGTCTGAAAGATGCTGAAGAATGGTAAAAAGACGTTGACGATACCGTTATAGAGGCGGACAGGGAAAGAGAATATGAAACATATCGTATTGGCCGGAGGCGGTACGGCCGGGCATGTCAACCCGCTCTTAAGCGTCGCCTCCGCCATCAAGCGCCAAGACCCGCAGGCTGGCATCAGCGTGATTGGCACCGACGTTGGACTGGAACGCGATCTGGTGCCCCAGGCCGGCTTCGAACTTGACACCATCGCCAAGGTGCCGTTCCCGCGGCGTCCAAACATGCAGGCGCTGCGTTTCCCGGGTCGGTGGCGGCAGGAGCAGAAGAAGGTGCGTGCAATTCTCGAGCGTCGTCAGGCCGACGTGGTGGTCGGTTTCGGCGGTTACGTTTCCGCGCCCGTCTATTCCGTGGCGCATTCCATGGGACTGCCCATTGTCATCCACGAGCAGAACGCCCGTGCAGGCATGGCCAACAAACTGGGTGCGCGTTGGGCTGATTTCATCGGCACCGCTTACGAAAACACCGGTCTTAAAGCGCATGGCGGCGCCGAAATCCGCCGCGTCGGGCTCCCATTGCGGCCGGTAATGGCAGATTTGTGCCAAAAACTGGAAGATGACAGGCAATGCACACGAAAGCTCGCCGCCGCGCAACTCGGCATCGATCCTGAACGTCCTTTGGTGGTAGTTACCGGTGGATCGCTGGGAGCGGTAAGCCTTAATGAGGCCGTCAGCGCTGCGGCCGCCGACCTGTTGAAAGTCACGCAGGTCATTCACCTTACCGGGCGCAAGAAAAGCGCTGAGGTCAATCGGCATGTGATTCAGACGGCAGGGGAGCAGGCGCTCACCGATTTGGACCCGGCCCACGCAGGCCACGGTGATTACCATGTCGCCGAATATTTGGAACGCATTGATCTGGCGTTTGCGGCGGCCGATTTGGTGATTTGCAGGTCCGGTGCCGGAACGGTCAGCGAATTGGCCGCCATCGGCATGCCGGCCGTTTATGTGCCGCTGCCTATCGGCAATGGTGAGCAGCGGTTCAACGCGCAGCCGGTGGTCGACGTCGGAGGCGGGCTGATGGTTGCTGACGCTGATTTTTCATCGGATTGGGTGCGTGGGCATGTACCTGCCTTGATTGCCGATTCCCAAAGGCTTGAGGACATGGGCCGCAAGGCGCACGATTACGGCATCCGTGACGCCGCCGAAATTATGGCCCGTATTGCCCTTGACTTCGCCGATTCCGGCCGTTAGCTGACTGTATGGCAGGATATGCCCAATGTTGCTTCATTTCAGTGTGTCTGTCCATTCAGTTCAGTGAATTGCAAGTAGTCTGCGTGGGTTTGCGTCCAAGGCAACGATAAAGCCGAGGAATCGGGTATAACGGCATCAGTGATGTTTTTCAACGGTAGATTTTAGTGTCCAAGGAGCGTATCGTGCAGTCAACTATCGGCTCTGAACCCATCGTGCTTGACCCGACGAAGGCCGCGTTCGGCCCGTCGGATACGTTGACGTCGCTGGGACACACCCATTTCATCGGTATCGGCGGAGCAGGCATGAGCGTACTCGCTGAAATGATCAGCGAACAAGGCGTCGAGGTTTCCGGTTCCGACCGCGCAGCCAACGCCAAAACCGACCGGCTGACTGCCTTGGGTGTCAAGGTCTATTTTGGCCAGCGAGCCGAAAACGTTGTGGGTGCGCAGACCGTCGTCTATTCCAGCGCTATCAAACCAGACAATCCCGAAATCGTTGCGGCCGCTCTTGCTGGAGCGCATATCGTCCATCGCAGCGATATCCTCGCGCTGCTGATGGCCAGCAAATGTGCGGTCAGCGTCGCCGGTGCGCACGGCAAGACCACCACAAGTTCGCTGATTTCCCATATTCTCGTCAACGCTGGAGCACAAGCCGATGGCGGAATCGATATCAGCGCACAAGCCGGCATGGCCGTCAAGCTTGCCGATCCGAGCTATGCCATCGGTGGTTCCATCCAAGGCCCTGATGGTGTCGCCATTGATGGCGGACACGCGGGCAGCGGCGACGTGTTGGTGGCCGAATCAGACGAATCTGACGGCAGTTTCGAAAAATACCGGCCGCAATTCGCACTGATTACCAACGCTGAGGCCGATCATCTCGACCATTACGGAGATGCCGAGCACTACCAGCAGGCGTTCGTCGAATACGCCAGCCATGCCAAGGGATACGTGGTCATGTCCGTCGACGACAAGGGCGCGCAGGCCATCGTGCGTGCGTTACCGGCTGAGGTGGCCGCCAAGACAATCTGCTATACGACGCAGGCGAGCGCTGATATCACTCAAATCGTGGGCTTGAATGATGCGAACGTTCGCGACAATAGCACCAGCGGCACGATGCATAAAAAATCTGCTGAAAATAAAGATAAACCGACCGATACCGATGCTGTTCGTCCGCAGCTTGTCCATATCCTTTCAGAGCAGGAAAGCGCGGGAGATGGCACGGAACGGTTCACCATCGAGTTGCCGGCAGGTTTTGCCGGATCTGACGAAAAGCGCCGCATCCCGGTCACTTTGCGGATTCCGGGTATCCATAACGCCCGCAACGCGACCGCGGCGATCATCGTCACTACGCTCTTGGGAATGGATCCGGCGCTCGCCACCCGCACGGCCGCGACCTTCAAAGGCGCGTCTCGTCGTTTCGAGGTCAACGGCGTTGTTGACGGGGTGACGGTGGTCGACGACTATGCCCACCATCCTACCGAAATCGCGGCTTTACTCGATGCCGCCCGTCGCCGATATCCCGATTCCATCATTCGTGTGCTGTTCCAGCCGCATCTGTTCAGCCGTACCAAGTTCTTTATCGACCGGTTTGCGGCCGCACTGGCCAAGGCCGACGATGTCGTCATCGCTCCGATTTACCCGGCACGTGAACGTCAGGAGGATTTCCCGGATATCACCTCCCAGGTCGTTGTCGATGCTGCTGGCAGCTTGCCTCATAACCCCTCTCAAGGTTGGATTTCGGCTTCAAAGGATCTTAAGTCCGGCGCCGCGACGTTGGTCCGTCACTCAAAGCCGGGTGATGTCCTTATCACAGTCGGAGCGGGAGATGTCACCGAAATGGATGACGTCATGCTTGATTTGCTCAAAGCGCGTGCGAAGGATTCGCGCTGATGGCAGGTCGTCATGTAACCAGTGGAGGCGGAGGGAAAGGCGGTTCAAACCGTCGTGGTCGAAGTGCCGCTTCTTCGTCTCGTTGGTCTGCGTCTTCGGAGGATGAACCCAGGGTCAACGATTTTGGCGTGTCGACGGGAAAGCGGCGCAAAACCGAAAATTCGGATTCCCATAGCGGGGGAAACGGACGAAAATCGTCTGGATTGTCAGCGAAGGGTTCCGAAAGTGGTTCCGGGCGTCGGACGCGTTCGGTGGTATCCGGTACGCCTGTAAGAGATGACACGACCGTAGATCCTCGCCGTAAAAAGCGCAGGGTCGCGGTTTCGGAAGCATCTTCGGGTGCCGGACGATCTTCCCGATCCTCCGATTCGCCGAAATCCCGCAACAAAAAATCCGTCGGTTTTTTCCAACGTCGTCAATCGACGAAACCGAAATACGGTATCGATGAGCCATTGGCGGATACGGATCAGGCTTCTCGGCCTTCCCGTTCAGCGCGATCGGCTTCGTCGGCCAATGCCGTCACCAAAAGCGCTCCGGGCGATTTTGTCGATGCCCGGGCACTGAAAAACGAGGATCTGGTGGGTGAAACCTTGAACCAGACCTCAAGCCCGTTGGGTATTGCGGCACGTCCCAAGGTCATCGATTTCAATGCGCGTTTGAAGGAACGTCGGCGAGTCAGTAGGTTTAAGACGATGACCAAAGTGTTGATTGCCCTGGTGGTTGTGGCTCTTTTGGCGGCTCTTGGGTGGCTGCTCTTCTTTTCGCCGGTCTTTTTGCTTGATGCCCACCAGATTTCGGTGTCGGGCGAGAACCAGTGGGTCGGTAAGGCCCGTGTCGTTTCGATTGCTGAGAAACAGGCCGGAAAATCGCTGCTGCTGGTTTCGAGCGGGGACGTTGAACAGGAGCTGAAAGACATTCCTGGTGTCTCGATGGCCAAAGTTGAGAAAATCTATCCGAAGGCAATCAAGGTCACGATTACGGCGCAGGAGCCTGCAGCGATGCTGAAGACTCCCGACGGCAGCGAGACTGCGGTCGATGGGTACGGGCGAGTACTCAACAAGGTCGAAAACGTCTCGACCAAGGGGATTCCTGTCATCGAAGTCAACAACGTGGAAACGAGTCTTCGCGATCGTTCGGTTCAGCAGGCTTTGAAGGTCCTGAATCTTCTTGGGCACAATATGCGTGGTTCCATTACCAAGGTGACCGCGAAAACCCAGGATTCCGTCACGACGGAGCTCAATGGAGGCGAACGGGTCATTGTCTGGGGAGATTCTTCCGACATGAAACTCAAGAAGGCCGTGGTCGATAAGATCATCAACGACCCCACCAAAATAGGCGACAAGCATCAGGTCGATGTTTCGGCACCGCTCCGTCCGATTATCAAGTAGCTGTACGTCGACGGTCGGCGTGTGCGGCACGAAGATGCGATGAAAATCAGTGTTTTGCTACGATTTCCTTGATTTTGCTCGCACCGTCATTGAGCCTGCGATGAAACTCGCGATTTAAGGCTGATTTTGTTGATTTTGCACGCATCTTCGTGTTGTATGAGTAAACAATGTACGATTATGACCCATGCTTTGAAGCGAAGTCGTGCTCGCGAAATGTCACTGCCAATGAGTGGCTGGCTGTCACATTTTGTCGTCAGTGTTTGGCCATCAGCTCGTCGGTATCGAAGAGGATGGTCACCGGGCCGTCATTGGTCAGACTCACTCGCATATGCGAGCCGAATCGGCCTTCTTTTACGGTGATGCCCTCCGACCGTAGCGCCTCGTTGAATTGAAGCCAGACGCGCTTGGCGTGTTCCGGTTCGCCGGCCTTGATGAAGCTTGGCCGGTTGCCCTTCCGCACGTCACCGAACAGGGTGAACTGCGAAACCGACAGGATCTCGCCGCCGATCCGGCCAAGCGAAAGGTTCATTTTCCCGTTTTCGTCTTCGAACACGCGCAACTTGCTGATTTTGCGAGCCAGCCAATCGACCTGTTCCTGCCCGTCCTCGTCACTGACCCCGACGAGCAGCACATATCCGATGCCGATATGCTGTGGTTCAAACGATTCGTCGACTTCGCCGCTGATTTCGTCCACGACGTCGATATCGGCCTTACTGACTTTTTGCAACACGATTCTCATGGTTACCAAGTCTAGTGCGAACTGATTCGTTTTTTGATAATGAAAAACGCCGCCAAGGATGACCCTGACAGCGTTTGAACAGTGGAGATGCGGGGAATTGAACCCCGGTCCGATGACCGAACCCTCAGTCTTCTACGTGCGTAGTCCGCTGGCCTTTTGGCAGTTTTTCTGCCCCCATCCGTGTCGCGGACAATGGATGGCGAGCATATCTACAGTTAAAGTCCCTGAGTCACCCTGTGGTTCAATGGCTCAAGCAAGTCCTCTAATGACGCCCAACATCCTTCCGAAGACGAAAAGGAGTGGACGGAGCAGCTGCTCACTGGTTAATCCTGGCGCGAAGCTCAGGCAGCGAGAGCGAACTCAGTGCGATTAGATTTAGCACTTGTTGTTTCGTGGAGGTCATCTCGAGTGGACTCCACATTCTCGGCACGCTTCCCTGCGACGAACAGGTCACCGTCGAAACCGATCATCCCCATTCTTGAATTATCAAATATCAAGCCCGGTTTGCGCCGGAACACTTAAGCATAATACATCAGGTGGACGGTTCTTATGGTGTGCTCCATGGGCGTAATGTCATTGGTTTTTATTGCATAAGAAGACAGGCACGCAGCATCGGCAGCAATGGTAATGCGTTGCGTTGTGTTGCATGCCCATTCAGTAAGTTTGTAGCCCCAGCTTATGGGTCACTCTGCGTTCTTCACGGCCGTGGCGATCGAGACCGACGGATCAAGGAAAGGCACCAGGGTGGACTGGAAGGCGTGGTAGACATCGGACTTGCCCGGCCACACCGTGCCGATGACGTGGTTATTCTGGTCGAGCTGATGGAACCAGCTGCCCTTTTCGTGGTCGATCAGGTGCTCGTCGACATACTGGGCGAAGGTTGCATACCAGTCGAGGTACTCTTCCTTTCCGGTGACCTTGTAGAGCGTAGAGGAGGTGTTGAGCGATTCGGCCAGTGTCCAGTGCATGCGGTCTGTGACCACCGGGTTGCCGTCCCAGTCGACGGTGTAGGCCATGCCCGTCGTACCGTTGCGGTTCCAGCCATCAGTGACCGCCTGATTGAACAGGTGTTCGGCGGCATCGATGTAGGGCTTGGCTCCGGCGCGGTTGGCGAAGGAGCTCAGCGCCCATTGCGTGATGAGGCGGGCCCATTCGATGCCGTGGCCCGGGGTGGCGCCGTAGGGCTTGAACTGGTCGTCTTTCTTGTCGGCGTTGTATTCGAGGTTGATCGACCAATCCGGTCCGAAATGCTCCGGGATGCGCCAGTGGTTGTTCTTCGCCCAGCCCACGACGTGGTCGATGATACGGCCGGCATGTACACGGTATTTGTTGTCTCCGGTGGCATCGGCGACGGCGAGGAAAGCCTCGGTGGTGTGCATGTTGGCATTGATACCGCGGTAATCGTCAAGCTTTGAGAAAGTGGTATCCCACGTATCGACGGCCAGCCCGGCCTCGTCGTCCCAGAAGTATTGATCGTAGATCTTCAGGACTTCATCAAGCAGTTCCTCGGCTCCTGGGCGTCCCGCAAGCAGGGCCGAAGACGCGGAAAGCATGACAAATGCATGCGGATAGCAGGTTTTCCCCGCCTCGGGTGTGCCGTCGGCCTGGATGGAGGGATACCAGCCGCCGTTCTTGTCATCGTGCAGGATGCCGGTAAGTCCCTTGAGCCCAGCATCCACCAACGCTTCGGCACCCGGATAGCCGAGCATCACGGCGATTGAATAGACATGAGTCATGCGTCCCGTAATCCAGGTCTGTACACCATGCGATGGGTCGATATGGCCTTCGTCGTCAAGCCATCCCGATCCACCCTGCGGTACCGGGAAGCCCTTGCCGAAGTTCAGCAGCTCATAGGTCTCGTTGGCCATGAATGTGCGGTTGGCAACGGTGCCCATCTCGTATTTCGGATTCGTCATTGTATTCCTTTCGTTTGCCGCATATGCGGGTTCGCCTGACACTGATCTCAGGTCATTGTCTGCAAATATTGCTGTCATATTGACAATATCCGCTTGGCTGTTTTACCGGTAACCGATTCCGATGATTTTCTTTGCCTCAGCAATCTTCGGCAAGCCCTCCGTTCGTCACAGTTAACGGGTAGAAAAAGACATTTTTGATTTACGTATTATTGGACGCAACTAACGGTTCAGTCGTGCCTTGAACCAGCTGGTGATGGAGGTCGGATGGGTGATGGCAGTGCCGACCACCGCTGCCCAGGCCCCGCAGTTCATGACTTCGGTGAGCTGATCGGGTGTGTGGATGCGTCCTTCGCAGAACACCGGCATGTTCGGGAATTCCGCAACCATCGATTTGAGCAGAGCAAAGTCGGGGCCGTCGGTTTTCGGTCGTTCGCCGGTATAGCCAGACAGCGTTGTGGAGATGATGTCGCTGCCTGCTTCAACGGCTTGCCGAGCGTCGCCGACACTGCCGCAATCGGCCATGACGATTGCGCCGTCCTGGTGCAAGGCCTTTACGGTTTGGGCGTAGGTCAGTCCGTCTGGCCGGGGACGTCGGGTGGCATCCAGCGCGATGATATCCGCTCCGGCTGCCATACAGCAACGGGCATGCCGCAGGGTGGGGGTGATATAGACGCCTTCGTCCCCCTCTTTCCAGATACCGATGACCGGTATCTTCACCTGTCCTTTGATGGCCGCGATATCCGCAAGCCCTTGGCAGCGTATGGCCGAAGCGCCGCCGATTTCTGCCGCCATCGCCATTTGCGCCATGGTTTCGGGATGCCGCAATGGTTCTCCCGGGTATGCCTGACAGCTGACGATGAGGCCGCCTTTGAGTTGTTCGATGATCTGATTCATGGTCTTCCTTTCCTATTGTTTTTTCGTATTCTTAAAGAGCGGAAGTTATACGTTGATTTTGTGTTGCGAAATATCAAACTTTAAGCAGCGCACATCGATTGTATGGCACCCACGGCTGCTCCAATCAGTGGTGCCTCGTTTCCAAGCGAACCCTGCAACAATGGAGTATCGCGTATTGCAGGAAGTGCACTGTCTTTGAAGCCCTCCAATAATGGGTTAAACCACAACAGACCGGCTTGCGTCACGCTCCCAGAGACGACCACCACTTCAGGATCCATGAGATTGCATGCCCCACCGATGCACTCGCCCAACGCATGTGCACTGGTTTGGATAACGGCTATGGCTGTTGGATCGCCACTTGAGGCCAGATCGCTCACCTCTTTGCCGTTGCTCAAGGCAGGCACTTTATTCTTTTCGTCGTCGGTCAGGATAAGGTCCTTCATCCGGTTATATAAAGTCGCCAGTCCAGTACCGGAGGCCACTGGTTCGATGTGTCCTTTTGCACCGCAGGAGCAGCGTATCCCAAGCCCAAGCGGATGTGGCATGTGTCCGATATTGCCGGCTGCGTAGTGGCTCCCCTCGCAAAGTTTCCAATCCTCGATGAACGCTCCGCCGATACCGGTACCCACACCCACCGAAAGTACGCTGTTGTACCCGCGCCCTGCGCCATACTTTGCTTCTCCAAGGCCGTGAGCCCCCACGTCCCCAATGACGTGCACAGGCAAACCTGTTGTCTTTTCTAGCGCATCAGCCAAGTGTTGCCCGGCCCATCCGGGAATGAGATTTGTGGCTGTCAGAATTGTTCCTGTTGAGCTGTCAACCACACCCGCCGAACCGATGCCGATGGCATCTGGGGTAATCCCACATTGCTTGCATTCCCTGAGTTGTTCCTGTGTGAACTTTACCAGCCGAGAGATTATATCGTCACCGCCACGTCCGGCCAAGGTGGGGATTTTGGCCGACAGGATGACGCCGGGTTGTTTATCTATTTGCCGATTACTTCCATCCGAACTGTCGGTTGTTCCTGCACCGTTGGTTTTAGGTAAGGTCACCAGACCGGAAGCAATTTTGGTTCCCCCAATATCGAAAGCGAGAATAGAGCACTTTTCGATACGAAACACAATGTTTTTCTCTTCCATCGCGTATTGGGTTCGACTATTATTGCTCATCATTGATCCTTTTGTTAAGAGGACGACTGCTCTGCGTCTTCGAATTTGTACTATTGTATTATGGCATGACAATAACTTCTGTCGTATTTTCATGAATATGCCTGTTTGTCAGTAACCCTTCTGCCACCTTGTCAGTGTCATGCTATGTTCCAGTCCGGTTAAATCTTCAATAACCTGTTGTTTGAAACATGAGTTGTCGTATTTGCTTTCGGAAAGCTCCCGCCAAAGGTTTACCCCGATTCATTCTTTTATCTTGCACAAAAAGAAAACTTACTAAATAATTTGAACTTTAGACAATTTTGTGCCATAATCAGTTAATGTTCCTAACTAAACAAAGATAACCTGCTTCAAGGACACCATGATTGCGGGTTGAGACAGGACAAGCACGATGAAGAAAGACAACGAACAAGGTCAAAATTATGCCACAAATTCGGATGATTCTTCCGTTCTTCGCGTCGGAGTAGACGTAGGTGGCACCAAAGTCCTCGTTGTGGTCACCGATTGTGTCGGGCATATTATTGCGCAATTGAGCAGACCGACACAACGTGGCGAAAGGGCTGTTGTCGAAGGAATAGTAAGTACTATTACAGAAGCATTGCATCACGTTGCTGTTCGCAATGGCCATGGCTTTGAGCTTGAAAGCATTGGCGTGGGCATTCCCGGAACGGTGGATGTGTCCAGCGGCAGGGTAAGCAATGCACTGAATCTTGATGTTGATGAACTAACGCTCGGCAAGATTCTGACAGATCGTTTTCATCGTCCGGTTGTAGTCGAGAATGATGTGAATGCTGCGGCTCTTGGCGCGTATCGTCTCTCGCGTCACGGCAAAGGCAATTTCGTATTTCTTAATATCGGTACGGGAGTGGCTGCTGGAGTCATTGTCAATGGCAGGATTATGAGGGGTGCCACCGGTGTCGCCGGTGAGATAGGCCATTTGATCATCGAACCTGGTGGGGAGCCCTGCGCTTGTGGACAGCGGGGTTGCGTGGAGACTGTCGTTTCGGGCGTGGCACTGGCAAAGCAATGGCCGGTTGCGCAAGGCTACCCAGCCCAAGACTTCATGGCGAAGGCGGCTGCCGGTGATACGAATGCCCTTAAAATCTATGAACGTTTCGGCATGGGTTTGGCGCATACCGTCCAGATGCTTACGCTGACGCTCGACCCTGTTCAGATTGTGTTCGGCGGGGGAGTCAGTCAGGTAGGGCAGCCTCTGCTGGATTGCGTGAATAGTGCGATATCGCGGCTTGCGGCATCTTCCGATTTCGTAGCATCGCTAAGAATGGACAAACGGCTGCGTCTTGTTGCAAATGATGCCCCGGTCGGAGCGCTCGGGGCGGCTTATCTTACAGAAGACCGTACAACGGTTGATCAACAAAGTCGTTAAAGGAGGCTGATTCGCAATGCTTACTGCGGTTTTTTGGGATATGGATGGTACTCTTATTGATTCCGAGCCTTACTGGCATGATGCGGAAATTGTCGTTTCGCTTACACATGGAGGTTTTTGGACCGAAAAGATCGGCTGGGCGTGTTCAGGAGAACCGGTTCCACGGTTGGCCGCACGCGTGGTCAAGAATGGTGTGCAGTTGCCGGTTGATGAAGTCGCACGTTTGATGGTCAAATGTGTTGGTGAACTTGAAAAAGCCCACATGCCATGGATTCCAGGGGTCGAAAACGTGTTGCAGCAATTGGCAGATGCCAAGATCCCTTCGGTCCTGGTCACGGCTTCGCCTCGTCAGTTGGCTGAAAATTTGATGGCACAAGCTCCTAAGGGGGCTTTTGTGGGATGTGTTTGCGGTGATGATCATTTGACTGCAAAACCAGATCCTGCCCCTTATCTTGCGGCTGCACGATTGGTTGGTATCGAACATGAAACCGTGCAAAGTGAGGGCAACAATACCGATGTTGAAGACTCCGACTTTGCCCTTGCCATGGCGCATTGTATTGCTATTGAGGACTCCTTCACTGGTCTCGAGTCCGCTGCCGCCTCGGGCGCCACGACTCTGGCGCAGACAGCCTTTATACCTACAGACACTTCACAAGGTCCTCAATTCGCTTCGATCGACGGTTATGAGGATCTGACTGTCGCGCGTTTGGAGAATTACGTCAGTCGCAGGATTGCTGAACTTGCTGAATGTATCGGGTGAAAAGCAACAGGTTGTGTTCAACATGTTGGTGCGTCGGATCATTTGGGCCGTCAACATCGGATGTTGCTTTCCTGGCATATGTATTGGATGTATTGCCCTTGGCTCTATGCGTGATAACGAAAATATATTTGAAAACTAAGCAATAGATAATTATGTTTATTTTGTCTAGAAAACCTAACTATTTATATTGAAAACTTTTAGTTAAATACAGTTTAACTAGCTCATTAAGTTGACAATTATAAAATAGTTAACTAACCTTACTTACGAGCGGCAATGTCGCTCGGTGGTTTAGTTGTTGAACATTTTCTTCAAATTGGAGAAGAAAACAAGGAAGGTGAAAAGATGATTTCATCGAAGAAGATGATTGCCATTGTTGGCGTTGCTGCCATGGTGTCTTCCGTCGCCGCGTGTGGCGGGTCCCAGAGCAGCAAGAGCTCAGGCGGCAAGGTTCAAGTTTCTTTCCAAACGTGGAACCTTAAAAACGACAAATATACGCCGTACTTTACTAAGCTCATTGCGGATTATGAAAAGGCAAATCCCAATGTGCGTATCAAGTGGATGGATCAGCCCGCTGACAATTACGAGGAAAAGCTTTCCTCGCAGGCGGCCTCCGGTGAATTGCCGGACATCGTCGATGCCGGCGTGGTCCATCAGATTGGCCTTGCCAAGGCTGGGGCGCTGATGAACATCGACAAGGAAGACCCGAACGCGAAGAATGACTACCTGCCCAATGCGTGGGAAGCAGTGACCTTCCAAGGCAAGAAGCTGAAAAAAGGTGCCTATGGTTTCCCGTGGTACGTCAATGACGGACCGTATTATTACAACGCAGATGTGATGAAGAAGTGCAACCTCGACCCGAACAAGCTGCCTAAGACATGGGACGACTTCTTCGCGGCTGGCAAGACCATGGTTCAGAGCGGATGCGGCGCCTACCTGACTTCGCAGCAACCGCAGGTGATGGAGTTCGCGGGTGCCGGAGTGCCGATCATGAACAAGGATCACACAAAGTTCATCTTCAACTCTCCCAAAGGCGTTGAGTTCCTGCAGAAGTATATCGATCTCTATCAGTCCAAGGGCATGCCCCCGGAGTCATTGGATGCCAATTGGTCCCAGCAAGGCAATTACTTCCAGCGTGGTTCCATCATGACCCTGGCCGGTAGCGCCTATTCTGCCGCGGATTTCAAGAAGAACTCTCCTGACCTCTACAATCATCTTACTGTCGGTCCGAGGCTCAACTACGATGGCCGTTCGACCAGCGTCAGCTATGAGATGCTTAGCGTGAGCGCGACCACCAAGCATAAGGCGGAGACTCTCAAGTTCGTCAAATATGTCACCAACAATAAGAACCAGCTGGAATTCGCCAAGTTATCGAACACCTATCCTTCCAGTAAGAAAGGTCTCGATGATCCTTATTACAAGAATATCAAGGATGACGACCTGCAAGGCAAGGCGCTCAAAATCACTCTTGATGGTGTTAAGCATGGCTACATGGCTCGTCCTGCACAGCTGACGGACCAGGGCGGCAGCGTTTATCTGAAGCAGCAAATCGCTCTGGCGCTTCAAGGCAAGCAGAGTGCAAAAGAGGCTTTGGACAAGGCCGCTCAATTCGCCAACGAGAAGTTGGATAAGTAATTTCCATATGAGAAAACTAAAGCTGGGTCTCTAGATTTGTAGTCTAGAGACCCAGCATTAGGGAAAGTTGGCAAATATGAAGGAAAAGAAACAATCATTCGGTACTAAGATCATCCCCTATCTTTTCGTTCTTCCTTCTCTTCTGATTGTTTTCGTATTTACGATAATTGCAGCATTGAACACTTTTCGTTTAGCTTTTACTGATTCGACGCTGCTGGTGCCAGGCCACTTTATCGGTTTTGATAATTTTGTGGAAATAAGCCATGATGAATATTTCTGGACGGCTCTGCTGAACTCCACACTTTATGTGGTGTGTGTAGTACCGTTTATGATCATTCTGCCATTGATTCTGGCGAATTTGGTACGAGGCGATTCGAAGATCATGGGATTCTTCCGTACTTCGTTCTATACGCCAGTGGTGATGAGCGCTGTGGTTGTTGGTATGATCTGGACGAATCTGCTTGATTCGAAAGGCCTTATCAATTCGCTTTTTGAGGCATTGCATTTGATTCGTGAACCAATTCCATTCCTTACCGACCGTTGGATGACGCTATTTTCAGCGATGTTCGTGACGATTTGGCTGGGACTTGGCTACTACATGGTCATTTATCTTACGGCTCTTGCCAATATCGATGATTCGCTTTACGAGGCGGCTTCGATTGACGGCGCAGGGCCGATTCGCCAATTTCTCTATGTAACGATACCGGGCGTGCGCCCGACGATGGTTCTTATCATGATGCTTTCAACGATAGCGGCGTTCCGTGTCTTCAGCGAGGTTTATGTACTTACCAACGGTACGGGTGGACCCGGTGGGGAAGACATCACGATGGCAATGCTTATTCAGCAGGAAGGTACCGGTATTGAAGCCCACACAGGTTATGCCAGCGCATTGTCGTTGATTGTGCTGCTTGTCGTAGGAGCCATGCTCATTATTCAGCAAGTCATTCAGGCCAGGGGGAGGCAATAATCATGAAGAACCGTAAAAACGTGACAATTGGCAAAATCGTCAAATATATTGCTCTAATTTTGATGTTTGTTCTTTTGGTTGGCCCATTTGTTTGGGAACTTTCCCTTTCGTTCAAAGGCACGGGAGACAATGTCTATGCTGTGCCTCCATATGTGATTCCTAAGACACCCACATTGCAAAACTACATTGATGTTTTCCATCAGGTTCCGGTATTCCGTTATATGCTTAACACCGCCATCGTGGCGCTGCTCTCTATTGCTGGTAACGTGGCGTTTTCGACGATGTCCGGCTACGCTCTTGGTAGGTTGGAATGGCGAGGGCGCAAAGCGGTGTTCCTGATTTTCATGACCACCATGGTCATTCCTGTTGAAGGTGTTATCATTTCGCGTTTCCTCATTATGAGAAGTGTCAACTTGCAGAATACCTTGCTGGCCGTCGCTCTTCCTGGGATGTGTGGGGCCATCAACATCATTTTGATGACCAATGCGTTCAAAGCAATTCCTAAAGAGCTCGAGGAAGCGGCGCAAGTCGATGGTGCCAATATCTGGCAGCAGTTCATTCATATCTGTGTTCCGCAAGTAAAAGGCACGATGACGGTGGTCGGTATTTTCGCTTTCGTTGGCGCGTGGAATGATTTCCTCTGGCCGCTTATCGTTATTTCTGACGAAGAGAACTATACATTGACTTTAGGAATGAATCGGCTCAAAGGCATGTTCGTCAGTGACCCCAGGCTTACCGCAGCAGGCGCTGTGGTTTCTCTGGTGCCGATTCTCGTTTTCTTCGCCTGTTTCCAACGCTACTTCTTCCGTGGGCTGGAAGGCGGAGGTATCAAGGAGTAGCCCGTTTCAATAACTCTTGTAGTATTAGGAGGTAGAAGATGGTTGTACACAATGTAACTGCTCTCAAACGGCATTCCTGGCTAGGATCTGCATTGCGGGCGGGTGTGCTGGCTGCAGGTTTCGTCGCATGGGCGATGGCACCGCGTTCGAGCGAGGCAAGACGGCGCAACAAGGTTCCCAAGGTGCCTGATGTCTTATACGCGCATCGTGGTTTGCATGACGTAGGATCGGGGCTGACGTCTCCGGATGCCCATGATGCGGCGAAATATGTGGCTTTTGCTCGTAAAATGGCAAGACAAGCGGGTTTTGGCAATGATTTGTCACAAGCCGATGCCGACGATGTGACAGGTGTCCCTATTGCTCCGGAAAACTCCCTCCCCGCATTCGCGGCCGCATGTGAAGCCGGCTTTGGTATTGAGCTAGATTTGCATTTGACCGCTGACCATCAAGTCGTTGTGGTCCATGACTCGGAGCTGATGCGAGTTGCCGGGGATTCTAGGCGTGTTGAAGACCTCAATTACGAAGAACTCTGTCAAATCCCTCTTTTCCCTTCACCGAGCCGGATTGGCGATTCAGAGGCCAAGCCTCTGGGTGCCACGGGGACGGCTTCCATGAGCGTTGCCAGTCAGCACGTGCCGCTTTTTACCGATGTACTTCATCTGGTGGCAGGGCGGGTCCCGATTGTGGTCGAATATAAGTTCGATCATCAGGGTTGGCGGTCGCAGGACAATGAGCTTATGGAGCGAGGAAATGCGTTGCTGCGTGAGTATGAACGTGAATATCACGGCAGTTATGTTGTCGAATCGTTCAATGCGATGGCGATGCGTTGGTATCGTAATGCTTGCCCTGACGTCTGTCGTGGTCAGCTTTCCAACCCCATTCCATTCCCGTTGCACAATATCCAGGATCTGGGCAAAGTGAGCGCTCAAGATTGGCGTACATGGGTTCGCGGTTGGTTTGGGTTTGACTGGCTTTCCCGTCCGGACTTTGCAGCGTATGAGTGGCATGGCTTTGATACGATACAGATGAGCCTTGTCCGTCGCCTTGGTGCTGAGCCTGTTACGTATACGATTCACAATGAAGAAGAATTGTCACAGAGTGCACAAGGTTTTGATCGTTTCATCTTCGAGGCCTTTGTCCCAAAGTGTGCTCGGTAAGTAGAGAAGGTGATGCTTTTGACGATAAAACATGGCAAAGGCATCACCTTATTCGATTCGTCAAAATTCGGGTAGAAGCAAGTGGCGCAATCTAAGGCATGCCTGATTACCAACCTTACAAGAGCTGCTTTTGTAATCTGAAGCGGTTGTAGGTTCGGGTCCGCTACGAATGAAAAAGAAGGAAACTATGAGCGCTAACAACTTGTTGAATGACTGGTGGAAGCAAGCCGTCGTTTATCAAATCTACCCGCGCAGTTTCAAGGATGTCAATGGGGACGGCATCGGGGACATCGCAGGAATTACCGAAAAAATGGGCTATTTGAAAAAGCTCGGCATCGATGCGGTGTGGCTTTCGCCTTTCTATCCCTCGGCTCTTGTCGATGGCGGCTATGATGTGGACGATTACCGAAACGTGGATCCACGCCTAGGAACGATGGATGACTTCGATGAGATGGTTGCAGCGGCACATGGGGTGGATATCAAGGTGATTGTTGACATTGTTCCGAACCATACCTCCAATAGGCACGTATTTTTTCAGGAGGCACTTAAGGCCGGACGCGGATCGTCGGCGCGTGATCGGTATATCTTCCGTGAAGGGCGAGGCAAGAATGGCGAACTTCCGCCAAACGATTGGCAGTCGCTTTTCGGAGGTCCGGCTTGGGAACGTGTTCCGGATGGACAGTGGTATTTCCATATCTTTGCGCGTGAACAGCCTGATGTAAACTGGAAGAATCCCGACATTCATGAAGAGTTCAAGAAAACCTTACGTTTCTGGAGTGACCATGGCACCGATGGTTTTCGCGTGGATGTGGCACACGGCTTGGCCAAAGATCTTGATCGTGAGCCGCTTGACAGGCTTGCCGAACACTATCAAGTAGGTGGGGATGGCAAGAACGAAGTGGACAGTCCGCTGTGGGACCGTCCTGAGGTTCACGATATTTACAAGGAGTGGCGAAAGGTCTTCAATGAATACGATCCACCTCGCTTTGCCGTCGCAGAGGCTTGGGTCAGGCCGGAACATCAGCATCTCTATGCCTCGCCAGACGAACTCGGCCAGGTTTTCAATTTTGAATTAACCTCGGCACTGTGGAAAGTCGGCGACATGCGCAGGGCTATCCATGATGGATTGGATGCGGCCAAGGAGACAAAGGGTTCGACCACGACTTGGGTGATGAATAACCATGATCTTATCCGCAGCGCGACTCGTTATGGATTGCCACAATATTTTGCGTTGGCCAAAGATTGGCTGTTGCGCGATGGAAAGACGTATTGTGAGAATCGAGTCTCGGGTACGCTTCGTGCACGTGCTGCTGCGCTGATGGAAATGGGTTTGCCGGGTTCCGTCTATATCTATCAGGGCGAGGAATTGGGCCTGTTCGAAGTCGCAGACATTCCGTGGGATCATCTTGAGGATTTAACGGCTTTCAATAAGTTCCGTAGTGAATCCGACAAGGGCCGCGACGGCTGCCGTGTTCCATTGCCATGGAACGCCGCTGATCTTCCACAGCCTGCCGAATGGGATAAGAACTTTGGCACAGGGGCTTCATTCGGGTTCTCGCCTGCCGTCAAACCGGACGGCAGTGCCGCCGATGATCTGCATCTCCCTCAGCCGCTCTGGTTCAAGGACTTTGCCGTCGATTCAGAGGATGAGGATCCTGGCTCAATGCTGAATTTCTACCGCGCCGCGCTGAAGATTCGTGCCATGCTGCTCACTGCCACCGGTGATTATGAGAGCATCGCTGAGCTTGATTTGGGTCCGGATGTTATTGCCTATAGCCGTCCCACTGTCGACAAGCATGATCGCTGGTTTGCAAGTATCACCAATTTTGGTGCCAAGCCTATTACCATGCCTGCAGGTAAAATCCTTTTGACTTCCTCTGGCCTTATTGCCGCTGGGAAACTTCCACAAGACTCAAGTGCTTGGATTTTGCTGAAGAAGTGATTTTTTGTAATTAAGATTGTTGCCTGTGTAATTGCGTGACACAGACAACGACCACTAAACGAGGGCGTTGCTTCCGGTAAAGAGACTCGATAAAACAGGCAAAAAGACGTAGGCTTTTTTAAACCGCCATATCGACATCCAAATTGATTTCGAATAGGCGTTTCCATGGGAATCGTACCGTTCTAATACAAGCGGGAAGTGTCTTCGATAGTTTCGTTTTGTTATATTGCTTCTGAAGGTCGCTTTTGGTTTCTGTTTCGGCCCAATCGTTGCAAGGCATTATGTCTTCGTATGAACCGCCGTGTTCTTTCGCACGGCCTGCGATCGTCCAGCGAGTTTTGGTCTGATAGAACGTATCCTCAATGAGGCGGTAAACAAGATTGGCGCTCGTTTGCGGGTTTTGCGAATCTGCGATGACAGCTTGCGAGAGGACGGTTCCTAATGTATTACAATTAGTGTTCCATCCCGCATAGCCAATGAGGCCGCCCAGTGCGCCTGAGCGATCGAGGTCGTCAACCAACTGTGGATCGCCTCCGTTCGAGTAGGCGCTGTCGCATACTGCGACACGTCGGCCTTCTAGCAGATATCGTTCGATAGACGCTTCAAACTGAGGCAGATTACGGAATGAATCGTAGGTCATGTCTCGATTGAGTATGGCCTGTCTGGCCTCCTGCATGCATTTGCCAGGGGCATTGACCATTAATTCGATGTCGGCGTGCTCATCGGAATCTGCCAGCCGGCCACCGCAGGCCATCACATGTGATTTGAGGCTTTCAAACATGGGCCGGTCTTCATAAAGCGGGACAAGTGTGGGGCCCAAAGTTGAGGCGTAATGGATTCCGAATGTAGGCTTTTTCTTCTGTATTGAGCATATTGCGCGTGACAGCAAAGTACATGCAACTTCATCCGAGCCGGGATAGACCATCAATTGGTCATGTACCCCTGCTGCTGATATCGCTTTTTGCAACTGTTGTTGTGCAATCGCGGAATATCCGTATGGGCTTGAGTCGTCTTGTGGTAGTGCAAGGAAGTCGATACTGCCATCGGAAAGAAGGTCGAGGCATGCTGCATTGACAGTCAGGTTGATGTGTTTTCGATTTTCGTAATCTTGGACAACATTTTCGGCAATGACGATAGAGTCCAATTCTTTCTGCTCGATAGCGGAAAGCCCTTTACGTCTTTTCTTATCGGTAAGGTACGCCCTTCGAAACAGATCGCGTCCGTGAATTGCGTAATAGCTTGGCTCTTCGTCGTCGCTGTTGTAAGCGGGAGAGCGCATGATTGACATTGATGCATAGACAGTCAGTGTGGGATTGGCTTTTTTCAGTTCGCGAACCGTTTCCAAGCGCGCCAGTGCTTCATTTTGGCTTAGGTGGTGCAGACGTGAGGGGATAAGTCCGCCGTATACCAGCATGTCTAAGGAAAGTATAGCAACATCGGTGCTACTTGCCTGATCGATGAGGAAATCCTTGAGAGCGGTTGTGTCTGCCGGCTGTTTTTTATTGCCTAGCAACCTGTCGTTCGGTTGGATCAGTTGTATACCGCCACTTTTAGCGATCATCGCGGGGAACTTCGTGTTGCAAGGTCGTTCGTCCAGTGGAATCAAAAGGATTCGTGCCATCGTGATGCCTTCCTGCCGGTCGTGAAATTTCTTTACCGAAAAGCCGACGCTAACTGGTGTTGGGTACAGACGAGGTCACGTTGTTTGCAGCCACACCTTATATTTGGTAATGTAGTTAACTATATTAATGAGGTAGGATAAGATGAAATGCTGACAATGATACGTATCTCTTATTCTTATGTCGGGGATGAAAAAAGGGTTGCCAGCGTATCTTGTAGCAATTTAGATGATGCTGGGCAATCGATAAAGAAGCGGATTTGGATGGTGTCGTCGATGTATTGGGTTGGTAAACTCGATTATGGGAGTAAGGTTAGTGTTTGTGCCGATGCGTTAAGAAAGATGTCTCGGTCTTTCCTTGTTCTTAGTGTGTGTTGCTGTACTCAATACTTGGTGTTGATGCTGGACTAAAAGAAGGTGCGTTATGGTCGATCGAAAGTTGGATCAATCTGATAAAAGTGGCCATATACCTTCCGGAAGGTCAGATGGATTCCTTTCGGGAGCGTTGCCTTCCGATGTGCGGGTGCGCAATCGGACTGCGATTTTGCGAGCTTTGTATTCCGGAGAACGGCTTTCTCGCGCGGAACTGGCCAAGGTTACTGGGATATCAAAGGTTTCTACTTCTGATGTCGTCTCCGATTTGATGAGTGACGGTTACCTGCGCGAGCTTGGTTATAAAAGCTCGGCGCGTCGAGGTAAGCCTGCGCTAATGCTTGAATTCGATCCGACGGCGAAGGCTGTGATTGGCGTAGATTTGTCGGAGAGTCATGAAATCAAAGGTGTGGTCAGTGATCTCAAAGGCACCATATTACATCGCGAATCGCTTTCCTTGGCTGATGGCCAGTGGCTTGGAATCAATCAAGTGGTTACGCTATGTGAGGCTTTGATGGCCGATAACGATTTGCCGCTTTTAGGATTGGGAGTTGCCACTCCCGGTTTTGTTGACAGTAATGGAGTGGTGATTGAGGCGCCGCTTCTGGGATGGAAGGACGTCGATATTGTCGGCAAGCTCGAATCACGGCTTGGGTGCTATGTTTATGCCTCAAACGATGCGGATTGCGGTGTATTTGCTGAGCGTAGCTTCGCGGCTGGCCCTCCGAGCATGATGTTCGTACAGATTGCCAAAGGTGTAGGGGCAGGTCTACTTGTCTCCGATGCCGTGGTGCGAGGCATAGGCAATACAGCCGGTGAGATCGGCCATGTGGTTGTTGACCCAGATGGTCCTGAATGTGTGTGCGGCAAACGTGGATGTCTTGAGACGATTATTGCCGCTCCGGTACTCGATCGACAGATTACTGCTTGGCCAGAGCGACGCGAAGAAGTCATAGGTCATGCAGGAGAAGTGCTTGGACGGGCGTTGGCAATGGTTGTGGCAATGACTGATATCACGGATGTGACAGTAGCCGGTCCGGAAAATCTAGTCGATGCCCACTTCTGCCTTGCAGCGCAGAATCAGGTCAACAGGCTGGTGCATTCGCGGTTTATCGATGAAATCGTGGTGCACGGCCCTCATCTCAAGGAAGACACGTCCGTATTAGGTGCGGTGGCTAATGTGTTACGAAGTAAATTGAATCTTTTGTAGGTTTCTGGTCACGGACGAGATATTTCCTCTTCCCGAGGAACGGTGGGTTGTCTGGCTGGTATTGCTCAGACAAAGCACCGTTTGTTGGTACCATTTCCTGGGCAAAACGCTAAAGGCCAGCTGCTATATTGCATTGCAGATTGTTTGTGAAAAGTGTTTTTTGATAGCTCTAAACATTGACGTTCTTGGGCAGTGCAGTGTCCCTATAAATATTCGAAAATTCAGTTTTTCCGTTGTTTGCACCTCAACGTATGTATCCAGTGTTTGCGTTTAAAGCATTAAAAATCACAATATCCATATTAGTCAGTATAGTTAACAAATAAAAGCAGCTGGCGACGAATGCTGTGAAGTAGTTGTAAACCGTCATCCGAAACCAGCGGATAAAAGACATTTCAACGGAGACAAAGGAGAAATCAATATGGCAGAAATCATCATTACCAAAAACGAGGACGAGGCCGGTGAGATCTACGCTAAGTGCGTCGCCGATCTTATTGAGAACAAGCCCAACGCCGTACTTGGCTTGGCGACAGGTTCCAGCCCGCTCGCGGCTTATCGTCATTTGGCTGCAGAGATCAAGGCGCGTCATCTTGACGTCAGCCAGGTGCGTGGATTCGCGCTTGACGAATACGCCGGTCTTGACCCGGCGCACCCGCAGTCCTACCGCAGCACCATCACCCGCACGGTGGTGGAGCCCTTAGGCCTCGACCCGGCCAAGGTCCGTGTGCCTAATGGCAAGTTGGAGACCATCAAGGACGCGGGGCGCGAATATGATGTGGCAATCGAGGCCGCAGGCGGTGTGGATGTACAGATCCTTGGCATCGGCACCGACGGCCATATCGGATTCAACGAGCCCGGTTCCTCGCTGGCCAGCGGCACCCGCATCAAGACGCTCGCCGAGCAGACCCGCATCGATAATGCCCGCTTCTTCGACGGCGATGTCAGCCAGGTCCCGACCCACTGCATCACGCAAGGAATCGGCACAATCATGAAGGCCCGTCATCTGGTGCTGCTCGCGTTCGGCGAAGGCAAGGCCGAGGCCGTCAAAGAGACCTGCGAGGGCGGTATCAGCGCCTTCTGCCCGGCCTCCGCACTGCAGCTGCACCCGCACGCCACCATCATCGTCGACGAGGCCGCCGCCTCCAAGCTCGCGCACAAGGACTACTATCGCTACGCCTACGCTCACAAGCCGGTGTGGCAACAGATCTGAGTAATAAGAAAGCAATCCTAAACACAATGGATGAAGGAATGTGAAGCGGCAATGTCAAATGAAGACAGGGAGCAAACGGTTGGAAAGGTCACAAAAGCCGTCGAAGGTGAGCCGACCCGTTGGCTTGTGGTACAAAACGCGCGGAAAATCGATGCACGGGGTATTGAACATGGCTTCTGGATCATTGCTCGCGATGGTGTGATTGCGGCGACTGGCAACGGGGAAATGTCTATGATATCAGCCTGTCGCGGATTCGGCATTGCCGATGAGAGACCCGACAAAGTTGCCGAAGATACCGCTGGTAATCAGGATAACGCATATTCGAGCGAAATCGCGCCATTGATGCTGAAAGGCGACGTGGCCGAAGTCAATGCCCAAGGCAAGAACCTTACCCCCGGTTACATTGACATCCATGCTCATGGCTCCTGGAACCGTTCATTCGACGACGGCTTGGAAGGCATCGACATCGCGCGAGCCGGCCATTTGGTGCACGGCACCACCCGTCAGGTGCTTTCGCTGATCACCAATCCGATGGATGTGATGTGCAGCAACCTGAAGAACGTCAAGGCTGCGATGAGCAAACGTCCCGATGTGCTCGGCGCCCACTTGGAGGGGCCGTTCCTTGCGCTTTCCCGCAAGGGCGCGCACGACCCGAACTGCCTGAAAGATCCGACCGACGACTTGGTCGACCAACTGCTCGAAGCGGCCGACGGCTCGCTGCGTCAGATCACCATTGCCCCTGAGCTGCCGCACGGACTGAGCGCCATCAAGCGGTTCGCGGCTGCCGGTGTGGTGCCGGCGGTGGGCCATTGCGATGCCGATTACGAGACGGCCAGGCGAGGTTTCGAGGCGGGTGCCGGCATCATGACCCATATCTTCAACGCGATGAACGGACTGAAACATCGTGAACCGGGTCCGATTCCGGCGGCGGTGGAAGATCCCCGTGTCACCATCGAGCTGATCAACGATGGCTTCCATGTGCAAAACCCGGTCCTGAAGATGGCGGTCAAATTCGCGCCGCATCGTATCGCTTTCGTCACCGATGCGATGTCGGCCACGGATTGCCCGGACGGTGCTTACAAGCTGGGCGCGCTTGACGTCACTGTGAAGGGCGGGCATGCCCGTTTGGTCTCGAACGGTGCCATAGCCGGTTCCACGCTTCTGCTTGAGCACTCGGTCGAGCGTGCGGTCAACGTGCTCGGCATGGATCCTGCTGATGCCGTTGAGGCTGCGACGTTGACGCCGGCCCGAGCATTCGGTTTTGACCGTCCGAACGAGGTTACAGGTGCGCCGCTTGGTCTACTCTCGCCGGGTTATGCCGCCGATCTGCTGATCAGTGATCCCAAGACTTGGCAGGTCGAGCACGTCTGGTGCGCCGGGCGCCGGATTCACTGATGGCCGTTGTCGATTGCCGTTCCGATTTTTTCTCTCTTAAGAGCACAGTCTCAGCAATGGACTCTTAACGATTGAATGTTTTGGGACCTGTGGCGTTGACGTCGCACAGCAGGGAGTCATGAACATCGCGATTTACGGTGTGGATGCTGTGCAAATGCAGCATTGAATACTTTATTCCAGTAAGTTTTTATTTGGTGCTACGGACTGTTCAGTCGAAATGAAAAGAAACGTTGGAATTACAACGCTTTGCAATCGCCCGATAAAAAATCCGCAGCAGGGAACGATGAAAACTAGATAATCTGTTTTTATTGCTACTGCTGCGGATTTTTCGTATCTGTTATGGCTCAGATTCTTTTTTGTGAAATGACGCGAGACGAGCCTTTCTCGGGATGACTCATTTCTCAGTTTCGCCCAGATAATCCGGAATGGTTTCCGGGTACTTGGGCCAGGCGCCGTTCTGCGTGCAGACGAAGGCGGCGGTGTTGACGGCGGCGTGGTGGGCCTCCTGCAGTGAAGAGCCGGTGAGGACTTTGGAGGTGAAGGTTCCGGAGAAGGAGTCGCCGGCGCCCACGGTGTCGACCACGTCGACGCGCGGGGTATCCAGCGTCGAGGATTCCCCGTCCTTCGCGATGATGGTGCTGAAGGTCGAGCCACCGGTCAGGATGACGTAGTTCAGATTGTATTTCTCCATGAACCAGTTGCAGGCCTCCTCGTCGGAGGTGCCGCGGATGTTGAACATATCACGAAGCAATAGCAGCTCAGCGTCGTTGATCTTGAAGACGGTGGCGTAACCAAGGAGTTCATTGATCAGATCCTTGGAATAGTGGTCGCCGCGGATGTTGATGTCGAAGAACTTCATGGCCGTGGGTTTGGCGTGCTTCAACAGCTCGACGATGGTGTCGTGGGATTCCTGCGAACGTAGCGCCAGGGTGCCGTAGCAGATGGCGTCGGCCTTCTGCACCATGTTGATGAGCTCACGTGTGTAAAGAATGTGGTCCCAGGCGACGCCCTTGATAATGGTGAACTCGGGGATGCCGTTTTTAAGCGCCACTTCGGCTGTGGAGGTGGGCCAGGCGTTGCGCTGCACGATGGATTCAACGCCCGACTTCTTGATGGCTTCGACGAGCTCATCGCCCAGTGGGTCTTCGCCGACGGCGCTGATGGCGTGGCCTTCCGCGCCGTTCATCGTGGCGTGATAAGCGAAATTGACGGGAGCGCCACCTGCGCGCTTGCCGGTTGGGAGCATGTCCCAGAGCAGTTCTCCTAGAGAGACAACGATTGGCTTGGTCATGATGTGATCCTTTCTTACATCTTTTATACGTTCTTAAATTATGAGTCTATTGAATTGTCGGTTCCGTTATCCGTTTTCGCTAAGTAGCCTCGTTGGAAGCGGGCTTATTGCGGTTTGGACTATTCCGCATTTCCTGGTGGGTGGGAAGTACGAAATAGGAAGGACGATCCAAAAACTGTGTAATGGCAGTGGCGGCGGCACCAAGCACTGCCGCGTCGGTAGGTAGGCTGGAGAAAGTAATTTCGGTGGATTGCGCGATTTCGGGAATCACCCGTTCATCGACCACAGCCTGTGCAGCATCGAGAAGCTGTTGGCCGCCGAGTGCCCCGATGTCGCCCAGGACGATACGCCGGGGGTTGAAGGCGTTGCAGATGATGACGCATCCGTAGCCCACGTAACGACCGATATCGGCGACCAAACTTCGGGCCT
This sequence comes from Bifidobacterium sp. ESL0732, assembly GCF_029395535.1. Lineage (NCBI taxonomy): Bacteria > Bacillati > Actinomycetota > Actinomycetes > Bifidobacteriales > Bifidobacteriaceae > Bifidobacterium > Bifidobacterium sp. ESL0732. The sequence continues at coordinate 1,632,193 of NZ_CP113920.1, read as the reverse complement.
TTGCGGTTTGGGCGTCATCCCCATTTTCCCTCTCGGCAAGCGAGAACAATCCCCGACACGCTTCGATATGCGTCAGGTTGGCAGAGTTTTGGATGATGCTGATTCTGTCGATTTGCTCGTGAATCGCGCCTGCGGAGCAATAGCGTTCAAGGCATCCGACATTGCCACACTCGCATTTCTTGCCGTTCACGGCATCGATGGAGACATGACCGAGTTCGGTGGATGCCCCGAGATTGCCGTAGATAAGTCTGCCGTTTTCGATGACCCCGAGACCGACGCCTTCGCCGAGCAGGAAATAGGCGAGGCTTCCGGCGTCATCAAGTCCACCGAAAAGCCGTTGGGCAAGGGCGCCGGCTCGTGCATCTTGTTCGATAAAAACGGGGACGGGGCAGTCTTGCCCGAATTCCTTCTGGAAGTTGATATTGCGCCAGTGCGGCATACTGGAGACGAGTGCGGCGTAGCCGGTGCCGTGCAAATAGGGGCCGGGCACCGCCATGCCGATGGCGACGATATCGGGGTCGCTTGCCAGCAGGGAGTTGATGGTTTTATGCGTGGCGGCGATGGCGGCATCGACGGTGTTGTCGCTGACACGCGGCATGTCAGCGAGGCTCAGGCGCTTGCCTTTCAGGTCAAAGACACCGATTTGCACCAAGCTGCGCGCGAATTTGACGCCGATGAAGTGGAAACGTTCGCTATCGATTTTGAGTCCAATGGACCGGCGGCGCTTGCTGCCTTTCATATCACCGGTTTCGGCGACAATCCCGGCGTCGATCAGACGTGCGGTGATTTTCGTGATGGCAGCGGGCGTCAGCCCCAGCGCTTTGGCGATTTGCGCTCGCGAAGAGATACCGTAATGGTAGAGGTGCCATAAGGTCCTCGAGCGATTGCGTTCCGAAACGACGGATTGTGGGTCGGTGGCACGGATGGGGTCGTCGGGAAAGTCGGGCATAGAAGGAGCCAGATGGTCGATTGAGAAAGCTTGCAAGGCAGGCTGGGACATTGGCGATTCACTCTTTTCGTGCATCTGACACCTCCTCGGGCCATTCCTGCATTTGTAATCGTTGTTTGCGACGATTGCATATTGATGAACTGACTTCATATATTAACGAGGTTAATGTAAAACTGCAAATCCAATTGTGAAGAAGGTATTGATGGCAAAATATAGTCTGGTGGTATTTAAGGCCTAAATGCTGATAGTAGGTCTCCAGTTGCTTTGGTTGAAAACGCCATTGCTTTTAAATCAACGAAGTTGGTCGTCAGCGATGAAAAGAGCATGGGTGTCACCAGCAGCTTTGTTACGCTGGTATTCATCAAAAATTTTCAGACGTTCGACGGTGCTTATCGCAAGTGGCTGGGGCAGAGCATCACGCGAGAACCAGCCGACCTTGAGACTCTCGTCATCGCCGACGAACGGATCGGCGTTGCCTCCCGGCTTGAGGCGGCAGAGGAAGGAATGATCCATATATTGCGTGCGGTCGCCGTTGTCGTAGGTGATGATTTTGGAGGAAGAAATCACGGCTACCAAATCGGTGACTTCGGCGTCGACGCCGGTCTCTTCCTTGATTTCGCGCACCACGGTGTCAGCAGGCTGTTCGCCCGGTTCGTTAATGCCATAGACCATCGCCCATTCGCCGGTGTCGGCACGTTGCCCGAGCAGAATCCTCCCTCGCGAATCCTCCACGAGTCCCGTGACCCCGTTAAGCCAGAGCAGGTCGTGTCCGATTTTCTTGCGCAGCTCCAAAATGAATGATGGTGTAGTCATATTTTCTTTCCTGTTTATGCGTCTCTGATCTTGTTTTGCCTTTTACCAGCGATAATAGGACTTCTGGGGTACGTCCGTTACGTGGTTTTCTGATTTTTCGCCCGATATTCCTTTGGGGTGTTGTCCATCAGTTCCCTGAATTTGGCAGCAAAGTAGCTCGGTGACGAGAAACCCACGCGATGTGCGATTTGGGTGACGGAAAGCTCTGTGTCGCGCAAGAGGTTTGCAGCGTCTCCGATTCTCACGCCGGTGGCGTATTGGATGGGTGATTGGGCGAGGAATTTCTGGAAGATGCTGTCACAGGCGCTTCTGCCTACCGAGCCTGAGGCTGCAATCGCAGACAAAGTGAGGTTTTCGGCATAATGGCAACGGATATAGCTGGTCATCTTTCGCAGGGCCCCGATTTGACCATTTTCGGGTATTGCCGGAGTTGTGGTCTTTTTGTCCAGCGTTTTCATCCGTTCATACAATATTTTTACGATGCTGAAAAATGCTCCCAAGCCGGTCAGCGGCAAGGTTGGTTTGTCTCTTTCGTCGTGAAGCGCATCGAGCAGATTGGTGATTGGGTCTTTTGCTCCGTTCTCGCTGCGTAGCACCAGATAAGGCATGAATTGAGAAGCGAGAATCGGCAATATGAAGCGTTTGGTGATTTCGTCCGGCGCGTTGACCTCGATGGGATTAAGCAAGATGCAATAGAATTTGGAATCCGAACCGTCAAGTGAAAATCCGTAATGCAGTCTTTTGGAATTGACGAATATGGTTTCGCCTTCATGGACTCGCACGACTTCGCCGTCGATGAAGTAGTCCATGTGTCCTTCGAGCATTCTGGTGAATTCAAGGTCGACATGCCAGTGGCACAGCGCTCGGTTTTGAGGGAAGTCGCTGAGTCTCGTGTCGTCAATATAGAGGAAATCGGTCGGGTATCGGTAATGAACGATTTCCGAACCGTCGGCGTAAAGCGGTGGTCTTGCATACGGCCGGTTATTTGATACGGGAGTTCTGTTCATTCCGACCTCTTTTGATTGTTTCGTCGTCGTATATAAGATTATCGCAAGCTATGGCATATATTTATAGTTTCAAGGTATATTATTGCATTTTTTGTTCTGTGTGTGGAAGATTATATTAATATACTTGCTTCATGACGAAAGAAGCCGAAGAATCCTCCTCCCTTGGTGTTAAAGAGGGAGAAACCGGTCAAATTATTGAGGATTCTTCGCGTTCGTCGTTCCTCCGACTGATTGCGCCGCTTGCACTTCCTATGGCGGCGCAACAGTTTATGGTCGCGCTTTCCTCCTGCGCAGATTCGCTGATGATGACCGGCATTGGCCAGAATGAACTGGCGGGCGTTTCCCTCGCCACGCAATTCCAGTTCGTCTTTTCTCTCTTTCTAACGGCTCTTACGGTGGCCATGAGCACGTTGATTGCGCAGTATTGGGGCATCAAAGACAGGGAAGCGGTTTCCAAAGTCGCAGCGTTCGTCATGCGTTACGTTCTTCTTATTTCGTTGGTATTTTTCTTGCTGTTGATTGCGATGCCGGACGCGTTGATGCGGTTCATGACCAATGACCCATCCTTGATTCCTGCGGGTGCCGAATATCTGCGGATTTCCGCGCCGTCGTATTTCTTCCTTGCTGCCTCCCAGGTGTTGTTGTGCCTGATGAGGAACACCGGACTGGTGGCCCAAGGTACTTGGGTCAGCTTCGCTGGGCTTCTGGTGCATCTTATACTGAACGTGGTGCTGATTTACGGCTGGTTCGGGGTGCCTCGCATGGGTGTCCTGGGTGCGGCCGTCTCGAATCTGGCATCTCAAGTGCTGATTTGTTTGGGATTGATGTTGATCCTTTGTGTTCATGGCTGGGCCCATTGTTTCGGGCTCAAAAACATCGTACGTAGCGAACCGCGGCTGCAGCGCGATTTCTGGCACTACTGCCTGCCTCTATTGGGCAATCAAATCGTCTGGGGCGGCGGTTTCAGCATGTACACCGTCATCATGGGTCATCTCGACGGTGACGCGGTCGCGGCCAACGCCATAGCCAACATGGTCAAGGATCTGTTGGTATGCGGTTGTCTTGGGTTGGGCAATGCCGGGAACGTGATCGTCGGCAACATGCTCGGCCGCAATGAGTTTGCAAAGGCCAAACGTACTGGCCGCGAGCTTGTGAAATTCGCCATACTGTCTGGTGCCATTACCGGTCTGGTGATTCTTGCATTACGTCCATTGTTGCTTCGTTTTGTGGGATTGTCTCCTCGGGCTACAAAGTATCTTTCCGTCATGCTGGTCGTTTGCTCGTATTATGTGATCGGCAAATCCATCAATGTCACCACAATCAACGGCATTTTCCCGGCAGGCGGGGATACCAAGTTTGGTCTTCTGTGCGATTCGGTGACGATGTGGGTGATTGTCATCCCGCTCGGGTCATTGGCCGCGTTCGTCTTCAAATTGCCGGTTCTGGTGGTATACGTGTTGCTCAATATCGACGAAATCATCAAGCTTCCTGCCGTATTCATCCACTATCGCCGCTATCGCTGGCTGAAAAACGTGACCACCAAAAGCGATAATAACTAATACAAGGGATAGTCTTGGAATAATACAATGCCGTATCAAGCCAAGGAGTATTGATGATGAGAACCATGCATGAGCGTATGGAGCAAGGTTTGCTGTTCACCGACGAGTGCGAGGGACTGCCCGAAGAGCGGCTTGCGGCAAAGCGGCTAATGCGCGAATTCAACGCCAGCGAGCCGGCGGACACCGAACGGCGCGTGAAGTTGATGGCGAAGATTTTTCACATCGATGAGGCTCAAGCCGCGACATTCTGGATTGAACCACCGTTCAGCTTTGCCTACGGCAGCCACATTTCGATTGGTGAAGGCGCCTATATCAATGTCGGATGTACCTTCATCGATGACGGCAAGCTCAAAATCGGCAAGGGCCTAATGTGCGGGCCGAACGTCACCATCGCCACTGTGAGCCACCCCATCAATCCCGACATGCGCGAATACATGTACACTTCACCGGTGACGATCGGCGATGATTGCTGGATCGGAGCTAGCGTGACGATCTGCCCTGGCGTGTCCATAGGCTCCGGGACGACCATCGGTGCTGGCAGCGTGGTCACCAAAGACATTCCCGACCGTGTGGTGGCGGTAGGCAATCCCTGTCGCGTATTACGCAAGGTCGGCGAGCGGGATATGACCACCTACAACCACGGTCGTCCCATCGATCCCGCCGACCTTGAGGAAGAACATCAGCTAAGAAATAGCTGATGCTAGCTCATTTTCTGGCTGCTGCGCGCTGCGCCATCCACTCTTCTACGTCGTCGATCTGCTTGGGGATATCCTTCGAGATCCATTCGGGGCCGTTTTCGGTCATCAGCACGTCGTCTTCGATGCGCACGCCGATGCCGCGCATCTCGGCCGGAATCAGCAGATCGTTCTTGGCGAAGTAGAGGCCAGGCTCGATGGTGAAGACCATGCCCGGCGTGATTTTCGCGCCCTGATAGGACTCATAACGTGCTTGTGCGCAGTCGTGCACGTCCAGGCCGAGGTGGTGGGCGACGCCGCAGGCGAGCCAACGGCGGTGCTGCTGGCCTTCAGGGGAGAGCGATTCCTCCACGTCTACCTTCAGGATGCCCCAGTCGTGCAGCTTCTGCGCGATGACACGCATACAGGCGTGGTGGATGTCGGAATAGGTAGCGCCCGGCTTGGCGGCCTCGAAACCGGCCTGCTGGCTATCGAGCACGGCCTGGTAGATCTTCTTCTGCAGCGGGGTGAACTTGCCGTCCACCGGGAAGGTGCGGGTGATGTCGGCGGTGTAGAGGCTGTCGACCTCGATGCCAGCGTCGATCAGGAGCATCTCGCCGTGCCCGACGACGCCGGTGTTGCGCATCCAGTGCAGAATGGGCGCGTGCTCGCCGGAGGCAATGATGGTGTCATAGCCGACGGTATTGCCCTCCTCGCGAGAAACCGCATTGAACTCACCCTCCAGCATGCGCTCGCTGCGCGGCTTACCGACGGCTTCGGGCAGGCGGGTCAGGATGCGGTCGAAACCGTCCTTGGTGGCGGCCACAGCCTTGCGGATCTCGCCGACCTCGTAGGAGTCCTTAATCATGCGGGCCGTCGAGGCGAACTCCTGCAGCTCGTCATCGGCCTTCTCGTTGGCGGCTGGGTCGGGGAAGCCATTGGCTTCGCGCACGTTCTCGACTTCGGCGGTCATTTCCGGGTCGGCCAAGCGAACCACGCGCATGCGTACGGCCCCGGCTTCAGCGCCGACATCCTTGCCCAAGGCATCCGGCAATTGCGCGATATCGTGGGTGGCGATGCCGGTCATCGCATTGAGTTCCTTCAAACCAGCACGTGGGCCGACCCAGTATTCGCCATAATGGGCATCGACATAATAGGCTTCGGTGCTGTTGTCGGCGCGAGGGGCGACGAACAATTCTGGCGTATGCGTCTTGCCGGCCTTGGCCTCGGGGCTTTCCGGATCGACCGGGTTCAGCACGAGCACCGCTCCGGCCTCGTAATCCTGCCCAAGCCCAGTGTAATACGAAAACTCGGTGTTGGGACGGAACGCGTAGTCGTCATCGTTGTTGCGCACCTTGGGTGTGCCCGCGGGAATGACGATGCGCTCGCCGGGGAAGCGTTTGCCCAGCGCCTCAAGGCGCGCGGGAATGAACTTGCTGGATTCCAGCGGCTCGATATCCGGTTCCTGGTTGTCCCAGCCGGTCTTCATGAATTCCGCGAATTTCTTGGACGTGGTGGGCCGCAACGTGCGATTATTGGTCCTGTCTTCCATCGGTTGGTCCGCTCCCGGTGCCTGTGCCATTTCCGCTGCCTCGTATTCCTTGTCGTTTGCTGTGATGACGTCTGCCATTGCTGCCCCTATTAGGATGAAATTTGATACTTATTTTCATCCTAATAAGCTTTCGCGACGGGGCAAACTATTCAGTGGCTACAATGAATATCCTATTCCGAATGGCTGCGGACTGGTGGGTATCCGTAATAGATAGGATAATCAAAGGGTACCCTAGCTCCTCTCTGGAACATGAGATATGAAGCATGTGGAGGCTTGTTGATGCTTTCGATACTGCGTTTAACTGCATATGGATTATTCGGCCATCCTGCAGTAACCTGTAAATCAGATATATTTACAGAGTTCCATATTGCCGATGAGAAAGAAGCACAATTCGTTGTCAGGCTCCATTTGTCGTTTTGTTTGATATTCCTCATTACAATATCAAGATCCTGTTGACGTAGAGGTACGCGAATAGAAGCAGAATCCGAATAGGAGCCCTGCTGAGAGTATTTGCCCTCGAGATCGTACCATAGGCCTGTATGCTCGTCTTTATTCCCCCCAGGTTCCTATACTGATTGTTTTACCGCCTCCCACAGTAATTCCCGGAAGATGGAGATTCCCTCCAAAATTAGTAATGGAAATCCAAGAATGGCCGAGATCTACAGGTGACGAACTTGATGATGAACTTCCTGCTGATGCATATATGCGAAGATCTGCTACAGCTATTGCTTTTGATTGGACATCGGTAGGATTAAGCTTTTCCCTTTTGGGCAGCGAAGTGATATTGAGTGGTATTTCATCTTCGGCAGAACGAAGATCTTGTAAAGTTGTTCCCGCGGGAAAGCTTGTTTGTGCTTGATTTGTTGAAGAGCTTTGAGGTTCTGAAGCATTTGCAGGTAGAGCTAGGAAGCCTGTGAAGGTTGGGATAAGCGAAATCGTTAAAGCCGCAATGAATAGTTTTTTATCGTTTGTGTTTTAAGCATGATGTGTCCTTACGTTTTTTTAATAATTTGTAGTGCTGTGACTGCCACTACTGCAATGATGCAGAAAATAACGAATCTGAGTAGGACAAGGTAACGTGGAGCGCTCACTTCGGGATGTGCCAGTGAATCCAGATAACCTTGATAGGTGTACAGGGCTCCGAAAATGATAATCAGTATAAAAAGGAGCCACTGTACAAGCGTTAGAAGAAGGTTTAGGGTTCGTATGGAAATTAATGAATGAATGATTTTACCTTTCAAACTAAGATTTATGATGTATAGAAACCGTGGACTTCGCTGTACGGGTTAAGCTCAACATAGCAGTATTCGCAAACAAGTTCAACTTATTTTAGAGATTATTATCAGGGAGTTCATTGTGTGATGATTGTTTGTCCATAACCTGTTAGATTTGTCATGGCCTTGTCGATGTCAGTTTATTGAGTTTTGGTTCCGAATGATTGATTGATAGTTTCCATTTAGGGTTCATGGGTCAATATTGAGCGTGGAGCTATTGCTGATGTCTGCTGTATTCGTCGTACGGCTTAGCGCTTTCGGGGCTGTTTCATAGAATGATGATGTCTGTTTTTCAAGGGTATCAAGCTAAAACGAGGTCTTATGTCATTCGAGCATCCGAAAACCAACGGGGTCACCATTCGCGAGGTCGAGCGCGAGATCATGTCCCGGCGCACCACGCACGAGGAACTGGGGCACGACCTCGAGGTCATGGACCTGATGCTTGACCTGCTCGGACATCCGGAAGACACGTTCCGTATCATCCACATCACCGGCACGAACGGCAAGGGCTCCACCGCCCGCATGGCCGAGGCCATTTGCCGCGCCTACGGCATGCGTACCGGCCTTTATACTTCGCCGCACCTGCAGAAGATTAACGAACGCATCGCCGTGGACGGCCAACAGCTTTCCGACGATGATTTCATCGATACGTGGATGCAGATTAAGGACTTCGTCGCGCTGGTCGACCACAAGATGGAGGCCGACGGCAAGGCGCCGATGAGCTATTTCGAGATCCTGACGGCAATGGCCGTCTGGAAGTTCGCCGACGCGCCTGTCGATGTCGCCATTTTCGAAGTCGGCATGGGAGGGCGTTGGGACGCCACCAATGCGCTCAACGGTGACGCCGCGGTCATCGGCCCGGTCGATATGGACCACATGCAGTGGCTGGGGGACACGGTCGAGAAAATCGCCACCGAGAAGGCCGGCATCATCAAACACGAATCCACTGCGATCATCGGCGCGCAGCCGCATGAAGCCGAAGTCATGCCCATTTTGGAGCAGGTGGCGGTGGCCGAGCATGCCACGCTTATCCGTGACGGCGAGGAGATGGAAGTCGTTTCGCGCCAGCCTGCCGTGGGTGGCCAGTTGGTTACGTTTCGCACGCCCAACGGTACGTACGAGGACATTCCCGTCGCTAAGTTCGGCGAGCATCAGGCGCACAATGCCTTGGCGGCGCTCGCAGCCGCCGAGGTTGTCATACCGGTCAATGGTCAGCTCACGCAGGACGTGGTGGCTGAAGCGCTGGGCGGAGTGAAGATTCCCGGCCGCATCGAACAGGTACGCACTTCGCCGACCATCATCGTCGACGGTGGACACAACGTCAACGCCGCCGAATCTTTGCGCGCGGCGCTCGAGGAAAACTACAACTTCGAACAGCTGGTTGGCGTGGTCGCGATGATGAAGGACAAACAGGTTGAGGAATACCTTGGCACTCTCGAGCCGATCCTGAGCCATATCATCGTCACCGAAAATTCGTGGCGAGACCGCGTGATGCCCGCTGAGGTGTTGGAGAAGATTGCTGTCGGTGTGTTCGGTCGCGACCGCGTTACCCGCATCGACAACCTACCTGACGCCATCCAAGAGGCCGTCAACATGGTGGACGCCGACGACGAGTTGGGTGTCGGCTATGGCCACGGCGTGCTCATTTGCGGCAGTTTTGTCACTGCCGGTGACGCCCGGACACTGCTGATGGAAAAGAAGAATCCCGAACTGGCGCTTCCCAAAGTCCAGCGTGTGTCCGGCAAGGCTACCGATGGCGAGAATGCCAACGATAAGGACAATTCCGAGAACTCCAAGAACGAGGATGAAGACATCGTCTCCGAGGTTTTCGGCGACGCATTCGGCGATTTCGGCGTCAAACAGGTTCCGTTCGAAGGCGAGCCCGAGCCAGGTACCACCGCCGAGCAGCTGCGCCATCATGCCAATGGTGACGGCAGCGGCAACAGCAGCAAAAGCGGCAAGTAATCCTAAACCCGTAAGAAAAGCACTTTTTTACCCCCGAAAATGGTGCTTTTCTCCTTAGAAAGTTGCAAACCAGTGAGAAAAGCGCCCCAATAAGCTCGATTTGGTGCTTTTGCCACAGGTTCCCGTATTTACTGCGACGAAAAGCATGTTTTTGGGCCGATTTTTATGCTTTTCGTCGCAGCCTTGGCATTAACAACTGGGTTGTTGGGTTGCCCCAGACGGTATGATAGCTACAGAAAGCGGAACCGCCATGTAAGGACGCTTAAGGGCAAGCGGAAAGAACAGAGGAAGTCAATAATCCATGTATCTGAAGGAACTGACGCTCAGGGGATTCAAGTCCTTTGCTTCCGCAACCACTTTGCGCTTTGAGCCGGGTATCACGGCTGTGGTCGGCCCGAACGGTTCTGGCAAGTCCAACATCGTCGACGCGCTGACATGGGTGATGGGGGAGCAGGGTGTCAAAAATTTGCGTGGCACCTCGATGGAAGACGTCATTTTCGCAGGCACATCCTCCCGCCCGCCGCTCGGGCGCGCGCAGGTGAGTCTGACCATCGACAACACCGATGGCACGCTTGATATCGATTACACGGAAGTCACCATCAGCCGCACCATCTATCGCAACGGCGGCAGCGAATACGCCATCAACGGTTCACCTTGCAGACTTCTCGATATACAAGAACTGTTGAGCGACACTGGTTTGGGCCAGCAGATGCACGTCATCGTCGGTCAGGGTCGGCTTGACGAGATTCTGAAGGCCGACCCCGCTGGTCACCGCGCGTTTATCGAAGAGGCCGCTGGCATCCTGAAGCATCGCAAACGCAAGGAACGCGCGATACGCAAGCTCAAGAACACCGAGGCGAACCTTGCACGCACCGACGATCTGCTGCACGAGATTCGCCGGCAGCTGGGACCGCTGGGACGGCAGGCCAAGATTTCGCGGCGTGCAGCCAGCATCCAGATTTCCTTGCGTGATGCGCAATCGAGGATTTTCGCCGAAGATGCCCAGAAATCCATGGAAAGTCGCGCCAAACTACGCAACGACTTGGGAGACGTGCGCCGAGAACTGGAAACCGCGCAGCGCGATTTGGCGAAAGTCAAGGTGCATATCGAGCAGGTCGAGGCGCTGAGTTCCGAGTCCAGCCCGGCCATGGAAAAAATCAACGAGACATGGCATGAGCTCTCGAGCATCGAGGAGAGGTTCCGTTCGCTGGCCTCGCTTGCCGACGAGCGTGCGCGTTCCCTCGCCGGTCAGATGATTACGAACTTCGGCGAAGATCCGGACATTCTCGAGTCCCGTGCCAAGGAATTGGACGAACAGGCCGAAGCCCAGAAAAAGAGCGTTTCCGACATGCGCATCGCCTATGACAAAGCGACTGAATCTCGTGCCGGCAATGAAAAGCAGCTCGCTGCGGCCCGTCAGACCTTGACGGAACTGCGCAAGGCTGCGCAGGAACACACTTCGAAGGTTGCCAATCTGCGCGAGCTCAAGACGCGTGAGGAATCGGCCATTGAACTGGCGCAAAGCCGTGCCAAGGACTTTAACGGGCAGCGTGAATCCATCGCCAAACAGCGTAACGATGCCACTGCCCAGCGTGATGCGTTTGAAACGGAAACGCAGAACGCCGGTGAAGAAGACAGCGCCGCGGATCTCGAAGCGGCGAAAACCGCGATGCAACAGCGTCAGGAGGAACTTGACGCCTTGCAAGAGCAGCTGCGAGCCACAACTGCCAAGGTGACGGCGCTCAAGGCGAAGGCAGACGCGTTGAATGAGACGCTGGAAAGCCGCAATGCTTCCGGCGAGCTCGAGCAGGATAACACCGTGGCCGCGCTGGGCAGACTTGCCGACTTCATTCACGTCGAGGATGGCTGGGAAGAAGCCATCGCCCATGCGCTCGACCAGTTTGCCAGCGCCATCGTGGTGCCTGGCAAATCCAATATGGTCGAGGCCTTGCGCCGGGCCAGTGAAGGTAAGCTTGGGCAGGCTGTTGTATTGCATCCGCTTGAAGAGGGAGCTGTTGACAACGCTGAAGCCGGGAATGGCAACGGAAAAGACAGCCGGTATCCGGTTCGTTGCGCCTCGACTTTGGTAAGTGTCAATGACTCTGCCAAAGACGCTGATTTCGCCGAAAACGTTGTTCGCGCCGTCCGTTTGTTGCTTGATGACGTCGCTGCCGTACCTGATATGGACACGGCGCTGGAAGCCGTGGAAGACAAGCAGAGGCGGTTCAGCCAGGCTGTCACCAAAGCCGGTGAAGTGGTCAACGCTGTGGGCGCTATCGGCGGTTCCTCGCGCTCGCAGAGCGACCTTTCACTGGCTGCGCGACGTGACAAGGCGATGGCGGAAGCTAAAAAACTTCAGGGCAAAGCGGATGCTATACATCCAAAGATTGAAGCAGCAACGCAGGCGCGTGATAAAGCTCGTCTTGAAGTCGATAGGCAATCCCAGCAACGCATTCAAGCTAAGGTCAAAGCCGATCAGGCGCGTAAGAATCTCAAGAATGTCGAGGAACGGGTCAAGCAACTGACGAAACAGCTCAGCGGGCTTGACGAAAAAATCAAGCAGACCGATGACGACCGCCAGACACATCAGCTTAAACTTGAGGATTTGGCGCAGGCGCTGGAAACCGCGGAACATTCCGATACCGACAACGAGGACTTTGATGATTTGGACAAGCGCGTCCACGAACTCGAGACTTCGCTGGATAAGGCGCGTGAGCAGGAAGTCTCGGCCAAGATCGTTTGGAACGACGCCAATCGCAAGGCCGATTCGCTCGTGCGCCAGGCTGGTCTGCTCCATGATCAGGCAAGCGAAGCCGTGGCAAGGCGCACGAAGATAAAGGCGCTCAACGAAAAGCGTGAACATCAGCAAGCCCATGACCGGCAAATTGCCGCGGACGCACGTGGTATGGCCGCGTTGGTTTCCGCTGAGCTCAAGACGGTGGTCGCCAAGCGTGACGAGCTTTCCAAGGCCGCTTCAAGCCACGATGCCGAACTGAAGCAACTGCGTGCAAGGCGCGACGAAGCTGAGCCAAAAGTGGCCGCTTTGCAACAACGTGAGCATGAACTGGATGTGAACCGTGAGCGTCTGGCCGCGCAATATGGCCAGATCGAGCAGAAAGTCTCGGACACGCTGGGCTTGGATCTCGAAGCGTTGGTTGACGAATACGGCCCCGACAAGCTGGTTCCGGTGCTCGATGACGAAGGCCATCCGATTCCGCTGGCAAACAGTGACGACGAAATTGATAACCAGCGCGATTCCGGTGAAGAGACGTCTGATGCTGATGGTTACAACGATTCAAACCAGGATGCACCGATTGATGCCGACCATTACCAGATGGTGCCGTACGTCCGTGCCGAGCAGCAGAAGCGTCTGCAGAAAGCCGAACGCGATCTAAAGGCGCTGGGCAAGATCAATCCCCTGGCGGCTGAGGAGTTTGATGCGCTCGAGACGCGTAACCAGTACTTGAACGACCAACGCAATGATGTCGCCAAGAGCCGCGATGATTTGCTGAAGCTTATCCAGGACCTCGACCGCACGATGATCGAGGTGTTCAAGAACGCTTTCGATGACACGGCTGCTGCGTTTGAAAAGGTCTTCGCAACATTGTTCCCGGGTGGTAAGGGACGTCTGCGTTTGGAAAATCCTGACGATTTGTTGACCACGGGCGTCATCGTGGAGGCGAGCCCAGCAGGCAAGCGTGTCAAGCAGCTGAGTTTGCTTTCCGGCGGCGAACGCAGTCTCACTGCTTTGGCCCTGCTCTTCGCCATCTTTACCGCGCGTCCCAGCCCGTTCTATGTGATGGATGAGGTCGAGGCTGCACTTGATGACATCAACCTGACCCGCCTGATCAACGCGTTCAATGACCTGCGCAAGCACGCCCAGCTCATCATCATCACTCACCAGCAGCGCACAATGGCCATCGCCGATGCCCTCTACGGAGTGACGATGCGCTCCGACGGCGTCACTGCGGTCGTCAGCCAGAAGCTCGAGCACAATAGCTGATACATCTGCCGAGACATCTTCTGTGATGAGGTCGGTCTGAATAACGTTCAGTACTCGATTTCACTTTCGTCATCCGACTTTTCCGAGATGAAGCCCAGATAGTCGTGCATGGTGAAGACTAGGCTGAGAACCTGATAATCACGGAGGCCGCGAGAGGGTTATATCCGGCGCGTTCGGCAAGTTTATTGAGCCGGTTCTTCGTTGTTGTGCACGATGTTCGTTTGCTTTGCTGCAATCGCTTCCCCTGCATCGGCTTAGGGTGTGCCGATTCGAGATTTGTCGGTGATGACGATGACGGTCGTGGCCACCCTGATGTTGGATATCGTGTTCTGATTGTCGATGTTCGAATCGATTGATTGTTGAAAGTAAGGAGATGGGCGGATGACAACTGGATATAGCACAGACAAAGAAGTAAAGGTGCTGATCGCACCGGATTCGTTCAAAGGTAGCCTTACCGCCAAGCAAGTGGCCGATGCCGTGGAAGCCGGCGTTTTGAAGGCCGCTCCCAATGCCAAGTGTGTGAAAGTGCCCATGGCCGATGGAGGCGAAGGCACGGTGCAATCGTTGGTCGACGCAACGAACGGCACATTCATCACGGTAAAGGTCACCGGTCCGCTCGGTACGCCGGTGGATGCGACTTACGGTCTGCTTGGTGACGGCAAAACCGCCGTCATCGAAATGGCGGCGGCCAGCGGCATGCAATTCGTTGACGACCAGACCAAGAATCCTTTCATCGCTACCACACGCGGTACGGGCGAGCTGATCGTCAACGCGCTTGACCACGGTGTCAGCGATATCATCGTCGGCTTGGGTGGAAGCGCCACCAACGACGGGGGTTCCGGCATGGCCCGTGCCCTTGGCGCCCGTTTTCTGGACGGTCAGGGAAATCCGCTTGAAGAAGGCGGCCTAGCGTTGAAGGATCTGGCCAACATCGATATTTCGGATCTCCACCCGAGACTTGACGGGGTGTCCATCATCCTTGCCTCGGACGTCACGAATCCGTTGACCGGGCCTACGGGCGCTTCCGCGGTGTTCGGCCCGCAGAAAGGCGCCACTCCGGAGATGGTCAAGCAGCTCGACGCGAGCCTGAAACATTATGCCAAGCTCATTGATCATCAGCTGGGTCGCGATGTGGCCGATATTCCCGGTGCGGGTGCCGCCGGCGGTTTGGGTGCAGGGTTCCTTGCGTTCACCGACTCGCGCATGCGTTCGGGCGTTGAAACCGTCGTGGAAGCCACCGGGCTCAAATCCAAGGCCCGTGGCATCGATTACTGTTTCACCGGCGAGGGCGGCATCGATTTCCAGACGCAATACGGCAAAACACCGATGGGTACGGCCCAGGCGGTGAAAGAGGTTGCTCCGAACGCCAAGGTCATCGCTTTGGCAGGCAACGTGGGAGATGGAATCGAGACGCTGTACGGTCTGGGTATCGATGCCATTTTCGGTGTGCTCTCTGGTGTCTGCACGCTTCCCGAGGCGATTCGCGAAGAGACGGCAAAAAAGAACATCAGCCGCACCGCAGAAAATGTGATGCGTCTGTTGAGCTGATGCGTGAATCAATTATGGAATATTGTGCGGAGGCAAGCGCGTTGCACCTGCCTTCCGTCTGAGATCCGAGCGTTAGGCTAGTTATGGTTTTTTATTGCCAGCTTATTATTTCGAATTTGTTGTGGGCGTGCGTAAGTGCATGCACTTACGCACGCCCACAATTTGCTATTGGCAAGTGCCATACGTTTTTGAATATTACTATCGCTCTATTGCCGCAGTGCCTTCGCGCGCGCCACAGTATCTTCGGCCAGAATGGTTTGGGCATCGATGATGGGAAGGCCAGGGAGCGGGAAGGCCTCATTGAGGACCGAGAGCTCAGTGCAGCCTAGAACCACGATATCGCAGCGATAGCGAGCCGACTCAGACTTGTCAAGGAACGTATCGATGACGTAGCGGTAGCGCTCAAGGCTTAGTGGTCCACCACTTTTCACGTCGTCATAAATCAACGAATCGATGCGCTTCTGCAGTTCATCGTCGGGTTCGATGAACGTGTAGCCGGCGGATTCGATTTCACGCTGGTAGAGGCCGGAATGGCGAGAACCCTCGGTGCCCATGAAACCGACGCGTGGGTGCGTTGCGACGGGCAAAGTCGCCTTCATGCGTTCCACGGCGCCGGTCAGCATGTTGAGAATCGGCACGTCGGTAAGTTCCTGGAAACGTGGCAGCATAAAATGCGCGGTGTTGCAGGGAATCGTAATGAAGCTGGCCCCGATGGCTGTGGCCTTGGCGATGTCATCGGCGATGACGGGGAAGGGGTCGTCGAAGCTATCGCCCAGCATGAACGCCGTTCGGTCAGGCACGGAAGCGTCGTTGAACACCACATAGTCGAGGAAGTCCTGATCGGTGGCGGCGTCGCTCATCTTGTCGATCAGCCGGATATATGATTCGGTCGCCAAAGTCCCCATGCCGCCAATAACGGCGAAAAACGGTCGTTTCACTTGAGATCTGCCTTCTGTTTGAAGTACTGCGCGTAACGCTTTTTATAAATCGAGAACGCGTGCCGGATCAAAAGCCAACGCATCGGGTTCATGTCCTTGCGATACTCCAAGGTCGTGCCCCAATCTCCGTCAGCGATCATCTTCATGCCCCGACGCTTATCTTCGCCTTCGACCACGTAATCGCGGAAAATCGAGCGCGGAATCTCCATCCACAGCTTGTTGCCGCGGCCGATGACGGTGTTGCCGTCGAACGGCGCGTCTTCCACCAAATCCTCAGCGAAATAGCGAGCCAGGTTGTAGCCGTTCAAAGTGACGAAATAGCTGGAACGGCCCTGCCGCAGGTTGATCTCGAAAAGCTTGTAAGTATGGTCCCGGTCGTCGTATTTCATGTCGAAATTGGCGACGCCCTCATAGCCGATGTCCTCGAGGAACGTTTTGATTTTGAGGCATATCTCCTCGTTGTAATCGGGGATGATGGCCGCGTAGTTGCCTACGGCTTCGGGGGTCGGGTCCTCGAGCAGCGGGTGGCCGAGGAACATCATGCGCACGCGGTGATGGCGGTCGACGTAGGCGTTGAGCACGCGCATATGAGAGTCGTCGCCGGGGATGAAGTCCTGCAGAATCATTTCGGCGTGATAGCCGGCGCCGTAGGAGAGGTTAATGAGCTTGTCCAGTTCCTCCGGCGTCTCGATGACGAACGCCTTCTTGCGCCCCGGGAAGTCGATATCGAGCCATGCTGCGGAATCGGCTGGTTTCATGGCGACGGGGAAGTTGAACGGCAGATTCTTGTATTCGCCGCGCGCCACGCTTTCCTCGGTCATGACCTTGGTTTTGGGATAGGGAAGACCGTAACGCTCGCAGGTGTCATAGAACGTGTTCTTATAGCTCAGCTGCTTGTTGAGCGCCGGGTCGAGGGTGTTGAAAACGAAGTAAGGTGCCAGGTCCGCGCTGCTATGGCTTAAGAGGTTCGCATACAGGTCACCGCAAGGAATGAGCAGCAGAGTGGTGCCGGGATGGCCGGATTTGAAGGTTTTGGCGTAATCGATCAGCGTCTTGCGGAACGTCTCGGCTTGGCCGAATCCGTCGACGATATGGACGTCGACGATTTTGCTGAACCTGGTGGGCGCGAGCTGGAAGTGCGCGAAGGCAGTCGAGACGATGCCGTACGCCTCGTGGAAGGCACGGGCCATGCCGTAGGCGTTGATATCGCTGCCCAAAAGTACCGGTTGGAATTGCTTCATGGTTCTTAGCTTACCTCTGAAAATTGCAGAAACAGTGGATGCATCTGTTCGGTGTCATGAATGGGTTTGGCCGAACAACCTGGTAACGATATGGGTGTCGCCTTCGTAGGGGGCGTGTTTGCCGTCCACTTTGATCCACTGTTCCTCGCCTTTGCCGACGATCAGCAGCACGTCGAAACCATCGTGCGCCTGTGCCTCGGTGATGGCGGTTTCGACGGCCTTTTGCCTGTCGATAATGACGGTTGATTGCACATTGGGATCGTTGACGGCAGCTTGCATGGTCTCGCAGATATCTTCCGCGCGTTCCCTGTCGGGGTCGTCGCTGGTGATGATGATGCGGTCGACGCGGTGCTGCGCGGCGTCGATGATTTCTTTCCGCCGGTCTACCGCCTTGCCACCGGCCGAGCCGCTGACAAGCGTAATTCGTGGCTTGTTTGCGCCATACCGTTCGATCGCGAAGTCAATCAGGGCAGAGACGCTGGCAAAATTATGCGCATAATCGACGATGGCGACATTCGGTCCGTGTGAGTCCTTGAACTGCTCCATGCGCCCCGAAATACGAACGTTTTCTAGTGCGTGTGAAATTTTTTTATTATTGAGGTCGATACCGGCAAGCTGTGCGATGGTCAGTGCCGCGGCGGCGTTGGCATAGTTGAAATCGCCATCCATGCGCAATTTATAGGTGCCGGTTGTGCCTGCAACTTCGATATGAAACGCCGTACGGTCTTTATCCGCCGGCCATGCAACGGTGTCGGCTTTGGTCCCGCTATTGGTTGCGCCGCTGGTGTGCAAAGCAAAAGTGGTAACAGGAACGCCCGCGGCCGCAGCGTCTTCTTCAATAAGATCGGCGTGGTCGCAGTCAGCTCCCAGCACCAACGTCTTGCTGTTGGTCGTAATCTGCCGTTTGCAATACAAATAATCTTCGAACGTAGGATGTTCGATGGGGCTGATGTGGTCGGGGGAGATGTTCAAGAAAGCCCCGACATCGAAAGTGAGCCCGTACACGCGCTCGACTTTGTAAGCCTGCGAGGAGACCTCCATCACCAGGTAGCGCATTCCGTTATCAAGGGCCTCGCGCATCATGCGGAACGCGTCCATCGATTCCGGCGTGGTCAGCGCGGAGGCTGTGTAGGTATGTCCGTCAAGGCAGTTGTCCACTGACGAGAACAGGGCAGCCCTGCCATCGCTGGCAGCGTTCAGAATCGACTGAACAAAGTAGGCGGTAGTCGTTTTGCCCTTGGTCCCGGTGATGCCGATGACGGTGAGTTCGTCCTGTGGCCGTCCGTAAAATTCGGCGGAAAGCAGACTCATCGCCTTACGTATGTCATCGACGATAATGCCGATGGCTTCGGTTTTCTCGCTGAAGTCCGTTTCCGCAACGTAGGCCTTGAGTCCGTGTTCGTCACAGCCTGAAAGATAGTCGGCTTTGAAATGGCCTTTGCAACACAGCAACGAACCTTCGCGCACCTGCCGTGTGTCATAGGTGATGGAATTAAAAGCGTCTTCGGCACCCGCAAAACGTGCGGGGTTACGCGACCAAGTCTTGCCTTGGATGATTTCCCGCAAAAGATGATGCTTATCAAGCAATTCGACCGCAGTTGCCAGAGTCAGAGCCATATCAAACCTTTCTTGCCACCCATAAGGCTAGCGCATCATGGAAGCGGAAATAAGAGGAACCTGTCACAATCGAATGGAACTTACACATCACAGTGAATCTTCTGCATGCCGACGTGAAACCGGGCTTAATCCCGCATCGATAATCGGGTATCGCCGTAAAATATGGTGTTCTTTTATGAAGATTCCGCTATTGCTGGTTTCGTAGCTGCTATACAGAAGCGTTCAGAGCCAGTTATCGGTGATAGGCCGACGGCCGCGCGATTCCATCCACTTGTTGAACGAATCCTTCCACTTCTTGTGCGCCTCGCGCTGCCAGTCCATGAGTTCACCGAGCTTTAGGTTGCCGACTTTCGGGTAGAGCGTGGACATCGGTTGGATGAGGTCAACGGCCGCGGTGGTGTCGGCGGTGGCATCGTGGAAATCGCCATGTGGTTCGACTCCGTAGTATTCGGTGGTATAGGTCAACGTGCGCTTGCCGTGACGGTGCGAGATCTCGCGATCGATGACTAGCGGATCGGCCACCAGAAGTTCATCGGGGAGCGCTTTCAGGTTCCAGCGTTTGAGATCACCGGCCAGCATGCGCACGTCGAAAGGCGCGTTGTAGGCGAGCAGCGGGATTTGCTTGCCTTGAGCGGCTGCGACGATGGAAGCGATGGCGGCGATGGCGTCGGCAGGTTCCGCGCCGTTGGACTCGAGGAATTCATCGGTGAACCCGTTGACCCGGCTTGCGCCGGCGCTTATATGACGGTGTGGATTGATGACCCATTCCGCCACGACGTCGCCCTCGTAGCCTTTGCTGGGGTCGCGCAGAACCAGCGAGGCGGAGACGATGGCGTCAGCCGAACCGGTTCCGGTGGTCTCGGTGTCGAAACCGAGCAGCCAAGCAGTTCCGAGTGTGGTGTCTTCATCTTGCTGAGGAGCTTGTGCTATCGCGTCGAGCATGGGTGCCGCGTTGTCGGCGTCCGCATTGTTTTTCGTTGTTGTCATAACAATATTGTGCGTTCCGATTCCGACATTGCATTACATTATAGAGAGAGCGATATTCTTTCTTCTCGATGGTTCTCTTTTGAAACAATCCTAAGAAATATCGTTGTGCATGGTATCAAGTTTTCTGATTGAATATGTTCATAAAACCATATGCCTATATTGAAAATATCTAAATAAAATGCGGGAAAAGCGCGTGTCGGGCGATATGAGACGAACGTTTACAATAGTAACGTGACACAAACCGACCAGGCACAGACCAAGCAGCAGGAGCAGGAGACGACAGCGCAGAAGCGCGCGCGTTTCGAGGCTCTTGCGATGCCTGCCGTCGATGCGCTTTACCGACAAGCGATGAAGCTTACTAACAACCCCGAGGATGCGCAGGACCTCGTGCAGGACGCTTACGAGCGTGCGTTTAAGGCTTTCGATAGCTTCCGCCCAGGCAGCAACTTCGAAGCGTGGATGACCACCATCGAACGCAACGCCTACTTCAACCAATATGCCAAGGCCAAACGCCGCCCCCAGCGTGCCAACGATTCCACAGGGGAGTACGACGATTGGGACATCTATTCGGCCTCTGATCATTCGTCTGAGGGACTGAAATCTGCTGAGCAGGAATACCTGGACGGTTTTGCGCCGGCCGAGATCATGCAGGCGCTGGATTCACTTTCCCCTGAACGCCGTCAGGTCTTCATCGATACGGCCATCGACGGCAAATCCTACAAGCAGGTCGCCAAGGAACAGGGCATCAAGATCGGCACGGTGATGAGCCGCCTCAACCGCGCGCGCTCGCAATTGAAGGACGAGTTGACCGAATATGCTCGGCAGCGTGGTTATGGCAAGGAGATGGGCATAGAACCTGGGAATCCTGCACAAAAGGCGAAGTCTGGAAAATCTTCGGAACGGTAAAACCCAAAGAACCCAAGGAATAGCCCGGGAAATTCGGAAAAAGGCCTTGTCTTCACTATCCGCGAACCCCAAAACGGCCAAAATGAGTAATAATAGTGGATTAGCAGTCATGAAAGGAGAACGACGATGGACGGACGAGTCGAGCGTACCAGTCGGGTGGTGGTGAGAAGCCAACACGCTGATGGTGTCACGCGTACCGACATCGAAATCTCCTGTTATGATTCGAACAAGCGCGTCCCCGATGACGAGTGCTTTAATCCTGAATCCTGTTGTGATGCCAGTGAAAAGGCCTTGATTGCTGAACTTCGCGGTTTGTTGCGTCCGGCAACAGCGCCACAATGCCTTTTCGCCAAGCTTGAGGCCACGCTCGACCGTTGTTGCCTCGAAGAATCCCGCGACGGCGAAATCGCTTCTGCATGATGTTTTGAGTTGTATATGAAAATGCCCCGCATTTACTGCGGGGCATTTTTCGTTTTCTGCGTACCTAACGGAACTCAGGCATTTGGCCTTTTGCCGTGGTTGGCTGCCTTCTTGCGGCGGTCTTTACGCTTACGTCCGCGCATTCCCATGATGGACTCCTTTACGTTCAATGAATAAGCCTTAGGCATTATCGCACGTTGTTGCGACTTCTCGCAAGCCAACGCCGGAGATTCGACTAAAAAATCTACGGTACCTATCCAGGACGATTCAGCGCTGTTCAGCCTTGAAATAGAGGTTGGTGGAGCTGGTCTCGCCAGGCTTGATGACGATGAGATCACGGCCACTGTTGAACGCGTTGGCATATGCGGTCTGCGGTTCGATGGCGACACCCGCCGGATGGCTTTCCGGCGCAAATCCGGTGCCGGTGCACATCTGGAACGAGGTAATGGTCTTGTCACCGCCGACGCTCACCGTCAGCCCGTCCGGACGCGTCAGAGTGGCGAAGGCATTGCCGTCTGCGTCACGTTCGACGTCGGTCCAGGCGTCGTCGAAAGGCTGTTCGGTGAGGGCCGTAGGCTGACGCAGGTCATACTTGCCGGCTACAGGTTCGGTGCCGGTGGGGAGCAGACGCTCATTGACGGTGACGTGCGTGCGTGCGGGGATGGTGACTTTGCATTGGGCGTTCTGTCCGTCGATCTCATCGCCATAACCGTCAAATCCGTTGGCGATCCACGGGTGGATGGCTAGGGCCCACGGTGCGTCTACGGAATCGTTGTTTGTTGCCGACAACGTGAGCTTGAGCCCGTCGTCGCTCAAGCTGAATGTGGCACGAACCAGAAGGTCGAAAGGATAGCCTTTCATATTGCCGGTGCGCCAGGTCAGTGATACGCAATCCTCTTCAAGGCTTTCCAGCTTCCAGAAGGCGCGATAGCCATAACCATGGATGGCGTTATGCTTCTCATGCTCGTCAATCGGCAGCTCGTAGGTCTTGCCTTCGAAGGTGTAGACGCCGTCCTCGATGCGGTTGGGGAAGGGTACGAGCAGCTCGCCGTTGGTGCAGGGCACCGTTTTATCCGGGTCCCACGAGGCGATCATGTCCTTGCCTTGGTAGGTGAGTTTGCGCAGCGTGGCGCCGAGCTCAGTGACTACTGCCATGTAGTCGCCGTGCGAAATGGTGAATTGTTGTCCCGAGCGAGGGGGCAGTGTCGTTGAAGTCATATCAACTCCTGTTGTAGAAACGTAATTGTTACCGTTCACTATTCTAATATGACACTCGGTCTGATTCTGCGACGGTGCAAATGAAACGAACATGTCATTATCCATATTTTGCCGTTTTTTAAAGCTGTTGGTGCACCAAGATGGCCAAAATACGAAGAATGAGCCTCAATTTCGGATAAAAACGGCTGCTTGGCGCACCAAGTTGGCCAAAATAAGAAGAATGAGCCTCAATTTCGGATAACACGGCCTCTTGGTGCGCCAAGAAGGTCAAAATATGAAGTTTGCTTGGTCAAAGTGGCTAATAAGGGCTTCTTGGCGCACCAAGAGGGTTATTTTTATGACATTGAGAATCAGAAGGTTCTTTTTGGGCCCAGGATTTGGGAGGAGGCGACTCTACCAAGTACCGATTGAAGCGACAGTGGCGCCGAGTACTTTCACCAGGTCATTTGGATTTACGCCGACGCTGAAACCGCGCTTGCCACCGGAAATGATGATTTCGTCGAATTGCATCGCACTTGCGTCAATTACCGTCTTATGCTTTGTACGTTGGCCCAGAGGCGAGATGCCGCCGACCACGTAGCCGCTTTCGCGTTGCGCCACTTTCGGGTCTGCCATAGCCGCTTTCTTGGCCCCTACGGCCGTGGCGAGATATTTCATATCCAAGTGCCCGCTGACTGGTACCACACCGATGACCCGTTCATCTCCTGTGTCAGCCATGAGCGTTTTGAACGAACGATGTGGGTCGATGCCCAACTTTTCCGCGCCTTCAAGTCCGTAACCTTCGTCCATATGGTCAGAAGAATGTTCATATTCATAGATTTTGAAGGGAATTCCTGCTTCACTCAGCTCGCGCGTGGCTGGGGTAGAGGCCGTTCCCGCTGCTTTCTTGTGTTTTTTGCCCATATCTTCAAGTCTAATCGTGCCAGATCATCATTTCGTTTCTGAATTCAGGTTTTGTTGAACTGATCAGGCGACATTCGTGTAAAGTGCCGGCGTGGGCAAATGATAGTCAAAGTTTGCAGACGTAAGCAATGAACAATGGCTGCTGCAGATACGAAAAGATCCCCAACCGAACGATTGGGGATCTTTTCATCACGAATCACGTTTCGGAAATGAAACGATTCTGCAGCTTATCGCCGCAACGTGTTCACTTGCTGATTTCAGCGAAGTAGAGCAGGGTGCGGATCATGTTGCAGGTGAAGCCGTACTCATTGTCATAGAAGGCAACGGTGCGGGCCAGCGTGGTGCCGTCGATGGTGTTGACGTCGGTCTGCGTAGGATCGAAGACGCCGCCGTGGGTGTCGTCGATGATGTCGGAGGTGACGATGCTGTCGCCGTTGTAGCCGAAGGTCTCGTTGTTCTCGAAGGCCTTCTTGGCGGCGGCGTTGATCTCGTCAACAGTGGTTTCCTTGTTGAGCACGGTGAAGAGCTCGGTGAAGGAGCCGTCGGGGATCTGCACGCGCTGGGCGTGGCCCTGCAGCTTGCCGTTGACCGAAGGAACGACCTTGCCGATTGCCTTGGCGGCACCGGTGGAGTGCTCGATCGTGTTCACGGCGGCGGCGCGGTTGTTGCGCGGCTTGGAGCCACGAGGACCGTCGAGCAGCATCTGGCTGCCGGTGTAGGCGTGCACGGTGGTCATGAAGCCGACCTTGATGCCGAACTCGTCATCCATCATCTTGACGAGCGCCGCGAAGGAATTCGTGGTGCAGGAGCCGGCGGAAACGATGTTGTCGCTGGGCTTGAGGATCTCCTGGTTGACGCCGAAGACCACGGTCGGGGTGGTGTCGTCCTTCGCCGGAGCGGAGATGAGGACCTTCTTGGCGCCGGCGTCCAGGTGAGCCTGGCTCTTGGCGGCGGAGGTGTAGAAGCCGGTGCACTCGAGCACGAACTCAACGCCATCGTTCTTCACCCACGGAATGTTGCGGGCGTCCTTCTCGGCATAGACCTTGTATTCCTTGCCGTCGACCACGATCGCGTCATCGGTGGACTCGACCTTGACCGGGGTGCCGTCATCGTGACGGAAGGTGCCGTGAACGCTGTCGTACTTCAGCAGGTAAGCGAGCATGGCCGGGGTCGTCAAATCGTTGATTGCTGCGACCTCGATGTCACTGGCCTCGCCACCGCGGGCCTGAAGTTCGAAAATGCGACGGAACGCAAGGCGGCCGATGCGGCCGAAACCGTTAATACCAATCTTTACTGTCATGTAATTCTCCCTAAAGGAACAGCTTGGGAACGCGGGCTCGCGCCCTTTGCTGTAATTTACCAACAATTGTTATTTTAACTTGTCTCCTCTACTAGAAAAGGTGTTTTTCCATGTTTCGGGATCAAAACCGACCAAAATTGTGTTAGCGTTCACAACTATTGGGCGCTTGACCAGCATACCATTGGTTGCAAGGAGTTTCAGCTGCTCGTCTTCGCTCATTTCCGGCAGTTTGGTCTTGAGTTTCATTTCGCGATAGGGCATGCCCGAGGTGTTGAAGAAACGCTTCAAAGGCAGACCGCTCGCCTTCCACCAGCGCTTGAGTTCGGCGGCGGTGGGGTTGTCGCCTTTGATGTCGCGTTCGGTGAAATCGATGTTATTCTCGCCTAGCCATTTGCGTGCTTTGGCACAGGTGGAGCAATGGTTGTAGCACACGAAGAGCACTTTGCCGTCCTGTTGGGCAGGGTCGGGTTTCAAAGTAGTGGAGTTTGCGCTGGTCATGACGGATCCTTTCATTACGTTGTTGCTTTGATACTAGGCCCTATTGAAGTATGAAATACGAGAAATAATCCAATCGTGTGCTATCAGACAAAAATGTCTGTTTCAACGCGACTTATTGAGCAGCGCCGAGACATGCGAAGACAACGGCCCCAGTGTTTCCGGGGCTTTGACACTGGTCTTGAACGTAGGCAACGTCGCCTCAAGGGGAAAAGTGACGATAAGGGTGCCGTCCGACACGCTGATTGAGGCTGGATGACCAGCAAGGAATTCGTTGCTGACTCCAAGAACGGTGTCACTGTGCATGATTCCGTCTTTGAGTTCGTATTTAAGTCCCGTTTCGTTTATTCCGCGCGAGGTGTCGGCATGCGAAAAAACCGAAACCATGCGATTGGTGGCATTGTCTTCTAAAACATCCGACACAAACGATAACGAGCCGTTGCAAATCGCGGTGACCACGCTGTGCTCGCCGTATAACAGCCCGACGCCGCCGTTGTGCGCCAGCAATGCGAGCATCTGGATATTGGCGACTGTGTGATCGATTCGTCCGCCCAATCCGCCATAAATGTGGAAGTCTCTGTATCCACGCGACCATCCGGTTTTCAGTGCCGAAAGCATGTCCGGATCGTCGTGTTCCGGTGGCAACGCGATGGTTTCGACATCCCGCGGAATTTCTGCCTTTGCGGAATCGAAATCGCCGATCACCAAGTCGGGCCTGATCCCCAAATCCCGGGTGCGATCAAGACCGCCATCGGCCGCGATGATAAAGGCGTCATCCGGAAGTTGGCTGGTGGATGGCTCATTGCCGTAGTAGGTTCCGGCGGCGAAAATGAAACATGGACGAGAAAGGGTCATATATAAATTTTACATGTGTTGTTGGCTTACATTTTGCAGGGACGTTGAAAATGCCGGCCTAACTAACATTGACGATTTTGAAAATGTCTCGAAACAGTTGCAATGATGCTATTATGCTGTGAGCAACGTTCGTTTTTGGCTCGCATTTTGGGGACTTGAAAAATGTGAGTCTACCTCAACAGAAGGAAAGAATCATGATCAACCATATTGGTGTGTACACGCTTAATTTTGATGCCGAAAAGGCTTTCTATCAGGCGGCGTTGGCGCCTCTCGGTTACGTTCAAGGTGCCGAGTTTCCCGGAGCTGTGATGTTCTCGGACGGCACGGATAACGACAGCGTCTGGATCGAAGCCGCAAAGGAGGGCACGACTCCGTCGCCGATTCACCTCGCGTTCGTGGCGCAAAGTGAAGATGAAGTGAGAGCGTTTTATGACGCTGGTCTCAAGGCCGGTGGCAGTGACAACGGTGCTCCAGGTCCTCGTCCGAATTACGGCCCGAGCTATTATGCGGCCTTTGTCCATGATCCTGATGGCAACAATATTGAAGCAGTAATCAACAAGTAGGACCGAAGCCCGCTTCACGATGATGTGAGGCAGGCGCATCCGTCCCCGTCGTTCTTAGACGTTGATTGACGGGACATGACTTTCCAAGGAAGGGAACGATTATGCCGACTACAAGTGAGCATTGTGAGCATTCCGTCGTCGTGCGGCATATCATGCCAGCCGATTTCGAGGCCAAGGCGAAGGTGCACTCGCAGACCTGGCATGAGACCTATCAGGGCAAGCTGCCGCAGTGGCTGGTTGACAAGATCACGCCGGAATTCGCGCTTGAAGTCACGAAACGTCACGACCCGGCGAATGTGTTCGTGGCGCTGGTGGACGATGAGGTGGTCGGTTATGCTGAATCCGCCAATCCTGCTCGTAAACCCAGCGATTATCCCAATTGCGCGGAGCTAGCAGCAATCTATGTGCTCAACCGTTGCCATGGTCTGGGTATCGGGCGCAAGCTGGCGCAGGCAGTGTTCGATGCGTTGCCAACCAAGCGTGTGGTGCTGTGGGTACAGGAATCCAACGACAAGGCACAGGGCTTTTACCGCCATATCGGTTTCCATCCCACCGGCAAGGTGCAGATTGAAGACGACGGTGCCTCGAAAGAGCTGGAATACGCAAATTTCGATACCCGTCAGTGAGTTCTTTGCTAACCCAGCTGTGAAGACTCGACGACGCGGGATTCTTGATTAGAAACGTTTGGGGACGACAACTATCACGCATCACGGCGTTTCACTTGCATTTTCGGACACGGCTCTGTTGTCGTAGCGTGTAGTATAATTATTTGTTGGCTTGAGAAATCAAGAAAGTGGGTGCGCCCCACCTGGAAGCTTTTCGTAGCTTCGGGTTCAAAGCATTTCCTACGTTTGCGGGGAATCGAAAGTGCGGTATTTACCGTGACTTTCTGCGTGTCGATTGGATTCGATACCTGTGTTTTGAATCTTTGCTGCGTCTATTGTCGAAGTGATTCGGCATTTGCGTTTTCATAGACGGTGCATCCAACAGCAGCAAGGATTGGAGTTCATCATCAGCGCAGAACCACGCATTAACGACGAGATACGCGTTTCCAAGGTACGCCTGATCGGCCCGAACAGCGAGCAGGTCGGGGTCATCGCGACCTCGGTCGCATTGAATCTGGCCAAGGAAGCAAATCTCGATTTGGTTGAAGTGGCGCCGAATGCAGATCCTCCGGTGGCCAAGCTCATCGACTATGGCAAGTACAAGTACAACGAGAAGATCAAGCAGCGTGAAGCACGTCGTAATCAGAGTGCGGCCGAGATCAAGGAAATCCGTTTCCGTCTGAAGATTGACGAGCATGACTTCGAGACCAAAAAAGGTCATGTGATTCGCTTCCTTCAGGGCGGCGATAAGGTCAAGGTCACCATCATGCTGCGCGGCCGTGAACAGTCACGTCCGATTGGTGGCGTGGAGCTCTTGCAACGTCTGGCCGATGAGGTCTCCGAGTATGGCACCATCGAGTTCTACCCGAAGCACGAGGGACGCAACATCTTCATGACGTTGGCTCCCAAGGGCAAGAAGATTCACGCCAAGTCCGAGCAGCGACGTCGTGGCGCCGACACCCGTGCCGACCGCCAGGCCCGCCAGAAGGCAAGGCTTGCGGCAAAGGAGAAGGAAAAGGCACAGGAAGCCGGCGAGACGAAGGAAGCTGCCAATGAAATCAAGGTAGCCGAATCGTCCGCTTCCGCAAAGCCTGCGAAGGCTGCCGAGCCGAAGGCAACGGCCAAGTCTTCTACCAAGGCAACGTCCAAGGCTAGCAAGGCCGAAGCACCCGCCAAGTCGGAGAAGCCTCAAAAATCGGCTAAGCCCGCCGCAGATGCTGCAAAGCCTGCCGACAAGCCGAAACCAGCCGCTGCGGCGAAACCTGCCAAGCCCGCAAAACCGGCCAAGCCGGCGCCAAGGGCAAGCAAGAAGTAAGAGGAAATTTTTGTGCCGGCCGATGGCAACGTCGGCGGGCACAGGGCATCGAAGAATGATTCGATATCCGAAAGAAAATAGGAGGGCAGCAATGCCGAAGATGAAAACCAATTCCGCCGCGAAAAAGCGCGTCCGCGTCACCGGTACGGGCAAGCTCATGCAGGCTGGCACCTCGATGCGCCACAACCTTGAGCACAAGTCCGCTCGCAAGCGCCGCAACCTCTCCCGCGACCAGGTGCTGGCCACGTCGCAGAGCAAGAACATGCGAAAGCTGCTCGGCCGCTGAAATCGGCTTGGTTTACAAGGGTATATAGGTTTATAGAAAGCTAGAGGAAACAATATGGCACGTGTCAAGCGCGCAGTGAACGCTCATAAGAAGCGTCGCGTCGTTCTCAAGAGGGCTTCGGGCTATCGTGGCCAGCGCTCCCGTTTGTATCGTCGTGCGAAAGAGCAGCTGCTCCATTCATTTAACTATAACTTCCGCGACCGCAAGGCGCGTAAGGGTGACTTCCGCAAGCTGTGGATCCAGCGTATCAACGCTGCCGTCCGTGCTCAGGGCATCACTTACAACCGCTTCATGCAGGGCCTGAAGCTCGCGGGCATCGAACTCGACCGCCGCGCGCTTGCTGAGCTTGCCGTTTCCGATCCGGACACTTTCAAGACCATCGTCGATCAGGCGAAGGCCGCGCTGCCCAAGGACGTGAACGCCCCGGTGGCCGCCTGAGCATCTGCTTTAAAATAAAATATGTCAAGCCTCCGCAATCGCGGGGGCTTTTCGCGTATTAGGGCACCATGAATCGACTTGGTGCCTTTAAAACGTGTAGCGTAAGAGATATGAACGATGATGGAGCACGCGGGCCCAGGCAAGACCGCCGAACCGTTGCACAGACGCAGGGGTCTCGGAACGGTCGGCTGACGCTGCCGGAACGTGTTTCAGCTCGGTTGAGCAACGGTGCCGCGCGTACCGATGACACGCATGGCGAAAACTTCTACAAGCCGTTCCTTGCAGCCATTCACGAAGGATTGAACCATGCTGCGGTTATCCGCAAAAAACGCAGGATAATCAACTCCATGAAGGCCGTGGCCGCGCTTTTTGTAGTGGCCGCTGTCGCCTTGGCGCTCTGGTTGCCGGCGAATCAATATGTCAATGCGCGACGACAGGAGGCCGAAGCCGTCGCTGCCATGAACCGTGTTCGCAAGTGGCCGCAAGGCAAAGTGGTTGGGGAATACCAGGCCGCACAGCGATACAACGCATCCATAGCCTCGAGTACGCAACATTCATTGGGAGAGTTCAGCGATCCGTTCGCCTCGTCGGTCAAGAACTCCAACGGCGGCAGAAAAGCCTTGACGTCCTCGCAAAAGGACACGACCTATCAAGGGCTCTTAAACGGTGGCGGCGGGGTGATGGGAGTCATCCATATCCCCAAGATCTCCCTGAAACTGCCGATCTACCATGGCACTTCCGATGAGGTGCTCGACAAGGGCGTGGGCCATCTTTACGGCACCAGTCTGCCAGTCGGCGGGAAGTCGACCAACAGCGTGCTAACCGGACATCGAGGCCGTCCCTACGAAACGTTGTTCACCCGGCTGGACCAGCTCCGGCAAGGCGATGTCATCTACATCGATACCTTGGGTCGCACCATGGGCTACC
Organism: Bifidobacterium sp. ESL0732; assembly: GCF_029395535.1. Classification (NCBI taxonomy): domain Bacteria; kingdom Bacillati; phylum Actinomycetota; class Actinomycetes; order Bifidobacteriales; family Bifidobacteriaceae; genus Bifidobacterium; species Bifidobacterium sp. ESL0732. Next base: position 1,601,835 of record NZ_CP113920.1, on the reverse strand, counting down.
GGGTCACGGCCATTCACGTCGTCTCCCCGGACGATGTCCATCTTTACAAGGTGCAGCAAGGCAAGGATCTGGTGACGTTGATGACCTGCACGCCTTATGGGGTCAACACACATCGTCTGGTACTGACGGCGGAGCGTCGCCCGATTCCCAAAGACATTCCTTACCCTGAGGATTCCGTGGGTGACGGTTTGTTGTGGGGGACGATCACGGCGTTGACGATTATCGCCGTTGGAATAATCTTTATTCTAATGAAGCATCGTCGCCATTGGCCGATTCGTCATGCAAAAGGATGGTTTTAGGGTCGTCAAACCTTAGCGGGAGTAGCTCGAACGGCATTATGCAGTGTTGGTACACGGATTTTCGTTAGACGAAAACGGATGTTCGTCTAGCGTTAATGGGCGGCTTGAGTTGGATTATCCACGCATTACCGCACTAATATGTGAAGTGTAATTCATACCTGTGCGTGGTTTGCATAGTGGCATCCATCAAGGCAAGGCAAGAGCATATGACCAGTGGCAGGGTTCGGAAACAGTGGTGGCGGGCGGTGGTTTGCTCGCTGCTCGCGATATGTTTCGCGCTAGTGTCATTGGCAATTGTGCCGCCATCGACCTCTTCGCCGATTTCGTCACCGGTCGGTGTGGCTCAAGCTAATGAAGTTTCTGTCCAAGCCAATGAGCCGATAGACTACAAACCCAAGCTCTTCAAGATGCTGGCTTTGAACACCCACATCGACACCGATCAGGATGAGCTGCGCATGGACTTTGTGTTGCGCGTCGCCCGCGGCCAGGTCAGGGCAAACGATCCCACGCAATGCCAGACCGGCTTCCCCTCCACAGGGCGCAGCTGCGGACTCAAACTTCTTTTTCAAAACGATGCGAGCGCCACTGGTGGGTTGACCACGCTCACTTATATCAACACTCTCGGCAGTGGCCTTGCAGGGGCTGCAGGAGCGTTGAAATGGGCGCAGAACAGGGATGAACGCTACACTATTCACAGCATCGTGAATTCAGGTGTCTACGATTACCTGACAATCTCCGTCGAGGCGGACCTAAGCTATACCAATAGCGTTGACCGGACGGCGATAGGTGGTGTCACCACACCGCAATATGTTTATGCGCAGACCGGCAACGTCAACGACAACAACTGGACGATTCCGCCGAATCGTGCCGAAGGCAGCACCTGGACCAATCTTACCGCCGCTTATCCGGCCAAACTATACTCCAGGGAGTGCAGCGGAACCGGAGCAGGTGCGGATTGCAACGGTCCACGCGCGTTTGTGGGCTGGGACGATAACCCTCTATTGTGGAGCGGCAATCAGGCCAATTGGGGCTTGATGACCGACGTGGGCATCAACGTCGTCAGTGGCACGCCCATTAGTGCCGGTACCGCTCCACCGAACTCCTTCTTCGTCTATTGGTACAATCCTTGGTACGACTCGGGCGTGACCAACACCTGCTCGCGCAACACGTCGTTCTATTTCCAGTGGCTTGGCCTGAGCGGTGGCCAGAAGTGGGTGCCGGTCAACGATCTGACGCCCACCGCGCAACGTGTCGATGGGCAGACTCCACGGGGCACTTCCCCTGCCAGTGGCTCCACGTCCAACTCAGCGTTCAATCGTATTACTCTCGATAATCATGATATTCGGGCGAGGTCGGGCAGCAACATGGCACCGGCGCAGAATCTTGATGGCACCATTGATTTCAAAAAGGCAAAGGATGACCAGCCCGAGCTGGACGGGTATTTCAAACTGGTGACTTGGCCCATCACTACCACTGCTTCAGGCTCCACCGCCAACTGCGTGGCGCCCAACATGCGCGATGCATACAACCCGCTTGACGGACAGCCCAACGGGGTCACCGCCGGAATGTCGCAGAGCGAAGCCGACGCGCTGGTCGCCAAAGGCTGGGACATCGACACGGCCTACTACAAATACAGTCTGCCTGTTGTTACGCCTCCCGTAATCACCACACCCGCCGAGGGCAGCTGGTTGCAGACCCAGCATCCGACCATTGAGGGTACGGGCATTCCCGGCCATGTGGTGCGGCTCTACGCTGAAGACCCGAGCAAACCGATTGTCGGCACCGCTCCTGACGACCCCGATACGCGCGGACGATATATAGGTGAGGCGACGGTCGGTTCGGACGGGCGCTGGTCCATTGCAGATAACGACAACACGGTGACGAATGGCTCGGTGCGCTATCATGCTTGGCAGGCCGAGACAACCAGCGGTTACGACCTGACTTCCGGATTCTCCAACATCCGTACCTTGCAATTCGTGCCGCCGCCGGTGGTGCTGCCGAATCTGACCGAAGTGCCGCACACCAAGACGACTGCGAACGGTTTGTTGCCTACGGGTTCGAAGGTCAAGGTCCACGGCACAGTCAATACGCCCGCCGCCGGAATGACGCTTAAGGTCTATGCGACCCGTGTGGCGGCGGAGTCGAATGTCGGCAATTCGCATCCCACCTCGGACAAGTTGCTGTGCACCCTGACCAATCTTTCAGCTGGCCAGCAGAACTGGACATGTGAGGTCGAGCCGAGCTTCTTCTACGGGCAGCATACCAAGCTCGATACGTATGTGTTCCAGGCATATCTGAGCGATGCGGCTGGTACAAACGAGACTTCCTCGTCGATTGACCGCACGGTGGTCACCCTTGACATGACCTCGCCCAGGCTCGATGACACGGCGGTCAGCGGTGGCAATCTATCCGGTACGATCAACAAGACCTATCACAATTTCGGTGCGGACGCCGACCCGGAGGGGAACGTGACGGTACACGTCACTTGGCCCGACGGCTCGACCGCCACCCCGGTCACCACCGATGCGAGCGGTCATTGGTCGGTTGCAGTGCCCAATGGGCTCTCTTCCGGCGACATCCACATTTACGCGGTCGACTCGCAAACCAACGAAACCGCGATTATCGCAGTGCCGCTGAACCTCATTCCACCGGCGAAGGCGTTGCCGTTCACCGGCGACCACAGCAATCTGCCGTGGATAATTACTGGGCTGATATTGCTGCTGTTGACTCTTGGCGCTGGAATCTACGCATACGTAAGCCGACGAATGGCGTCAGAAGACCCTTCATTCGCTGATCCGACGACGGGAAAGGCGGTGGATGATCCATAAAGCAACCGGATATCGGCGGCATGCAGCGTATCATCGCAGGCCGCCGGGTGGCTGGGCGAATGATGATGCGTCGTCCAGCGATCGCCGACAACAATCAAACTCAAGCATCGCAATACAAGTTTTGCAGTCTTACACAATAGAAAGAGCATAATCATGAAGAGCACACATTTCAAGGCGCTGGTGGGAGGCGTGGCCGCAGCGGCCGCGTTGCTCGCTCTGAGCCCGGCAGGCGTAGCCAACGCAGCCTCGACGTCCATCCCCATCAATCCGATGGATTCAGCCTCGAAGATTGCGACGTTGACCATCAAAGGCAAAGGTTCGGCCATCAAGGGGCACGCGTTCACAGCGATGCGTCTGGGCGTTTACATGACCGCCTCCAAGAACGCAGACAACCAAATCGAGAGTGTGAGCATCAGCTCCAAAAACATCGATAACAGTGCGCCTGCGGGACAGGAAATTGCGGATGCCATGAAGAACGCATACCTTCAGACCGCAGGTGTCTCGTCGATGCCGACAGGCTACGAGGACAATGTCATGGGAGCGGTGGCCAAGTCCTGGCTCGGCTACGCTTCGACCACTAACACCTCCGAGGACTCAACCTCGAGCGCCCGTGGCAAGGCCTACGACGGCAAGCTGCGCCAGTTCGTCACCAAGCTTTCCGACAACGCCAACGTCAAGGCCCGTATGGCCGCCACCGGCCGAGAAGACGTCAGCACCATTGCGGCACCGACCACTGGCAGTGATACCGCCGATATGAACGTGACCTTCCCGACTCTCAAAGGCGGCATGTATCTGGTGGTGGACACCACCGCCACGCTTGCGGGCAATTCGCCGGCTTCCATCCCGATGTTGGTGGGAACCCAAGTGGTCTCCACGGATGGCACATTGTATGACACCTTCGCAGATGATGCGGCGAACAAGCTTGGCGTCATCAACATGAAGAGCGAGACGCCGATGATCAAGAAGAAGCTCATCGCCCCGACACCCGCCACGGCCGGTATCGGCGACGAGCTGACCTACCAGATCATCGCCAGCATCCCGCTGACCACCGGCTTTACGCACTACACGTACAAGCTCACCGATCATCCCTCTCCGGGCCTGACCTATGTGCCGATAGGCACGACCGTCAAGATTAGTAATTCCGAGCTCTTTGACACTTCACCTTCTGGCCAAGCCATTGACGTCGACGCACCTGACGGCTACACCATCACCCCGGCGGCTGGTAATGAGACCTCAGGTGGGGTGGTCACTTTCAACTTCTCCCCGGTCATCAGGCTCATCTCGCAAGGCGACGGCACTCCGGCCAACCCGATGTACTTCGGCACGCACTTCATCAAGATCACCTACAAGATGAAGATCGATGACAGCGCCGTGAGCGGTGCCCTGAAGAATGGTATCAAGCTGACCTACTCCAACGACAGCGGCACCCAGCCTGATAATGACAATGGCGACCCCAACAACCCGTCGAACCCGCCGGCCAGCGAGGGCGTGATCGACCACACCGAGGACACGAACGACCCCAACCTGCCCAAGATCTACTTCTACAGCTTCGGAATCGTCAACCAGGCACGCAACAACCCCGACACCAAGCTCGAAGACGGCGTGTTCCGTATCCTCGACAGTAACGGCAAGGCCATCAAGTTCTACCCGGTCAAGGACGGCAACGGCAAGGTCATCAAGGGCAGCTACAAGAAGGCGGCCAATCAGGGTGACGACAACACCGAAGCGGTCACGGCCTTGCAGCGTTCGAGTGCTCCGGGCGATGCGGTTAATGGGAGTCTGACCGCCGGCCAGCTGCGCTTCGACGGGCTTTCCGCTGGTGTTTATACCGTCGACGAGACCAGCCAGCCGTCCGGCTACTCCGACATCTCCAAGTCGAACTTCACGGTGACCATCGATGCGGGCGCACCGAATTCCGCCGAGGAGCCGCACTATAAGAACACCGGCGACTTCTTCGACCTGGTTGAGGCGAACCCCACTGGTTGGAACTCGACCACCAACGCCAGCTATTTCATTCCGGTGCGTGAGGTCAACTCCATCTCGCAGCTACCGATGACCGGCGGTGCGGGGGCCATCCTCGTTGGGCTCGTGGTTGTGGCACTGCTCGGCGGCGCGGGTGCGATTTACATCTACACCAAGCGCGGCGAGAAGGCGCTCAACAACGAGGGCTGATGAATGATGAAATGATGATTTCATGATTGCTCTGTGAGCAATGGGTCGGACCGGCAGCGATAGCAATATTGCTGTTGGTCCGACCCATTGCTGTATATAGCAACGAAGAAACCCGTCGTCGCGCAGCCACTATCAGGCGTGCAAGTCTTAAGCCAATGCCGTAAGCCCCACAAGGAAACCGAGGAAATGAATGTTTCTGGTCGTATGACGCATCACTTATGTAAGGCCGATAATGGCATCGGTGTTACGAACGTGCATCATCGTCTAGAATCGGAACCATGAATGAGACGGACAACCTGCTCGAGCAGTTTCTGGCGCATATCGGCGTCGAACGGGGACTGGCGAAGTCGACGGTGAACGCTTACTCCGCCGATGTCAAAAAATACTTGGGCTGGCTTTCCTCTCATGGAATCAAGAAACTCGATGAGGTAACGTCCCACGACGTCGAAGACTATGTGGCGGCGCTCGACAAGGCCGGTGAAAGCGCCCGCAGCAAGGCGCGACGGCTCGCCAGTGTTCACGAGTTCCACAAATTCGCGTTGATGCAGCAGGTGGTCGATGACGACGTATCCGCTAGGGTGAAGGCTCCAAAGGCCGCTGGCCACTTGCCTGATGTGCTGAGTATCGACGAGGTGTCGCGTCTGCTCGACGCGGCGGCGATGGGCGGTTCGGCTGACCCGGTGGTTTTGCGCGACAAGGCGTTGCTGGAATTCATGTATGCCACTGGCTGCCGTGTCTCCGAGGCCACCGGTTCGGATTTGAACGATATCGATTTCGACGAACGTGTGGTGGTGTTGACCGGCAAAGGCTCAAAGCAGCGTCTGGTGCCGTTGGGGGAGTATGCGCTGAAGGCGTTGAAGCGTTATATCGCTGAAGGAAGGCCTGAACTTGAAGCCAAAGCGAAGGGCACCAAGGAGCGGCGTGCGATCTTTCTCAACAAGCGCGGCCGGCGCATCTCTCGCCAGTCGGTCTGGGAAGTGGTCAAGGCAGCTGGTGAACGCGCACATATCGAAAAACCACTGCACCCGCACACGCTCCGTCATTCCTTTGCCACCCACTTGATCCAGGGAGGCGCCGACGTGCGCACGGTTCAGGAGCTTCTGGGCCATGCCTCGGTGACCACCACGCAGATTTATACGCACGTCAGTCCCGAAACCCTCATCGAGACCTACCTGACCGCCCATCCTCGCGCCCGGTGATGTTGGTATGCGGATGGATTAGGATGATTATCAGTATTGTGTAGGCGATGAGGCGGGAGAATTCGATGGCAAAGAAAATCGCAAAGTCTCGTGAGACCAATAATAAAGGTAGGAATAAAAGCGGAGCCAAAAACGGAAGTCTCGAAACTGTGCACAAGTCCAAAAATCAATACCGTGACGGCGGATTCAGCGCCGCGAGATGGCTCGGCGAGGAGCAGCCGAAACGTGTGGTGCAGGGCAAGCTTTCGCTTCCGGGGACGGTTTCCGTTAAACCTGTGGAACAGGCCGTGAACAGGCCTGTTGATAGCATAAAAGACATGCCTACCGATCTTCTTGGACGAAAATATGAGACGTTTCCCGCGCCGAAACCGCTTGACCACCACGGTCCGGCGCGCATCATCGCGATGTGCAATCAGAAGGGCGGTGTCGGCAAGACCACCAGTTCCATCAACATTGGTGGGGCGCTGAGCCAATATGGCAGGCGCGTGCTCATTGTCGATTTCGATCCGCAGGGTGCCGCCAGCGTCGGTCTCGGCATCAACGCGAATACGGTGGATGCCACCATTTACAACGCGTTGTTCGACTCGTCGCTCGACGTCCACGACGTAGTGCAGCACACCGATTTCGAGAACCTAGACATCATTCCGGCCAACATCGATCTTTCCGCCGCTGAAGTGCAGCTCGTCACCGAGGTCGGGCGCGAACGTATTCTTGCCAGCGTCCTTGAAGGTGTGAAGAACGAATATGATGTCATTATTATTGACTGCCAGCCCTCGCTGGGCCTCTTGACCGTCAACGCGTTGGCAGCAGCCGACGGTGTGATTATTCCCGTGGCCGCCGAGTTCTTCGCGCTGCGTGGCGTGGCGCTATTGATGCAGTCCATCGAAAAAGTGCGCTCGCGCATCAACCCGCAGCTCGAGGTCTACGGCGTTCTGGTGACGATGTACACCTCCACCCTGCACTGCGAGGAAGTGCTGCAGCGTATCTATGAGGCCTTCCAAGACAAGGTCTTCCACTCCGTGATTTCCCGTTCCATCAAGCTGCCGGATTCCAACGTCGCCGCCGCGCCGATTACGATCTACGCGCCGAACCACAAGACGGCCAAGGAATACCGTGAGACTGCACGCGAGCTCATCGCCCGCGGCATCGTGGATTGATCGCAGGCCGATTGACCAGTGGAAGAACAAACGCAAGAGGCTGAAAACAAGGGATTTTCGGTTAGCCTTGCCGTCTATTCCGGCCCGTTCGACGCGTTGTTGACGATGATCGCCAGCCGTAAGCTGGAACTGACGGAGCTCTCGCTCTCGGCCATCACCGAGGAATTCATCGAATATGTGCGCGGGCTTGATATGGCGCGTGACATGGAGCAGGTCAGCGCGTTCCTCGATGTCGCATCCGTATTGGTGGAAGCCAAAAGCGCGGCGATTCTGCCCGGCGACGAGAACGGCGAACGCGATGAACAGAGCATGGAGGCCCTGCGCGAACGTGATCTGCTTTTTGCTCGGCTTGTGCAGTATCGCGCGTTCAAAAGTGCCGCCAATGATTTCCGTGAACTGTTCGCCGCTAATTCTGGCCGTTTCCCGCACCCTGCTTACACTGACGAGTCCATTTCCGCGATGCTTCCGGAGCTGGCATGGTCTCTTGGTCCTGAAGATCTGGCGAAAATCGCCGTCGACGTATTTTTGAACGCCCCGGCCGATGAGGTGCGGCTCGACCAATTGCACGTCTCGCAGGTCGATTTGAAGCAGCAGTCCGAGGTTGTGCGCGATCGATTGCGCGGACTGGACGAAGGCGGCTCGATGACGTTTGCCGAACTTACCGCGGATGCGAAAAGCACGTTGGTGGTTGTCGCCAGGTTTCTATCCGTTCTGTTGTTCTTCAAGCAGGGTGTGCTGCAGTACAAGCAGGCCGGTCCTTTTGAGGATTTGCATTTACGATGGATACCAGGTGCCGATAATGGGGACGACGCCGTGGAAGTGAACGAAGGTGATTTCGCATGAGCGAGACCAATGATATGGCCGGAAACGGCGTGGAATCGACAAACAGGAAAACGCTTGGCGTGAATGACATCGAGACTGATATGAATGAAATGAAAGTATCTGAGAGTGATAATGTCTCGTTCGATGAAGCCACGAGCGAAACCGAAAACATGAATGCGCAACAGCAATCCGTACCCGCGGAGGGCTCGGACGCGGCTCCTACGCGTCCAGAATATGTGGACTTTTCCGTCGAAGATTTCCCGGGAGGTCTCGAATCCTGTCTCGAGGCGATTCTGATGGTGGCCGATCAGCCGCAGCAGGCCGTTGATATGGCTCGAGTGCTGGCACTTGACGAAGACGAAGTCACCTCGGCGCTTGAATCGATGCAACGCGAATATGATGGTGATGAAGCGCGCAATCTTGCTCCGCGTGGCTTTGAGCTGCGGCATACCGCCCGTGGTTGGCAATATGGCAATCGCGCGGTGTTCGAACCGGTCGTTTCCGCTTTCGTCACTGATGGACAGATGGCGCGGCTTTCGCAGGCGGCGCTTGAGGCGCTCGCCATTGTGGCCTACAAGCAGCCGGTCACCCGTGCGCAAATCGCCGCCATTCGTGGCGTCAATTCCGATGGAGTGGTACGTGCGTTGAGCGTTCGCGGCCTCATTCGTGAGGAAGGAACCGACCCTGATTCCCGTGCGGCGCTTCTGGTCACCACCGGGCTTTTCCTTGAAAAAATGGGACTCGAATCACTTGACCAGCTTCCGGAACTCGCTCCGTTCATGCCAGCTGCCAGCGATGTGGTCAATGAGGCCGAGAACACGGAAAACGAATCGTCTGCTGCGCTTTAGACAATCCGGCACTTTGTGGCACGGCGACATGCCGTACTCGGTAATCTTGACTTGGTAGTCTTGCATTGGGCAATAGGACCGAAAGATAACGAAGGAGCGCAGCAGCATGTGGCAGGGCAATGTGACGGAACGCAAGGCTGGCCCGCCTGAGGTCGGGGTTTCCGTCATTATTTTCGCTCTGGCGCATTCTCATGACAAGCATGACGGCAAAGCCGAACATGACGAGTTGTGGATTCCTTTGGTGCGGCGCGTTCGTGAACCGTTCAAAGGGAAGTGGGCGCTTCCCGGAGGCGACCTGCTGGCTGGGCGGTCGCTGGAATGGTCGGCATACGAGGCCTTGGAATCGACTACGAATCTGCGTCCCCGTTATCTCGAGCAGCTCTACACCTTCGGCGACCCCCACCGCTCCGGTTCCGCCCTGCCCATGGTTTCCATCGTTTATTGGGCGTTGATCGGCAGTGCTCAGGTCGACGACCTGCGTGACGGTGACAATGTGCAGTGGTTCGCTGAATCTGCCTTGCCCGAGCTCGCTTTCGACCACGCCGACATCATCAAGTACGCTCTTGATCGTCTGCGTTCGAAGATGTCGTACCCCGACGTGGCTTCCAAGCTGGTCGGTCCGCGTTTCACCTTGCGTCGTTTGCACGATGTCTATGAAGCTATCGCCGGACGCACTTTTGATCTGGGCAATTTTCGTCGTAAGATGCTTGCTTCCGGTCAGCTTGAAGACACAGGGGAGAAGCTGGCGGAGGGTCGTCACAGACCCGCAGCCGTCTATCGCTATGTGCCTGGGGTTGTCGCCGTCGGTAATGAGATATGGAAACCGTGGGACACGCAGCTCAATCCCAAGTCGGAATCTTCTTTCACGGCGTTCAACGGCTCTGGGACAGGCGACGATGTGCTTTCCCCGTTGACCACGGAATAATTGATTGTGGTCCGATCAGTTTGGGCTAATGGGCTGCAAATTGATCGCCGGGTTGCCGGTCAGGATATATTTTGGATTTAACGTTTTCCGTACTCGAAAAAGATCAACGTAGCCACGGCTTTTCGACGCTTTGCAAATAGCGTATCCGTGTCGGGATACGTGGATACTATTGTGAAGGTTTGTGTGTAAGTAGAAGGTTAGAGTAGTTCTATCTGATAAACACCCAAGAAAAGGTAATTAGGAGAGGCTTTTATGGCGGTACGTGGTGATATTCGAAATGTGGCGATCGTGGCTCACGTCGATCACGGCAAGACCACGCTGGTCAACGCGATGCTTCAGCAGTCGCATGTGTTCAGCGAACGCGAGGAAGTGCCGGACCGTGTGATGGATTCCAACGATCTCGAGCGCGAAAAGGGCATCACCATCCTCGCCAAGAACACCGCAGTGCAATACATCGGTCCGTTGGCCGCCAAATACGGCGAACCGCAAGGCATCACCATCAACGTCATCGACACCCCCGGCCACGCCGATTTCGGCGGCGAGGTCGAACGCGGTATCTCCATGGTCGACGGCGTGGTGCTCTTGGTCGACGCTTCCGAAGGCCCACTGCCGCAGACGCGTTTCGTGCTGCGCAAAGCGCTTGAAGCCAAGCTGCCGGTAATACTCTGCATCAACAAGGTCGACCGTCCCGACGCGCGAATCAGTGAAGTTGTCAGTGAGACCACCGACCTGCTGCTCGGCCTGGCACAGGACGTCACCGAGGAAGGAGTCGACCTCGATGTCGACTCTCTGCTCGATCTGCCGGTCATCTATTGTGCCGCCAAGGCGGGCTACGCCTCGCGCAACCAGCCGGAAGACGGCGGCCTGCCCGACAACAAGGACCTCGAACCGCTCTTCGACACCATCATTTCCAACATCCCTGCTCCGCAATACACCGAAGGCGCACCCTTGCAGGCGCATGTCACCAACATCGACGCCTCCGACTATCTCGGACGTTTGGGCTTGGTCCGTATCTATAACGGCACCCTGCAAAAGGGTAAGCAGTACGGCCTTTCCCGCGTCGACGGCTCCATCGAGAACTTCAAGCTCACCGAAATCCTGCGCACGCAGGGCCTCGACCGCAGTCCGGTCGAAGAAGCCGGCCCCGGAGATATCGTCGCCGTCGCAGGCGTTGACGACATCATGATTGGCGAGACCATCGTCGACCCCAACGACCCCAAGCCGTTGCCGCTGATCCACGTCGACGATCCCGCGATCTCCATGACCTTCGGCGTCAACGATTCCCCGCTGGCCGGCCGTGAAGGCAAGGACCACAAGCTCACCGCCCGCATGATCAAGGACCGTCTCGACCGCGAGCTCATCGGCAACGTCTCCATCAAGGTCCTGCCGACTGACCGCCCCGACGCATGGGAAGTCCAGGGCCGTGGCGAGCTGGCTTTGGCCATTCTCGCAGAGCAGATGCGCCGCGAAGGCTACGAGCTGACCGTCGGCCGCCCGCAGGTGGTCACCAAGACCATCGACGGCAAGCTCAACGAGCCTATGGAAAACGACACCATCGACGTGCCGGAAGAGTACATGGGTGCCGTCACCCAGCTCATGGCCGACCGCAAGGGCCGTATGGACTCCATGTCCAACCACGGTTCCGGCTGGGTTCGTATGCAGTTCACGGTTCCTTCCCGTGGCTTGATCGGTTTCCGCACCGCGTTGCTCACCGCCACCCGCGGCACCGGCATCTCCAGCTCCATCTCCGCAGGCTACGCACCGTGGGCGGGCGAGATCGTGACCCGTCAGAACGGCTCCATGGTCTCCGACCGCGCCGGCACCGCAACGCCTTACGCCATGCAGCGTCTGCAGGCCCGTGGCAACTTCTTCATCGAGCCGCAATCTAACGTTTACGAAGGCCAGGTCGTCGGCATCAACAACAAGCCCGACGAGCTCGATGTCAACGTCACCTTGGCCAAGCACATGACCAACATGCGTTCCTCCACCGCCGACGTGCTCGAAACGCTCACCCCGCCAATCAAGATGAGCCTTGAAGAAGCGCTTGATTTCGCCAACGAGGATGAGTGCGTCGAGGTCACTCCCGAGGCCATCCGCGTGCGCAAGGTCATCCTTGATCGCGACGAATGGTACAAGTGGCATGCGCGTCAGCGTCGCCAGAACGCCAGCAAGACCAAGTAAGCAGCCGCTGTCCGTTTTCTTTGCGCCTCCCGAATTTCAGGTTCGGGAGGCGTCTTGTATATCTGGCCATTGCATCTGCAATCCAATGGCGACAGTAGCGCCGCAATCGCAACGTGTTTGAGGGCTTGACCGCCCGATGGGGCATACTGGCACTATGAGCTCTCGTGTCGAATCTTCCAAGACAGCCGCGCCAAAGGCGGATCTGCCATTCTCGTATCGGTACAATGTGTGGATTCGTGCGCTGATTTGTGTGCTCACAGGAATTGCTGCCGGTGTGTGCGGTACGCTCGTGCATCGGCTCGGAGCGCAATACAATGTGCCGATCGGCTTGGTGCTGGCCCTGTTGATCATCGCTCTTTCGGCCTGGAGCGCCCGCGCCCGCAGCGGGGTAGTGGGCTTAGGGTTGCATTTGATTGCTTCCTCAGGCGTCATCGCCGTCGCGTCAATCACCGTTTCGTCGGGCGACATCCTGTTGCCGATGGGCTTCTACAGTTCAGGTATCCCGTTTTTCAGTCAGAATGCGTTCTGGTTCTGGTTCCTTGGCATGATTGTCATCCAGCTGCTGATGGTGTTCCTTCCGCAAAGCTGGTTTGTTATTTCTGCGCCTAAAGCACCTTCAACCGCACACCGCCAGGCTGGAGCGGGCGATACTCTTTCGGATGAGGTAAGTCAACCATGACTACGAACAACGAGAACCCGAACCACAATACCGGCAGACAGCCGAAGCCGCCGTTCGCGAGCACGCTTTTCTTTCTCGGACCCGAAGGCTCTTTTACCCATCAGGCTGCGGCGAGTGTGGCAAAAGCGTTGGACGAGCAGCATGACAGCGTTGCGCTCGTTGCTCGTGAAAACGTCCCGTCCATCATCCATGACGTCGAAGCTGGCTTGGGTTGGGGTGTTGTCGCTTGGGAAAACAGCGTCGAAGGCTATGTCGTTCCGAACCTCGATGCCGTGATCGATGCGAAGGATCTCGCCGGGCTGGGCCGTTTGAGCGTTGATATCGCATTCGATGCGTTCGTGCGCTCAGATGATGACACTGCACTGGACACAGGCAAAGGCGGAGAAACCCCGCTGCGCGAGATTGCGGCGCATCCCCATGGTCTTGCGCAATGTACGAAATTCGCCAGAGCCCATGATTTGACTCCAGTGCCTGCGTCCTCCAATGCCGCTGCGTGCCGCGACGTCAAGGCGGGGCAAGTAGCCTTGGGGCCGACGTTATGCGGTGAATTGTATGGGCTCAAAACGTTGGAACACAATGTTCAGGATTTCAGCGGGGCCAATACCGATTTCCTTGTGGTTGCACCCAGAGACGATGTGCGTGCCGTTTTGCAAGCATATCGGCGAAATGATGCCGTCGATTTCGAGACGATCGTCGCGGTGATTCCCCTGAGCACTGGCCCCGGCGTCATCGCCAAGCTGCTCGATTCGGTGCGCGATGAGGGACTCAATATGACCAGCCTCATGTCACGGCCCATCAAAGGACATGCCGGCACTTACAGCTTCATTATCACCTTGGATGCCGCCCCGTGGCAGGCCAATTTCAATCATCTGCTGCACCAGATTGTCGCCGAGGGGGATTGGGTCAAGACCTTGGCCGTCTACCCGAGAGGGGAACACCCGAACCCGCCGGTGGATACTTGGATGCTGCCGCAGGGCGGAATATGCCGCAAACGTATTCATGCCAGCGATGTCGAGACGAAAGAGGAAAGGGAACTGCTGTGGTGAAATCGGTCGGGATTGTCGGCCTCGGACTTATCGGCGGTTCGCTGGCCAGATTATTGGTCGAGCGAGGCGTCGAGGTCGTCGCTTGGAACCATAATGAAAAGCCCTATGCCGCCGCGCGCCGGGACGGGATTACCTGCCTGACTACATTGGAAGATTTGGCCGCAGCGAAGCCGGAGGTGCTTTTCCTGTGCAATCCGCTCAAGGTCATGCCTGAGATGTTGCAGCGACTTGCCCCTGTACTTGACCGTAATACAACAACATTGAGTGATGTCGGCAGCGTCAAAGGGATGGTGCGAGCGCAGGTCGAAGAAGCCGGTCTCGCCGATTGTTTCGTCGGGGCGCACCCAATGGCCGGCACCGAGTTTTCCGGGTTTGCGGCCAGCGATCCCGCCATCTATGACGATGCGCTGTGGGCCATTACCGTTGACGAAACGACCGATTACGAGCGTTTCCTCAAAGTGGCCGCGCTGATTACTGATCCTGTCAGCAACCGCATTATCGTTCTTGATGACCAGACGCACGACCGTGCCGCCGCAATGATTTCGCACGCCCCGCATGTCGTTTCCACCGCGTTCATCAACGAACTGAGCGCCAACCCGGACCGCAATATCGCCGCAGCGCTCGCCGCCGGTTCATGGCGCGACATGACCCGCGTGGCCTTGACCGACCCTGAACGTACCCGTGCGATGATCGAGGAGGACGCCGACAACGTCGAAGTACTGTTGCGTGATCTGGCCGGCAGGCTCACCACTTTTGCCGATGACCTCCACGCTCACGACGACGCTGCATTGACCAGGTTCTTCGAAGCAGGCCAGGCGTTCCGAGACTATAAGCTGCGCGAACGCAAGTCCGGCAACTCTGTCACTTCTGGCGATGCAGGCCGCATCACCATTGCTGTTCCCGAATCCGGCTGGCAGCAAACGTTGCTTGATTCCGCGCGTCATGGCGAGCACATTGTCCGGTTCATTCAGCCGTGGCAAGTCGAAGTCGAGACTCGTTCCAAGGTGTGAGTGTCATACGTTTATTGTTGTTTCTGATGCGGTTTACGTTCGGGGATCGGTTTCAATGCCACAATCCGATCGCGGGGAATATCAACATCCTGTGCCGGCCTTGATCCGTTGGCGGCCGGGTCACGCGTGATGCAAAGCGTGCGCTCGTCCCAGACGCGAACATGGCCGATGAAATCGCGGTATTGCTGTCGACCGGTCTGCGGATCGCGCCTGTCAAGCGTGCGGACCATCAGACGTGCTCCGATAGGAATCGATTTCGGCAGCGGCATGTTTCCTCATTTCACGTTGACGGCACGTTTAAGCGTAGACAATGTTTTCATTATAGGTCGTTTGCACCGTCGACAATAGGTTTGTGGTTCGATCCGGATGTGTCGGGAGCGCTGTGGCCGGAAGGAAATAGAATAATAAAAGAATGGCGCAGTAAGGTAATAACCAAATATCATAAATACAGAATCGATTCGTAAGATTTCGGTTTCGGCAACGAAAGGGGAGCAATGGAA
The DNA here is from genome assembly GCF_029395535.1 of Bifidobacterium sp. ESL0732. Taxonomy (NCBI): domain Bacteria; kingdom Bacillati; phylum Actinomycetota; class Actinomycetes; order Bifidobacteriales; family Bifidobacteriaceae; genus Bifidobacterium; species Bifidobacterium sp. ESL0732. The sequence goes on along the minus strand of NZ_CP113920.1, from coordinate 1,586,169 downwards.
TATCAACCTCAGATAAACCAATTTCTTGCCTTTCTCAAAGCCAACCGCGGCCTTTCCGACAACACCGTGAAAGCCTACCGTACCGATTTGGAGGAATGTCTGGGATTCCTTGCGCGCAATGGTGTGGCCAGCCTCAATGACGTGAAGCTCGAGGATTTGCGCGGCTGGATGGCGTACGAATCGCGCAATCATGCCCGCAGCTCCATGGCACGCAAGACCGTAGCCGTCCGCAACTTTTTCGCGTGGGCTGACGAGCATGATGTCATCGACACCAATCCAGCAGCTGCGTTGATGACGCCGAAGATTCCGCAGACTTTGCCCACCGTCCTAAACGAATCACAGGCCGAACGTCTGATGAATACGGTTGACGCGGAAGTTTCCAAAAAGCCCAAAGACGAAGCGCTTATCTTGCGGGATGCGGCGATGGTCGAGCTGCTGTATGCCACAGGCATCCGTGTGACAGAGCTCACGGGGCTTGATATCAACGATGTCTCCTTTGATACCAGAACCGTTCGTGTTACCGGCAAAGGCGACAAGCAACGTGTTGTGCCGTTCGGGGCGCCAGCGATGCAGGCACTTGAACTTTGGCTGGGTGAGCACGGACGTCTGGTATTGGCCGAGAATCCGAAGTCAGAGAACGCGCTGTTTCTTGGCGCACACGGCTCACGCATCGACCAGCGCGTGGTTCGCGAGGTGGTCCATAAAAAGGCCGAGGAAGCTGGTGTGCCCGATATCGGACCGCACGCGTTGAGGCACAGCGCTGCTACCCATTTGCTCGACGGCGGCGCGGACCTGCGCGAGGTGCAGGAGATGCTTGGCCATTCCTCATTGAAAACCACGCAACGGTATACGCACGTCTCCATCGAACAGCTCAAATCTCGCTACAAGCAGGCTTTTCCGCGAGCATAAAACACGAAAATTCTATTATATCCTGAATTTCTGCTGTATTTGCTGAGTTTTTCCTGCTCATTTTATGGATACTAACTTGCATAATCTGTAAGCTAGCGTATAAATTAAAGAGAAAAGCAATGAGGTTGGCGTGTCTGCCGGCCTTTTTTGTTTGAAGTGCAAGTTTTTGCACAATAACAAAAGGATAGGAGAAATCTTATGAAGAAGAAAGGTCTGGCCCTTGCAGCAGTAGTGTGCTCAGCGGCCATGCTCCTCAGCGCCTGCGGTGGCTCCGGCTCCTCGTCGAGCTCATCGTCCAATGGCGGCGGTAAGAACGTCATTTCGCTGTTTGACACCGAACCCCAGAACCCGCTCATCCCCGGCAACACCAATGAAACCGGCGGCGGCATGGTCCTGCGCGGTCTGTTCTCGCAGCTGGTTCGCTTCGACACCAAGGGCAACCCGGTCGACGACCAGGCCCAGTCCATCAAGCCGAACGCCGATGGCACGCAATACACTGTCAAGCTCAAGCCCGGTCTGAAATTCAGCGACGGCACCCCGATCAAGGCCGAGAACTTCACCAAGGCCTGGAGCTACGTCGCCAATGCGAAGAACGCGCAGAAGTGCTCGTCCTTCTTCTCGACGATCAAGGGCTATGATGACCTGCAGAAGGCTGACGGACTCAAGGGTGACGAACAGCTTTCCGGTCTGAAGGTCGTTGACGACACCACTTTCACCGTCGATCTCAAGTCCCCGGATGCCACCTTCCCGATCAAGGTCGGCTATTCCGGTTTCGCTCCGCTGCCAGCATCCTTCTACAAGGACCCCAAGGGATTCGGCAACGCCCCGGTGGGCAATGGCCCGTACAAGTTCGATTCCTGGAAGCACAACACCGAGATCAAGGTTGTGAAGAACCCGAACTACAAGGGTGACGACAAGCCGCAGAATGACGGCATTACCTTCAAGATCTACACCAAGATGGATGCCGCCTATGCCGATGTGCAGGCTGGCAACCTCGATGCTTTGGATTCCGTGCCTCAGGCCGATCTGAAGACCTTCCAGAAGGATTCCAGCCTTCAGGCCTACAACAAGCCGGGCTCCTCCATCCAGCAGTTCACTATTCCCTCGAACCTCGCCCATTTCCAGGCTGGCACTGAAGAGGGTACGCTGCGTCGCCAGGCCATCTCCATGGCCATCGACCGCAAGGGCATCGTCAGCAAGGTCTTGAATGGCATCGGCGAGCCTGCACACGAGTTCACCGCTCCGGTAATCCCCGGCTATTCCGCCACCCTTAAGGGCAATGAGAACCTCAACTACAACCCGACCAAGGCCAAGGAACTGTGGCAGAAGGCCGACGCCATCTCCAAGGACACCGACCAGTTCACCATCGCCTACAACTCCGATGGTGACGGCAAGCCCGTCTTTGACGCCATCGTCAACTCCATCAATAACGCGCTCGGCTCGCAGGTGGCTGCCACCAACCCGATGCCGACCTTCCAGGAGTTCCGTGACGCCATCAGCAACCGCAAGGTGAAGGGTGCCTTCCGTTCCGGCTGGATGCCTGACTATCCTTCCGCCGAGAACTATCTGGTCCAGAACTTTGCTTCCTCCGCTGCCGACGGCCAAGGCTCCAACGATGGCGACTACAAGAACCCGAAGTTTGACGCCATTATGGATCAGGCCTATGCCGCCAAGTCCGTCGACGAGGCCAACAAGCTCTATCAGCAGGGCCAGGAGATCCTCCTGAACGACCTGCCCGCCATTCCGCTCTACTACAGGGCCAATGACGGTGTCGCCGCCAAGGGCGTCAAGGGCTTCGCCATCGATTGGCAGACCTACCCGACCTTCGTTCAGATGCATAAGTGATGGATTGAAGTTGCCGTACATTGTTCTGACATAACAATGTCGGAACATTGGTAAGAACCGGAGTGGGAAGATGCGAAAGCGTCTTCCCACTTTTGCGCGCTCGGGCTGTTTCCTGTAATCTGGCGTCTTTTGTCGATGTGCTGTTGTTGCACACGAAGTGCGGCGATGAGATTATGTTCGACCGCATCATTTTGCACAATTTAGCCGGAAAGTGTCCGAATAGTGTTCATTGGGGCTTATCGGTAGCTTCAAAGAGGTTCAATGCATCTTGCGGCCGTTTGCCGGGCCGAGTATAAGACTTTCGGCATGATTTGCCGTTGAGACCGATTAGAGATTGAAGGGAAGAAGAGGAATAATGAAGAAACGAATGCTTGCGCTTGCCGCGCTGACATGCTCGCTGGCCATGGTTTTGGCCGGTTGCGGTGCATCGAACACAACGGGGAGCAAAGACGGCAACGAGGTGATCACCGCTTTCGACACCGAACCGCAGAATCTGCTCATTCCCGGCAACACCAACGAGTCCGGCGGCGCCAGGCCGGGCACACTGCTCTTCGCAGGTTTGGTGTCGTTCGACGCCAAGGGCAAGGCTTCCAATGAGGTGGCCCAATCAATCGAGAGCAATGCGAACGCCACCCAATACACCGTCAAGCTCAAGCCGGGCTGGAAGTTCAGCGATGGTACCCCGGTGACGTCGAAATCCTTCACCAAGGCGTGGAGCTATGTGGCCAATGTCAAAAACGCGCAGAAGTGCTCGTCCTTCCTTTCCACCGTTCAAGGCTATGACGATTTGCAGAAAGCCGGAAGTCTGAAGGGAGACGAGCAGCTTTCCGGTCTCAAAGACATCGACGATTCCACTTTCACCGTCACCATGTCGAAGCCGGACGCGACGTTCCCCATCAAGGTCGGCTACCTCGCCTTCGCGCCGTTGCCAGAGTCGTTCTATAAGAACCCGAAGGCCTTCGGCGACGCCCCCGTGGGCAACGGGCCCTACAAGCTGGAGAGCTGGAACCATAACACGGAAATCCGGTTGGTGCGCAACAATCTGTATAAGGGCAACGTCAAGCCGAAGAACAAGGGCGTGACGTTCAAGATCTACACGAAGGTGGACGCGGCCTACGCCGATGTGCAGGGAGGCAATCTTGACGTGCTCGACACGGTGCCCACCGCCGATGCCAAAAGCTTTAAGACCGACCAGAACGTGCAGGCATACAACCAGCCCGGTTCGATCATCCAGATGTTCACGATTCCCTCGAACCTGCCGCATTTCGTGTCGGGTACTGAAGAGGGCACCTTGCGTCGTCAGGCTATTTCCAAGGCCATCGACAGGCAAGGAATCATCGACAAGGTGCTTAACGGCACGGGTACGCAGCCGGTTGATTTCACCTCGCCCAAGACCCCGGGATTCTCAAAGAACCTCAACGGCAAAGACAACCTCGTCTTCAACGCTGCCAAGGCCAAGGAACTGTGGGCCAAAGCCGATGCAATTTCCAAAGACAACGACAAATTCACCATCTCCTATAACTCGGACGGTGGCAACAAGGCGATTTACGACGCCATGGTCAACTCCATCAAGAACACGCTCAGCATCGATGTGGCCGCCGACCCCATGCCGACGTTCCAGGAATTCCGCAATGCCGTCGACAAGCGCAGCATCAAGGGTGGCTTCCGTTCAGGTTGGCAGCCCGACTATCCCTCGGCTGAGAACTATCTGTTCCAGGAATACGATTCCGCCGCGGCACACGGCAGCGGTTCCAACGACGGGGATTACCAGAACCAGAAATTCGATCAGTTGATGGACGACGCCTATGCGGCGCCTTCCACCGATGCCGCCAACGCCATCTACAGCCAATCGCAGGAGATTCTCCTGAACGATCTGCCGACGATTCCCATGTACTATGACAATGCTCACGGTGTGGCTGCCAAGGGAGTCAAGAACCTGGCCATCGACTGGCAGAACCTGCCGGTTTACAGCCAACTGCATAAGTAGCGTTTGGCTTTATTCGTTCCGAAATAGAGCGAAAATCCATGTGAAGGTGATGGTCGGTGTGACATCACCTTCACATTTTTTAAACATTCTTGACTTGTGCCTGCGCTACACTTACAGGCATATGTCTAAAAGCCGAGGGTTATCAGTGCTTTCAAGCTATGTTGGGAATCCCGGGCTTAAGAAAATAAGGAGTTAACCGATGGGCAAGTATCTTCTGCGCCGTATCCTGCAGATGATCCCCGTGGTTCTCGGCACAACATTGTTGGTCTACGCCCTCGTCTTCGCACTTCCCGGTGATCCGGTGAAGGCGATGTTCGGTGACAAGCCGATCAACGCGGCCGTTGCAGCCCAGATCCGCGCAGAATACAACCTTGATAAGCCGTTCATTATTCAGTATCTGCTGTTCCTGAAGAATGCGCTGACACTCAACTTTGGCAATACGTTCTCTGGTCAGCCGGTCATCGACGAAATCGGGCAGGCGTTCCCCGTCACGATCAAGCTGGCGTTGATGGCGTTCGTTTTCGAAGCGGTGTTCGGTGTCATCTTCGGCATCATCTCGGGCCTCAAGAAGGGCAAGTGGTACGATTCCGTCATCCTTATCGTCTCCCTGCTCCTGATTTCTGTGCCAACTTTCGTTACCGGCTTTTTGGCCCAGTACTTCATCGGTGTCAAGTGGCGTCTGCTACCGGTCACCGCGGGCAGCGACCCGGGCTTCCTTGATCTGCTGATGCCGGCCATGGTGCTTGGTTCAGTCTCGATGGCCTATATCATCAGGCTTACACGTTCCGAAGTTTCGTCGAACATCGCCGAGGACTATGTGCGCACCGCACGTGCGAAGGGCATGAGCAACCGCCAGGTCATTGTGCGTCACGTACTGCGTAACTCCCTGATTCCTGTGGTCACCTACCTCGGGCAGGACTTGGGCGCGTTGATGGGCGGCGCGATGATTTCCGAGACCATCTTCAACGTGCACGGCATCGGCTTCCTCACCTACCAGAGCATCCTCAAGGGTGAAAGCAACATGGTGGTCTCCATCGTCACGCTGCTGACCCTGATATTCGTGGTATGCAACCTGGCCGTCGATATGCTCTACGCGGCTCTCGATCCGCGCATCAGGTACGCGTGAGTAGGGGAGGAGACCAAATGAGCGATAAGACAACAGATACAACCATGGCCAATTCCCGTGTACTTCCCGGGCAGGAACGCTACGTCGCCGCCCCGGATGCCGTAAAGTTGCAGGAAGTCGATTCGGTCGACGAGTCGGCACCTGCCACCAGCATGTGGGCTGATGCGTGGAGAACACTGCGCAAGAACCCGCTGTTCATCGTTTCGGCGATACTGATCCTCTGCGTCATCTTCGTGGCGCTGTTCCCAGGTGTCTTCACCCGTCAGAACCCCAACTTCTGCCAGCTGGAGCATTCGCTGGAGAAAGGCGGCCCCGGCCATCCCTTCGGCTATGACACCCAGGGCTGCGATGTGTTCACCCGTACCGTCTACGGCACCCGTACCTCGCTGAGCGTCGGCATCCTGACCACCCTGCTAGTCATGATCGTGGGCTCCTTGATTGGCGCCCTCGCCGGTTTCTTCGGCGGCTGGATTGATGCGGTGCTGAGCCGTTTCACTGATATCTTCATGGCTATCCCGATGCTGCTCGGCGCCATCGTGGTGTTGCAGATGTTCCGTACTTCCGGATCGGTCTGGAAGATCGTGCTTGTGCTGACGTTGTTCGGTTGGACACAGACCGCGCGAATATCGCGAGGTGCGGTGATGGAAACCAAGAATCTTGAGTTCAACACCGCTTCCACGGCGCTGGGTTCGACGCCGTGGCGCAACCTGATGCGGCATATCCTACCCAACTCGATGGCCTCGATTATTGTGGTCACCACCACATCGCTGGGAACCTACATCGTCTCCGAGGCGACGCTGAGCTTCCTTGGTATCGGCTTGCCGACCACCACTGTGAGCTGGGGCGGCGATATCTCCAACGCGCAGACCATCCTGCGCACCGATCCTTCGGTCCTCTTCTACCCGTCGGCCGCGCTGGCCATCACGGTGCTCGCCTTCATCATGATGGGCGATGCCGTCAAGGATGCGCTTGACCCCAAGAGCCGTACGGCGTGAGTGCGGAGGAAAACACGATGAGCGAAATGAATAGCAAGAACGAAAAGAACGACAAACTCTTCGAAATGCAGAAAGAGCAGGGGCCGATTCTTGAGGTCAAGGATCTCAAGGTTGACTTCATCACCGGCGACAAGCATGCGGTGCATGCCGTGCGCGATGCCTCCTTCAACGTCTACCCCGGCCAGTGGGTGGCGATTGTAGGCGAGTCCGGCTCCGGCAAATCCACCTCGGCCATGGCCGTTCTGGGGCTGCTTCCCGGCACCGGCCACGTGGTGGGCGGCTCTATCAAGCTGGAGGGCGAGGAAATCTCCGGTTACACGCGCAAGCAGTACGAGCAGATTCTCGGCGACAAGATGGGTCTGGTCCCGCAGGACCCGATGAGCAACCTGAACCCTGTCTGGCGTATCGGCACCCAGGTGGAAGAAGCCTTGAAGGCCAACCACATGGACATCTCCCACGAGAAGCGCTCGAAGCTGGCCAAGGCGTTGGCCGGCAGCGAGGTGGCCGTCAAAAGCGAGGACGATGAGACCTTCATCGGTTCCAAGGAGCTTCCCGACCTGCTCAAGGCCGCACAAGCCGCGCTTTCCGAGGCTGGTGTGTCTGGCGACAAAACCAAGAAGAAGATGGATTACTTCACCAAGGAATGGGTTCCCGGCTCGGAAACCCGTTGGCGTGTGGCCGATGACCTGATCAAGGCTGGTGTGTCTGATGACAAGGCTTGGGAAATCGCCAAGCAGTATGTACTTGGCAGCACCATGACCGATCGTATCTCTGGTCTTCTGGAGGAGGCTGGACTTCCTGACGCGGCCACCCGTGCCCGCCAGTATCCGCACGAATTCTCCGGCGGCATGTTGCAGCGTGCCCTGATTGCCATTGGTCTGGCCTGCCGCCCTGACCTGTTGATTGCTGACGAGCCCACCAGCGCTCTCGACGTAACGGTGCAGAAGAGGATTCTCGACCACTTGCACGCCTTGACCGACGAGTTGGGGACTGCAGTGCTTTTCATCACCCACGATCTGGGACTGGCCGCCGAACGCGCCCAGCAGATCGTCGTGATGTACAAGGGGCAGGTCGTCGAATCCGGTCCGTCGCTTGAGGTACTCCAGCACCCGCAGCATCCCTACACGAAGCGTCTGGTGGCTGCGGCCCCGTCGTTGGCCTCGCAGCGCATCATCTCCGCCAAGGAGCACGGCGAGAACACCGAGTCCCTGATGGAGCATCATGTCAAGGGTGAGGAAACGCTTGAAAAAAGTGAGCACATCATCACGGTGAGCCACTTGACCAAGGAATTTAAGCTCCCGCGTAAGAAAGAGATGTTCAAAGCCGTCGACGATGTGTCGTTCTCTGTCAAGCGTGGTACCACGCTCGCGATTGTGGGTGAATCCGGCTCCGGCAAATCCACCGTGGCCAACATGGTGCTGAAGCTCCTGAAACCGACCAGCGGCACGGTGACCTATGAAGGCAAGGATATCAGCGGCTTTGAAGGCAAGTCGCTGCTGGACTTCCGCAGGCATGTCCAGCCGGTCTTCCAGAACCCGTACGGTTCGCTCGACCCGATGTATTCGATCTATCGCTCCATCGAGGAACCGCTGCGCATCCATGGCATCGGTGACAAGAAGAGCCGTGAGAAGCGCGTGCGTGAGCTGCTCGATTTGGTTGAGATGCCGCAATCGGTGATGCAGCGTTACCCGAACGAGCTTTCCGGTGGCCAGCGTCAGCGTATCGCCGTGGCACGCGCAATGGCGCTGAATCCCGATGTCATCGTCTGTGATGAGGCCGTTTCCGCCTTGGACGTGTTGGTGCAGGATCAGGTGCTGAGGCTCCTGAACGATCTGCAAGCCGAGCGTGGTTTGAGCTACCTCTTCATCACCCATGATCTAGCGGTCGTCCGTCAGATTGCCGATGAGGTCGTGGTGATGCAGAAGGGCAAGCTCGTCGAGCACGCCACCACCGATGAGGTCTTCGACCATCCGCAGAAGCAATACACCAAGGATCTGCTCGACGCGATTCCTGGCGGGCACTTGCAGCTTGGTCTGGACTAATTCTCGGATTAGCCGATAACAATCTGAAGGTTCATTGATCCCGTCACTTAGCGTGGCGGGATTTTCATATTCTGCAAACGAGCGTAGTGTTGTGCGCGCCGCGACCACGCAAGCGTGTATCGTCAGGAACCATGAGCATAACAGTGACTACTTCGAATCTGAACGGTATCCGCGCAGCCAAACGCAAAGGCGTCCTCGACTGGGCCGAGACGAATACTCCCGATATCTGGTGCATGCAGGAGGTGCGCGCCCCACAGGAGGAGATTGACCTGATTTTCGACGACATGGCTAAAGGGTACGAGAAGGCTGGCAAGGTCGGTGCCGCGGACGGGCTTGGCCGCATGGACGAGGTCTGCCGTATCAAGGGCCGGGCCGGTGTCGGGCTGCTTTCGGATCTCAAGATCGAGGAACAGCGTTACGGGCTGATGAATCTCAAAGAAGATGTCGATTCCGGACGTTGGATAGAGGCCGATGTCACCACACCGGAAGGTATGAAACTGACCATTGCCAGTGTCTATGTCCATGCCGGCAACACCGATGATCCCGTGAAGATGACCCAGAAATATCGCTTCCTCGACCGCATGCTTGAACGCATGGGTCAGCTGCGCGACGAGGCTGAAAAAGGAGGACGCCAGGCGTTGTTGTGCGGCGATATGAACATCGCCCACACCCCGCTGGACATCAAGAACGCGAAGGCCAACGAGAAACATTCCGGCTTCCTGCCCGCCGAACGCGCCTACGTTGACAAGTGGCTCGATCCCGCACAATACGGTTTTGTTGACGTGATGCGAAATCTCGCCGGCGACGTGCAGGGTCCCTATACCTGGTGGAGCCAGCGTGGTCGTGCCTTCGACAATAACGTTGGCTGGAGGATTGACTATCAGCTGGCCACTCCGGGACTGGCGCAAAAGGCCGTCTCATTCGATATCGACCGTGCGCCTTCCTACGACACTCGCTGGTCCGACCACGCGCCGTTGAGTGTGGTCTACGAGGTCTAAAACATGAAGGGTGCGCTTCCTGACACACAGGGAGCGCACCCTTCATTGATTGTTAGTGACAACCGATTGGACAGCCGAAACGAATTCAACCTAAGTTACCGTATTGCACTATTTCGATTTGGAATCCTTCGGGATCTTGAATCATGGAGGATTGAAAACCTAGTTGTTCCATAAAACAAGGTTCATTCAGAATCTCGCCTCCTGACTGTCTGACTTTTGCCAGTGTTTGATCGATGTCGTTGACGGCGAACGCCAGATGATGACGTAATTCTTGCTCTTCGTCGTCACTTATGGCGCGGTCGTCAAGATATTCGATGAATTCGAGCATTGCTGGCGTTCCGCTTTCGATATATTGAATGACATGATTGCCCATATTGATTTTCCGGCCAAGGGATAGTCCCAGAACGGAATGGTAGAAATCCGTTTCCGTGGACAATGAGTGAACGACCAAGGAAACGTGGACAAGATGAGTTGCACTGTCGGTTGTCGATTGATTCATGAGTTTCCTCACCTTTTGCCTGTTTGTGTTGACTATTCGATACATCGAGGGATGGCGCAGCGCCGAAGGGCATAATCAGTACGCCATTATTCCGAGCATTGCTTGTTTGAGGCTGTATTGCCCCATGTCTTCAGTCGTAGAGCAGTTTCGCGATGTCCGGGTTGTCGATGTTAGAGCTGTCGTACCAGTGGGAACCGGTATCGGAATTAGATACTTTCTCTCCCTTTGCTGCCTTCACGGCCAATGCCACGGCCTGATAACCCATCTGATAAGGATCCTGAGTAACTGAGCCCAGGAATTCCCCGGCCTTGAGTGCCTTGCGCTGTGAACTTCCGGAATCGAACCCAACAACGAAGATATCTTTGTATTTGCCGGTTTTCTTGTCCAACTCGGTCCCATCGTTCGTCGCGCTGAGCAGGGCGTTGACGCCATCTTGGTTGGCAGAGAAGATGCTTACCAATCCTTGGGTGCCCAATATGGAAGTCGCAGCTGATTGAATATCGGCTTGGCTGGTGGTTGGAGGCACAGTGACCACGACTTTTACTTTTGCGGGCTTAGCGGAATTCTTGGTCCATTTCTCTTGACCGGACACGGAAACAGCTCCGTCCAAATTCGGGAGTTTACTGATTTCCTCTACTGCGGCTTTCACGAACCCGTCGACACGGTTGACAATCGAACCTGAAGTTGAATCCTGTGCGAGGATGGCAACAACCGCCGGTTTCGCCGCGGTTCCGGCTTCCAGCTTAGTCTGCACGTCCTTGTTCTTGACGAGGTTTGTGGCGACATTGGCGCCAGCCTTGTTGTTGTTAGTCGTTGCTGTTGCCACGACCGCCCCTGACTTATCGCCAGGAACGCCTGAATCGAAACCTATGACCGGGATTCCGCTGCTTTTTGCCTGTGCGAGATTGTCTTGTACAGCGTTTGGATCGCATGCTGCCAAAGCTATAGCGCTGGGCTTTTGATTGATTGCGGAGCCAAGTTGCTCAACCTGTTGTGATACGTTACTTTCCGCGTCGGGGCCGTTGGTGGTCAGATCGACCTTGTACTTTGCCGCAGCATCCTTTGCTCCCTTGAATGCAGCCTGATAGAACTGGTTCTGATAGCTTTTGGAGATGATGGTTATCTTGGTCTTTCCGCTACTTGAGGTTGAGTTGTTGTTGCTACCGCAGCCGGTGGTGATGGTTGCACATGCAAGTACTGCGACACTGGCAGCGAGAATCTTCTTTACCTTCATGGTTTCTCCTTGTATTCGATTAACTGTGGGAAACGGTTTCCGTTCTCCACAGTTAAAACTGTGTGTTTTAAAATGCCCGAAAATCATCTTCGTGATTCGAACAGAATGCACCCACATTCAACGGTTATTGGTTAGTACTTCAGTTGTTGCGCCGCAATGGAGCTGTGGGCATGTAGATGGGGAATATAAGCCGGCTCCGACGTGGAGCCGGCTGTTAGTGTTAAAAGCGCGAATTGATTATGATCTTTGCCTCCTTGTCCTGATGACGTCCAAGAGTACGGCCAGAATTACGACGACACCGATGAGGCATTGCTGCCACTGAACCGGAAGGCCCATAGCCAATAAGCCGTTTTTCAGTACGCTGATGACGAAGACGCCGATGAGCGTGCCCCATAGCGAGCCAACGCCTCCAGCGAGGGATACGCCGCCGATGACTGCTGCGGCGATGGCGTACATTTCTTGGCCGTTACCGGTCTGAGGGGTGATTGAGCTGAAGGTGGCCGCGTAGATGACACCTGCAAGACCGCAGAACAGTCCATTGAGCACATAGACTCCCACCTTCCAACGGGCAACGTTGATGCCGGAAAGCTCCGTGGCTTCTTCATTGGAGCCCATGGCATAGGTGTAGCGTCCCAGCTTTGTGCGGTTGAGCAGGAACCAGGCAATGAGGAAGAACACCATGAGCCAGATCGCGCCCATTGGAATATTTCCCCATTTGTAGATCACTTCCTTGAACGCGCCGTCACGTGTGCCTAGGCTCGGCCAGGTCTGCGTTTGTACTTTGGCGATTACGGAGCATAGGCCGAGCGAGATGAACTGCATACCGAGTGTGGCGATGAAGGGAGGTAATCCTAGCACACCAATCAGGATGCCATTGGCCAAGCCAAATGCCAATCCGGTGAGTACCACAATCAGCAAGGCCACGACTACTGGCAAATGCCAAACGTTGTAAGCCACGCCACCGATGAGTGCGGCACCCACCATGACCGTGCCGGACGACAGATCGATGCCACCGGTGATGATTACAAAGGTCGTGCCGATGGCGAGGAAACCAATATAATACGACGAACTCAAGATGCTCAGAGATGTGCCCGTGGTTAGGAAGTTGTTTCCAAAAATCGAGAAGAACACATATAGTATGACCAATGCGGCCAGTGCGACGACTTGCTGCATTGCAGATCCTGATAGGTTCAGACCGAATGGTCGTTTGCGTTCTACTTTGTTTTCAGTCATTGTTGCTCCTTGAATTTTCTCTTTTGGTTGCCAACTTCATAATTGTTTGTTCAGTGGCTTCGCTGATGTCCAGCGAACCAGTGGTGCGTCCTTCGCACATGACCACGACCCTGTCGGAGAGGTGGAGAATTTCGGTAAGGTCGGACGATACGAGAATGATGGATTTTCCTTGTTTGACGAGGTCTTGCATCAGTTCGTAGATTTCGGCTCTGGCTCCGATATCGATACCTCTGGTCGGTTCGTCGAAGATGAAGATTTCGGCATCCCTCAGCAGCCATTTCGCCAAAACGACCTTTTGCTGATTGCCGCCCGATAAGTTCTTAGCCTTCTGATCAATGCTTGGGGTTTTGATGTTCAACAGATCTGTGTAATGCTTGGTGGACTCCCGGCATTTTTTACGATTTACGACGATGCCATTCGACAGTTTGTCATAAGACGGCAGAACGGTGTTGTCCACCACCGACAAATTGGTCACCAAACCATAACGCTTCCGGTCTTCGGACAGATAGGCGATACCGTTCGAGATAGCTTCCCGAGGGTTTTTAAACCGCACCTTCTTACCGTGCAATGTGATGTCGCCTGAACCTTTGGAATCTGAGCCGAAGAGGATTCGCATGGTCTCTGTCCTACCGGCTCCGATGAGCCCTGCAAAACCGAGAATTTCGCCTTTGTGAAGTTCGAATGAGGCTTGCTTGACGTCGGGCGAGTGCAGATTTTGAGCGCTTAGTATGACCTCGGCGTTCTCGGGCACTTCGTTGACGGTTTTCCGTGTGTTGCTCACGTCACGGCCTACCATCATCCTGATGATTTCATCGGTCGTCGCGTCTTCGGTCCTGAGTGTTTTGATGAATTGGCCATCCCGTAACACCGTGATGCGATCAGATATCTCCATTACCTCATCCATACGGTGAGATATGTAAACAACCGCTAGGCCGCGTTCCTTCATCTGTCTGATTTTATTGAGCAGCTCTTCGACCTCGGTTTCGGAAAGCGAAGCGGTAGGTTCGTCAAGGATGAGCACTTTCGTGTTCACGTATGACATCGCACGGGCGATTTCAACCATTTGGGCTTTACCGACGCTAAGATTGCGCAATAACTGATCAGGTTGCACCTCGATGTCATACTCCTTGATCAGTTTTGCCGCTTGGGCTTCTAGCCGTTTATCGGATAAGACGAAATGGTTCGATTCCCGACCAATGAAGATGTTTTGCGCCACCGTCAGGTCGTTGAGCATGTTGAGTTCCTGATGGACAATGGAAACGCCTGCGTCTTGGGCATCTGCGATGTTCTTGAATTCGGCCGGCTTGCCACAGTACTCGTAAGTTCCCTCAAAGTCAGGATAAATTCCAGTCATGATTTTGCATAATGTCGATTTTCCCGCTCCGTTTTCACCCACAAGCGCATGAACCTCGCCGGGGTAAAGTTCGAATTTTACGTCTTTTAGGGCTTGCACCCCGGGAAACGACTTGCTGATGTTCTGCATTGACAGAACTGGTCGTTGATTATCCATATTGCGCTCCAATCTCATCTTTGATGTTGTTCTTCATTGACTAACGCGAATCGATCATCGATTTCAGACAACGTTATCATATTCTTTTTCGATGTCAAATCGTCATATTGAAAAATAGACCGAAGTCCCGTATGATGATTGAAAACATTGGTATGATGCGATTATTTCGACGTTTGATTGATAATTGAAATGTTATCCGCCAACTAATTTCGTCATTTAATACCGATAATTGGAAACGAGTCCACTGGCTCGTTTTTGTTTAGGCGCTCCTATACGCACCTACGCTTTTCGGCAATACGCACTGATACCATGAATACAGACAGTGAAAAGAGTCCGTTTGTGAATAAAACAGATGACCGTGCACGACGGAAACAGGAGAACGGCGATTCGGCCGTTTCCGGGCTTGTGGCACCTAAAAAGAATGTCACCATGCGTCAGGTTGCTGAAAAGGCGGGTGTTGGTTTAAAGACCGTGTCGCGCGTGATTAATCAGGAACATTATGTCACGCAAGAGACTTCTGATCGTGTATGGAAAGCGATTAAAGACCTTCACTATCAAGTCGATGTCCGTGCCAGAAGTCTACGGCGCTCCGACGGACGTACCAACGCGTTCGGGCTAATTATCAGTAGCGTCACCAATCCGTTTGCCGGTCAGGTGCAAAGTAGCATAGAAGATACACTTCGTGTGAAAAACTATACGTTGATTACCGGCAGCTCGCATGAGGATCCGTTGCAAGAGGCGGTTATCTTCAAAGATCTTGTCAGCAGAAGGGTGGATGGGATAATTCTCAGCTCTGCCGACAGCGACCCGCGCAATCTCAAGATGGCCGAATCGTTGAATATTCCTTTGACGTTCATTGACCGCAAACCGGCTGGAGTGCCCGCGGATTATGTCACCAGCGATAATCGTGAAGCGTCGAAATCCGCTACGTTGCGTCTGATCGAACAGGGCCATCGTAGAATCGTGTTGCTGACCGAACGCTTGCATGTGCAAACCGCTATGGAACGCCAATTGGGTTTCAGAGATGCTTTTGTTGATGCCGGTATTCCGTTTAACCAAAAGAGCGTCATTTCTGAATTGGCAAACAAGGAGGAGGCACGCAAGGCAGTTTCTGTATTGCTCAGACAATCCGAGCGGCCAACAGCAATATTCAGTGCACAGAATTTCATCACAATTGGGGCTTTACACGCGCTTTATGAGGCTGGTTTGCAACATGATATCGCACTTATAGGCTTCGACGATTTTGACCTTTTCGATTTACTGGATCCAGGTGTCAGTGTTATTTCGCAAAATTGTGTGGAATTGGGGAAGCAAGCCGCGCAACTGATGCTTAATAAAGTCAATTCCACGGATTCGACTGTTAAATCCATTGTCATACCCACCACGTTTATTGCGCGAGGTAGCGGCGAAATCCCGCCAAAGCCGCAGGTCTGAAAGGCAATGACTGGTTTGGTTCCCATTTGGTGTTTTGCCTATGATTCCTGATCTTTTGATAGCGTTTTGTTGTCGGTTATATGACCGTTGCCTTCGTATTTGGCCGTAAAAATCATTAAAGGAATTCGGCACGGCTTTTGCGACTGCGCCCGGTGATAGGCTTGAACCATCATTTTAGGTTTTGAAACGAGGAACTATGGGATTGTTCGGATTCGGCAAAAAGAAGCACGATGACGAGGACGAGGCCAAGGCAAAAGAGGTCGAGGCAAAAGACGAGGCCATTGATTCGGCAGCCGATGATAGCAGTGCTGATAGCGGTGCGGCCGCTGCAAAAGATAGTGAAAACGCGGAATCCGAGAATACCGAAGCGGATTCTGAGAACGAAGATACCGAAGCGGCCGATGAATACAAGGTTCCCGACGAGCCGAGTGAGACCTACCCCGAACGTGGCGAGTTGTACGGGCCATGGGACATTGACGAGGAGGAAGCGCCGAATTACGATGACTACCTCGATATGGGCGCCTACTATCTGCCGTTCCTGCAAGGCATCGAGCTGAGGGTCAAGGCCAACCGCGCCAGCGGTCAGGTACTCGGCTGCACCATCTCCTACAAGGCCTCCAGCCTTGAGATCGAGGCGCTCGCAGCTCCCAAGACTTTGAGCCTGTGGGACGGGGTGAGCGAGGATTTGCTCGCTGCCAATCCCAAGGCCAGTAAGGAACCGGGCATTTTCGGTACCGAGATAAAGTTGCCGGTCGTTGTGAAGGGCGGCAAGAAACTCATCACCCGCATCGTCGGCGTCGACGGCCCCCGCTGGATGCTTCGCGGCATCTTCTCCGGTCGCGCCGCCACCCATCCGGAAAGCCCTGAGACCAAGACTTTGAATCAGTTCTTTTCGGATATCGTCGTCGACCGCGGTGAGGAACCGCTGGCCCCACGCGACCTGATTCCGATGCATGCCCCGGTCTCGCCCGAGGAGCGTCGCAAGGCCAACGAAGCCGCGGCGAAGGCCGACAAGGATAGCAAAGACCACAAGATTCCCAAGCGCATCAAAGGCCCGTTCGTCGCCGACCAGCAGACCGAGGTGCAGACCACCATTTCACGTGGCCCGATGTTCTCGGAATTGCGCTGATTTGCTTGCTCTTCGATTCGCCGGTTTGCCTTTGGGGGCTGACCGGCGAATCATGTACCGGCATGAGATGATTTGAGATAATAAACCACTTCAAACAGAACAGGACAACATGGCCGACACCAAAAAACGTCAAGGATTCGCAGCGCTGGCGGCAGCCGGAAACGGCGAGGATTTTTCAGTCATTGACGCCATTGGTGGCATTCGTGGCGTCGTCGAATCCATGTTGCCGGGTTTCGTGTTCGTGGTCATGTTCGTCATCACTTCGGACCTCAAGATGACCATCATCGTTTCGGCGGTGCTGGCCGTGCTGCTGGTCGTCGTGCGTCTCATCCAACACCAGACTGTGCTGGGCGCGTTGGCCGGGCTGATTTCCATCGCCATCTGCCTTATTTGGGCGTGGAACACACACGAGGCCCGCAACTATTACATGTACGGATTCCTCACCAACAGCATCTATATCGTGGTTCTCGCCATCACACTTGCCATCCGCGTGCCCGGGGTCGGTTTTCTGGTAGAGTTCATCCGGTCCCTGCCTACCGAACACTTCCGTGCTTGGCTGGCCGATTGGCGTGGCGACAGGAAACTCATGCGTGCCTACGACATCGTCACGGCCATGTGGATCGGAGTGTTCGCCCTGCGGTTGGTGGTGCAGGTGCCGCTTTACCTCACCAATCACGTCACTTGGTTGGGTACGACAAGGCTTTTGATGGGTCTGCCGTTCTGGGCATTGGCGATTTGGGTTTCGTATCTGCTGATTGCCGACCCGATGAGGCATCATCCCAAGTTCAAATCGGAAGATGATGAGGATGAGCAAGCCGAAAATGGCGAGGGTACTGGCATTGACAATGGCGGTGCCGTCGAAGATGATGTGAATACCGCGAAAGCTACGGACGAGGGTCAACGATAGACTGATACCCCAGTCAAAGGGATATGCCGGTTTCGATAAATCAAGGATATCGGCCGCAAGATGCCCTACAAAATGAACGATAAAGTGCGGGACCTGACATCCGTCCGCGCGGAAAATGAATGTTAGAAGCAGAGGTCAACATGCAAACCACAGTACGTATCGAGCGTTACGCCGACCAGGGGCGTTGTGTCGCCCATATCGACGCGCGGGTGGTTTTCGTGCGTTTCGCGCTGCCCGGCGAGCTGGACACCATCGAGCTCGATGAGCCGCACAATCGAGACGACCGTTTCTGGACCGGCGAGGTCATCGAGGTCGTGGAGGCTTCGGAAGACCGTGTTGAACCGCTTTGGCCATTGGCTGGGCCACTTGCTCAAGGCGGGGGAGTCGGCGGTGCCGATTTGATTCACGTCTCGCTGCCGGGTCAGATCAAATGGAAGTCCGCGGTCATCACCGACCAGATGCGACGCATGGGTCATCTCGACATCGATGACGTGCCAGTCGCCCGCATGGACGGCGACGTGGACGAAAAAGGCCTGCACTGGCGAACCCGCATCGAACTGATCGCCGACGAAGACGGTCGCGTCTCCATGCGCCGCCGCGCTTCGCATACACGCGTGCGTATCGACACGATGCCGCTCGCCACCCGTGCCTTGCTCGCCGTCGCCCGTGACCAGAAACTCTGGGACGAACAGTTCGAGCCCGGTGCCAAAATCCGTGTTGCCGTACCCGAGCCTCGCGATATCCATACTTCCCGTGCGCCAAACAAGGCCTTGCTTGAGGCCGTCGGCGACAACTTTGCCGTCACGGTTGACGGTCATCTCCACGCCGGACAAAAACGACTCAAAGAAGTCGTGGACGTGGACGGCAAACGCTACAAATACGGTGTCGAGGCCGACGGGTTCTGGCAGGTTCATCGCTTGGCCCCACCCACGCTAGTCAAATATGTCATGCGTCTGGTGAGCCAGGAGCTTTCCGGTGTGCAGTCCGCCACGCTCTGGGATCTCTTCTCTGGCTCCGGCCTTTTCACAG
This sequence comes from Bifidobacterium sp. ESL0732, assembly GCF_029395535.1. Taxonomy (NCBI): domain Bacteria; kingdom Bacillati; phylum Actinomycetota; class Actinomycetes; order Bifidobacteriales; family Bifidobacteriaceae; genus Bifidobacterium; species Bifidobacterium sp. ESL0732. The sequence goes on along the minus strand of NZ_CP113920.1, from coordinate 1,567,292 downwards.
TTCCGCTGGCCAAGACCTTCAGTCACACCAAGATGCTGTCGGTGGAGGGCGGTCGTATGGCCGTGCGCAACGCCGAACGCAACCTGCATATCGCCAAGGACGCCAACGTCACCGTGATGCAGGGCGACGTTGCGCACTGCCTGCGTAGGGTTCCGGAAGAACTGGTTAATCCCAACGTTGTCGTGCTCGATCCGCCGCGTGCCGGAGCCAAGGCGCAAGTCTGCCGCCAGCTTGCCGAGGCCGGAACACACGCCATCATCTATATTGCCTGCGACCCGACCAGCCTTGCTCGCGACACCGCTACTCTGACCAAGCTCGGTTACACCCTGAAATCGATTCAGGCCTTCGACATCTACCCAATGACCCACCATGTCGAAACTGTGGCGCTCTTCGTGCGCGACGGCGAATGAAGTAGGCGGTTGCGATGCGCCGGGGATTGTCAATCGTGCTGAGTGTCTGTATAGCATTGTCGGCGATGCCGGCGCTCGCTTCTTGCGCCCCGAAGAATGCCGCAGTGGGGGATACCACTTCCGTTTCCCGACATATCAACCATGATAGTGTCGACAAATCCGACCTCCTTATCGGCGTCGTCACCACAGGTGACGAAGACCTCGACCATACGGTGCTTGATGCTTTCGGCAAAGTCGATATCAAGGCCGTGTATGCCCCTATGCCCGACGGAACCACAACGCTCAATCCGACCCAATCGTTCAAAGACATGACCCGCAGGCCCGTCAGCGCATTCGTGGTGAGCAGTCTCAATATGCAAAACAGCCAAGCTGACGGTTGGCCCGAGGCGTTGCAAACCGCGAGGGATGCCGGTATCCCAGTGATATTGGTCAACCCGGTGGACCCTCCGAAAGACGTGAATTTGTATGCCGAATCGTTGCGGATAGTGGCTTCGCCTGACGCCAAGCGTGTGATTCCGTTTGACCAGGCCGTCCAAGCAGCGATCAATGACAATCCTCACGACAAGACAATCAGCGTGACGTTACCATAAATATGCGGCGCAGGCCCAACGCGAACGCGGCTGAAACGATAGAGTGCACAACATATACTTTAACAAGGAAAAGCCGCCTGAGGGGTTTAAGATGGCGGCGGGTGAGCAATAGGAATCGCATCAGTGGCTGAGAATCTGCGTATGGGATGGATAAGGCGCTGGTAAGGGGCAATCAATGAGTGCAACCGGAATTTTTGGGAAGAATGACGGCCAGGGTGCGGCCGAGACGTCCGTGAACGGGCAAGGTGGCAATGGTCATGGCAACAAAGATGCGCAACAAGGCGCGTCCACGGTTCGTCTTCCCCAGATTTCGGAAGTAGGACTCACACAAGCCGAAGTCGCCGAGCAGGTCCAGCAGGGCAACGTCAACAAGGTTGACACCGAAAGCTCGCGCTCGCTGGGGCAGATCATCCGCGAGAACGTCTTTACGCTCTTCAACGCCATCATTTTCGTGGCCATGGTCTTGGTGCTTTTGACCGGGCAGTGGAAGGACGCCGTTTTCGGGCTCGTTATCATCATCAATTCTGGCATCGGCGTTTTCACTGAAATGCGGGCCAAACACACGCTTGACAAGCTTTCCATTCTGGTCGCCTCGAAATCGTTGGTAAGGCGTGACGGACGGGATGTCGAAATCGAGCATGAGGACATCGTGCTCGGCGATTTGCTTTGGCTTCGTAGCGGTGAGCAGGTGCCCGCCGACGCCACCATCGTGCATACGTGGGGACTTGAGCTCGACGAATCGATGCTTACCGGCGAATCCCGCACGGTCAAAAAAGGCGAAGAGGCCGAGGTCTATTCCGGTTCCAACGCGACTTCCGGCATGGCGCTGGTACGCGTCGACGCGGTGGGTGAGCACGGTTACGCCGCGAAGCTCACGGCCAAGGCCAAGGTCTACAAGAAGACCGTCTCCGATTTGAGCAAGGGCATCAACACCATTCTCAAAGTGATGACCGTCATCGTCATTCCGCTCTGTATTTTGCTCGTTGCCTCCCAGATTCGTACCGTCGGCGGCTGGCAGGTCGCCTTCTCCACCGGAGCGTGGCGTTCGGCCATCGTTTCGGCCGTAGCCGGCGTGGTCGGCATGATTCCCGAGGGCCTGGTGCTGCTGACCTCGCTGAATTTCGCCATCGCTGCAATGCGTCTGGCACGTCAGCACACGCTGGTTCAGGAACTGGAAAGCGTCGAAACACTCGCTCGCGTCGACGCTCTGAATCTTGATAAGACCGGCACCGTTACCGACGGTGGCATCGTCTTCAATCAGGTCGTGATGCTCGGCGAGACTGATGTGGCAAGTCAGGTCGCCGATGCCGATATCGTCGTGGATGCGCCGTCTGGGCAAAACGCCGTACACGCCAGCGTGACCGTCGGCACCACCGACGACGAAAAGGCCGCGGCGGTGCAGGCGTTGTATGACCTCTCCAATGAGGAGAACCCCAACGGCACGGGGGAGGCGGTACTTAAGGCCTTGAATGCCAAGGGTGTCCATGCCCAGGCCGTCGATGCTCGCGTGCCTTTCTCGTCGGCCCGCAAATGGAGCGCCATCGTGCGTGGCGGTGACGTCTGGTATCTGGGTGCACCGGAAATGCTGTTCAGCGGCTTTGAAGGCGACAGCACGGCTGCCAAAAATATGGTGGCCAAGTATGCCAATCAAGGCATGCGTGTACTGCTGATTGCCCGAGCAACCAGTGCTTGTAATACGTCCGAGGCCACAACCAACTTTTCCAACGATCCGCGTCTGATTTCCGCTTCCGTGCCGGTTGCGTTGGTGTTGTGCCAAGAGCACATCCGCGATGACGCCGAGGAAACGCTGGAATGGTTCCGCGAGCAGGGCGTGCGTTGCCGCATCATCTCCGGAGACAGCCCAGCTACCGTCGGCGCCATCGCCAGAACCGTTCGCCTGACCGGAGACCGCGAGCCGGTGGCGATGGATGCCCGCGAACTGCCTAGTGATGTCAAGAAACTTTCCGTCGTCATGGAAAACGTCGACGTGCTCGGCCGTGTGTTGCCCGAGCAGAAGAAAGCCATCGTCGACGCGCTGCACGAAAGCAAGCACGTCGTGGCCATGACCGGTGATGGTGTCAATGACGCGCTCGCCTTGAAAGAGGCCGATTTGGGCATCGCCATGGGCAACGCCGCGCCTGCCACCAAGGCCGTCGCCCAGGTCGTGCTGGTCGATTCCAAATTCTCCCATCTGCCCAGCGTTGTGGCCCGCGGCCGTCAGGTCATGGCCAACATGGAGCGCGTCTCTTCGCTCTTCCTGGTCAAAACCGTCTATTCCGCGCTCATCTCGCTCGGCGTGGTCTGCACGTTCATTCCCTTCCCGTATCTGCCACGCCACATCACCTACATCGGTGCGTTGACCATCGGCATGCCGGCTTTCATCCTCGCGCTTGCGCCGAACAGCCGGCGCTATATTCCGGGATTCTTGGGGCGCGTGGTGCGTTTCGCTTTGCCGGGCGGTATAGCGGTGGCGCTTTCCGTGTTGCTCACTATGTGGACCTTGCCGGGCTTCATGAATTGGAATCTTTCCAATCCGGGTGATTTGCTGAAGCTGCGTGATATTTGCGCCATCGTCGTCTTCGTGTTGGGTATCTTGGTGATGGCCCGCGTAGCCCAGCCGTTGAAATCATGGCGTGGCGTGTTGGTGGCCGCGTTCGCAGCGGCAGGACTGATTGGCATGTTTATCCCGATTGTCTCGAATTTCTTCGAGCTTCAGTTCCCGACCGGTTGGACGTTGGTCGCTACCATCATCGTGTTGGCCCTTTCCGTCGTTATCTTTGCTGGTATTCAGACCATCGCTGACCTTTTTGGACGTCTTTACTCGAGCGTCGTCAACCGCAAGAAGAACAAGTAGGTTCGCGTTTAGAGAACGTCTTTCGATAACACAGGTCAGGCATCCTTGCAATCCGGGGAGGAATCAGGCCTGTGTTTTGTATGTCACGACATATTGACATACAGACTAATAATAATTACTTATCTACGATTGAATGCTTGGTGGGATTTGGTTTCATATTTGTGGGTCTCACATAGTGAATTGACGATTTTCGTTGATTTCCAAGGGTTTTACCTCGCAATTATTGTGGAATCAAGAAGAAAAACGGATTTATTAACGTTTCCGACTTTCGATTGACCGATAATAAAAAGAACGTATCTTTACAACGTTCGGAGGGTTTCAATGTCATTGCGCGACGAGCAGCTGAGCACATTGCGGGTCGGAGGCAAGGAAGTCGATTATTACCGGATCTCGGATTTGCGGGGCATCGAGCACTTGCCGTATTCGTTGAAGGTCTTGGTTGAAAATCTGCTACGCCGTGTCGACGGGGTCAACGTCACCGAAGACCAGGTTCGCGAGCTGCTCGATTGGGATCCGAATGCCGAGCCGAGCCACGAGATCGAATTCGGGCCCTCACGCGTGCTGATGCAGGACTTTACCGGCGTGCCATGCATCGTCGACCTGGCTACCATGCGTGATGCTGTGGCGGATCTGGGCGGCGATCCTGAGGTCATCAACCCGCAGGTCGAGGCCGACATGGTCATCGATCACTCTGTGCAGATTGATAACTATGGAGTCGCCGATGCCGTGGCGCGCAACATGGACCGAGAATACCATCGCAACGGCGAACGTTATCGTTTCCTGCGCTGGGGTCAGCAAGCGTTCAAGAACTTCCGCGTGGTGCCGCCGGGGACCGGCATCATCCATCAGGTCAACATCGAATATCTTGCAAAAATCGTCATGAGCAAACCAGGAGAGCGTGGCCGTGACCTCGCCTATCTTGACTCCTGCGTAGGCACCGATTCCCACACCACCATGGTCGGCGGACTGGGCGTGCTCGGCTGGGGTGTCGGCGGCATCGAGGCCGAGGCGGCCATGTTAGGCCAGCCCATCTCCATGCTCGTCCCGCGCGTGGTTGGCTTTAAGCTCATCGGCTCGATTCCCGAGGGCGTCACTGCCACCGACGTGGTCCTCACCATCACCCAGATGCTGCGCGAGCATGGCGTGGTCGGCAAGTTCGTCGAATTCTACGGCGACGGCGTCGCTTCCGTGCCGCTGGCCAACCGTGCCACCATCGGCAATATGAGCCCCGAATTCGGCTCGACCTGCGGCATCTTCCCAATCGATCAGGTCACGCTGGATTACCTGCGCCTCACCGGACGCAGCGACGAGCAAATCGAGCTAGTCGAAGCCTATGCCAAGGCCAATCGACTCTGGGGAGACACAAGTGACCCTGATTATGTGGAGCCGGAATATTCCGAATATATGGAACTCGATCTCGGAACGGTTGTCCCTTCGATTGCCGGCCCTAAGCGTCCGCAGGACCGAATCAGGCTCGACGAGGCCAAGGAGACGTTCGAGAAAACGCTGCCGGACTATGAGACGTCGAAGACCTGTCAGAACCCGGTGCCGGTACACACCGATTTCCGCGGTGACTTTGAGATCACGAACGGCGATGTTGCCATCGCTTCCATCACCAGTTGCACCAATACCTCAAATCCCTCAGTGATGATCGCTGCTGGGCTGCTCGCCCGAGCTGCCCGAGCCCACGGTCTCAAGCCCAAGCCGTGGGTCAAAACATCGCTGGCTCCAGGCTCGCAGGTCGTGGCCGACTACCTCAAGAAAGCCGGTCTGCAGGAGGATCTGGACGCATTGGGTTATGAGCTGGTCGGCTTCGGCTGCACCACTTGTATCGGCAACTCCGGACCGCTGCTGCCCGAGATCTCCAAGGCCGTCAACGACAATGACCTGACGATGACTTCGGTACTTTCCGGCAACCGCAACTTCGAAGGCCGCATCAGCCCTGACGTCAAGATGAACTACCTGGCCTCGCCGCCACTGGTCATCGCCTACGCCATTGCCGGCACTCTCGATTTCGACTTTGAAACCCAGCCGCTGGGCACAGATGCCAAAACCGGCCGCGAAATCTTCCTGCGCGATATTTGGCCAAGCAATGAGGAAATCGACAAGGTCGTTTCGGCATCCGTCAACCGTGAGATGTTCGTGCGCGATTACGCCGACGTCTTCGAAGGTGACGAGCGTTGGAAATCTCTTGACGTACCGACCGGTGAGCGTTTTGCGTGGGATCCGGACTCCACTTACGTACGTCGCCAGATTTTCTTCGATGGCATGAGTGCCAAACCGCAACCGGTTGAGGATGTGCGCGGCGCTCGCGTTTTAGCCTTGCTTGGCGACTCCGTGACCACCGACCACATCTCGCCGGCCGGTGCGTTCCCTGCCTCGAGCCCTGCAGGCAAGTACCTGATGGACCACGGCATCGAGCCGAAAGATTTCAATTCTTATGGTTCCCGTCGCGGCAACCACGAGGTCATGGTGCGTGGCACGTTCGGCAATATCCGTCTGCGCAACCAGTTGCTCGCCTCGGTGGGCGAAGAGGTACGTCCGGGTGGGTTCACCTACGATTTCACCGTCGGCAAGCCCTCGACAATCTTCGATGCATCGCTCGATTACCGCAAGGCCGGCACCCCGTTGGTCGTGTTGGCAGGCAGTGAATACGGCACCGGCTCTTCGCGAGACTGGGCGGCCAAAGGCACGCTGATGCTCGGCGTCAAGGTCGTCATCGCCCGCAGTTTCGAGCGCATCCATCGCTCTAACCTTATCGGTATGGGCGTGCTTCCTCTGCAGTTCCCCGAAGGCCAATCGGCCGAGTCGCTGGGTCTCGATGGTACGGAAACCTACGATTTCCAAGGTGTTGAGGCTCTCAACAATGGCGTGATTCCCAAGACTGTCCATGTCGTCGCCACTAAGCCGGCGTCTGACGGCAAGTCGGCGAAGACCACGCAATTCGACGCGGCCGTTCGTATCGATACCCCCGGCGAGTCCGAGTACTACCGCAACGGCGGCATTCTCCAGTATGTCCTGCGTCGGTTGATGAAGTAGAGGCTGGAGTTCGACGGTGACTGTGGTTGGAAACACTCGGTAGATAACAAATCGGGGATGGCAGAAATCATCTGTCATCCCCGATCGAGTATGCGCTACAGGCCTATTGGGCTAGCTGGCTTTTAGTTGTCGCTGTTGCCGAAAATCTGCAGCAGATAGAGGAACATGTTGATGAAGTCGAGGTAGAGGTTCAGCGCGCAGATGATCGAGATGCGGTTCAGCATCACGGTATCGCCGCGCTGCTCGGCCACATCGAACATGGCTCGCGTCTGCTGGGCGTCGTACATCGTCAGTCCCGCGAAGATGATGAGGCCGATGGCTCCGGTGACCATGAGCGTAGTCTGCGAGGGCGCAAGGAACATCATGATGACTTCGCCGACAAGCAACACCAGAAGCGCGACAAACAGAATCGGGCCGGCCTTGAGCATGTCCTTCTTGGTCGTCAGCGAAAGCATCGTGAGCACGAAGAAGAACGCGACGCACAGCCCCAATGCGATGCCGATGGACGGTAGGCTGTAAGTATAGAAAATGGTAGCGAGCGTGAAGCCGGTCAGTGCGGCGTAAAGATAGAACATCGCGCGTGCGGTGCCGACCTTCATCTTGTCGATGCGCCAGCCCAGCACGATGGCGATGGCCACCTGCACCACGGCCAGACCGATCCAGCCGATCATGCCCGTGGCCAGTAGGAAGCCTTCGAGTGCGCCGGTCATCTGGGTGAACACGGCGACTACAGCGGTCAAGAGCAGGCCGAGCGTCATCTCGCCGTAGGCTTTGGTGGTGGAGACGTGGCGTGCACGTTCGAAGGAATAGGCGGTCTGCCCGTTCATCGTCATCGTCGGTGCCGCCGTTCCAGCGCCTGCGCCTGCGTAGGCCGGCTGCCCGTACTGAGGCTGCTGATACTGCGGCTGTGCGTACGGCTGGCCGTACTGCATGTTCTGGCCTTGGCCGTAGTTCTGCCCGTAAGGCTGCCCCTGAGGTTGACCGTACTGGTTGTATTGTTGCTGTCCGTAGTTTTGCCCGTACGCGTTCGGCTGCCCGTAAGGCTGTTGCGTATTGTTGTCTTCAGGCCTGTTCCCGAAAGCCATGCCTGCTCCTTTTATCGATTTTCATTGACACTTGTTGGTTATAGTTATCAGTCTATCGGCAGTTACTGGCAATTGGCTGAGTGTGAACAACGAAAAATACAGGAATAAAATTTCGCCGGTTCCTTTTTATCGACAAGAAACCAGCGAAACGATTGCAGAAAAACGGCAATCAATGTCGTCACATCATTATTTTTTGGGGTCGAACGCCTGCGAGGTTGGGGCTTCCTCCTTTTGCGGGGCGCCGTTGATATCGCGGTGGATGTTCTGCATCTGTGTTTCGATGTTCTGTAGGCTGCGCGCGCAGTCGAGCAGCGTCTGGGAATGCTCGGTGAGCTTGGCGTCCGGCAGGTCGGACTTGTAGCGCAACGCGTGTTCGAGGCTGGCCCAATAATCCATGGCGATGGTGCGGAACTGCACCTCGACCGGCGTGTAGTGCTCGCCGTTGGATAGGAAGACCGGCACCGCGTAGATGACGTGCAGGCTGCGATAGCCGTTCTGCTTCGGGCTTTTGATGTAGTCCTTGACTCGCAGCACCTGGATATCGGACTGGCTGGAAAGGTAGTTGGCGACCGAATAGACGTCGTCGCGATAGTTGCAGATCACGCGGATGCCGGCCACGTCGAAGAGGTTGTCGCGTATCGATTCCGTGCACATCGGCAGGTTGCGGCGCTGCAGTTTGCCGAGAATCGAATTGACGGATTTGAGTCTGCGCTCCATATGGTGGATAGGATCGTGGGCGAAATGGACATGGAATTCGCTGTCGAGCACTTCGAGCTTGGTGCTGATCTCGTACATCGCGCCTTCGTAGACCTGCATCATATCGATGAATGAGGTGATTTCCTCAGGCGGGAAAACCGGTTTTTGCGTTTCCACGCTGCCGGTTTCGGCCACCTTTTCGAGCCTTGCCTGTATCTCTGCGGTATTAATGCGTTCGTGTCGATCAAGTATCACGCCTTCCCATCTTAACGAGGGCTGCGTATCTAAACTGGACGTTTCCTTAAAAACCAACACGAATATCATAGGTTATGCCCGTCGTTAGAATCGCGAATGAGAAGGTTAACGCCGAATACCTGGAGGTGACATATGCCAGCGAGTGACAGCAACTCCCGTGTCGTTTCCATTATCGGGCCTACTGCTTCCGGCAAGACAGGCTTGGGCATTGCTCTGGCGCAAAAGCTCGGTGAGCGCAGCCAGAATGCGGAAATCGTCAATGCCGACGCCTACCAGATGTACCGCACTATGGATATCGGCACAGCCAAGGCGACTGCCAAAGAACAGGCCGCGGTGCCCCACCATTTGCTTGATATTATCGATCCGAACGAGACCATGACCGTCGCGAGGTTCCAGAAGCTGGCACGTGCCGAGATTACTGATCTGCAGGGCAAGGGGGTGCGCCCGATTTTGGTCGGTGGTTCCGGTCTGTACGCGCGTGCGGCCATCGATGACATTTCATTTCCCGGTACCGACCCAGAGGTGCGTACACGGCTTGAACGGCGTGAACAGACCGAGGGTGCCGGAGCATTGTTTGACGAACTGAAGCGCCGGGATCCGGAAGCCGCCGAGCGCATGGACCCGCACAACGCCCGTCGCACCATTCGCGCACTTGAGGTCATCGAGATTACCGGCAGGCCTTATTCGGCGAGCCTTCCGCGTTATCGTTACGTTATCCCTTCGGTTCAGGTTGGCCTTGACCTGCCGCGTGAGGAACTGGACCGGCGCATCGATATTCGCACTGCGCAAATGCGGGAGCAGGGCTTTGTCGACGAAGTACGCCGCATCCGACCGCAACTTGGTGTCACTGCTTCGCGTGCGCTGGGTTATACCCAAATCGAGGCGTATCTGGACGGCAAAATGAGCGAGAACGAAGCATTCGCCGATATCGCGCAGAAAACCAAGCGTCTGGCCCGCAAACAGATGGGCTGGTTCGGCCGCGATCCGCGCATTCACTGGCTCAACGCCCTTGACGATGATTTGACGGGCAAAGCGCTCGATGTGGTGACTCGTGCCGATGCCGGCGACTACGACGAGGCTGATGCTCATGCCGACGACCACCACGTCACTCACCACTTGGGTGACATTGCCAACCAGCGAGAAAACACTAAAAACGACACAAAATGGTGCTTTTCTCCTCAGTGAACCACGAATCAGTAGGAAAAGCATCAAAACGGTTCTCAAAAGGTGCTTTTCGCACAGGTTCTGGGCGCTCAGTGCGCCGGACCTTGGTCCCAGCCGGAGATGAGGAAGATGCGCGTCGGATTGGCAAGCCTGATGATTGAGGCGAACATGCGTTCCAGTCCGGATATATCGTGTTCAAGCAGCGCAAGATTGGTTGCGTTTCGATAGTTTTCGAGCGTGACCGTGCCCCAGTTCAGATCCCAGCCCACCGCGTGCGTGAGTTCCGAAATGAACATGCGCAGCACCATCCCGTTGCCATAGGCAAACGGGTGCAGAGCGTTCAGTTCGTCGTAGATGCTTGCCAGGGCACGGATAAATCCGGCGCGGTCAAGCCCGGAAAAATAATCGCGCTCGTCCAACTGCGAGAAAATATTGGCTGCACCTGTTTCGATGAGCGAGGCGGGAAAATAGGGACTTGATTGTTGAGGGGCTTGATGTATCCGATGATTTTCAGCCGGTTTCGATTGTCTCGCCCCGCTTGCACTGTCTTCGCCTGGTTTAGTGCAGGTGTCGTTCCGCAATTTTCCAGCACCGGGCATTGCTCCGACGAACAGCCCGCGATGGATAATTTTCAGTTCGGCAAGCCCACCTCTTGCCGGCCATCCGTAATCGATCAGCCGCACCGAACGCGCGAAAATCCGGTCGTTACGCAACCGCGATTCATAGTGTTTTTCGGTTCGGTTCCCAACGCTGTCTTCGTCGATACTTGGGTCGGTACGTTTTGTCAACGGATTTCCATCGTCATTGTAGGGTCGGGTGGCCTGAGGCCTCGATTCGTTGCGCTTCCTGCGGTGCGCTCGGTTCTCAGGTCTCCTGACGAAATCGGAAAGTCCCAGCGTGCCGCGCTGATAACCGTTGGCGGCTTCGACCATTGCGTCGCTCGGCACGATTGCCGAGAGCTCGCAATTTTTGTAGGAGAACGCGACGGCGCTCGCACGTTCCGCAGGGGTCATGACCATGTCTCCATGTTAAGGCATACATTTCATCTTCATTTGAAAGGGTTGGGCAGGTTGGCCGGCAAACAGGCGCCACGGGGCGGGCTTGAAGTAAAATCACTGTTGTTATGGCACGTAAGACACAGATGAATGGCAAAAATACAAAGACCCGTCGCGGCAAAGCGAACGGGTCTTCTTCGGATAGTCAAACGGCAGCGACCAAGGTCATGCCGCCAGCTGATGCCTCGTTCTTCGTCCGTCACTCCACGCTCTGCCGCATCGCAGGTTTCTTCGCATTGGTGATTGTCGCCATCATGTTCTGCGCCTCGGAATGGTTCCATGTCGACGGGTTCATCGGCCACTGGCTGCACATGGTCGCGGCGGGTTTGTTCGGCGTCATGAGCGTGGTGCTGCCGGTCTTCCTGCTGGTCGTGGCTTATCAGGTGCTGCTCGACCCGGCAAAACATAAGCGCAATCTGCGTCTGATTATCGGCTGCGCATTGCTGTTCTGGTCGATTTGTTCGATCATCGACGCCATCGTCGCCTCACCGTCTCGCGAGTTCAACATGGATGTGTTGCGTAGCGCCGGCGGTCTGCTCGGTTTCGCGCTCGGCTCGCCCTTGGCCTGGGGACTTTCCAGCGTATTTGCTGTCATTATTTTCGTGGTCATCGCGATATTCTCGCTCCTGCTTATTGTCAAACTCGATATCACCAAGATTCCCGAACGGTTGCAAGACTGGTCACAACGTAGGAAAAGCGATAACGTCAGCGAAAGCGATACCGATAGCGAAAATGCAAGCGTGAACGTGCAAAGCGAACAGTTCCCCAACGAAGTGCGTGTCGGCGATGAAACGTTGCAGCTTGCCGAAGGTGTGCCGGCTCATGACGGCAGCGATGATGAGGATAAACCTGACGATACGTCAAAACCTCACAAGCATGGTATCGGCGCATTCTTCTCCCGTATCTTCGGCCATTCCGACGGCGACAGCAACGATGGCGAACTGGAGCATTATGCCGGCGACGAGGCCTTCGACAGGGCTGCCGACCTCAACGGTCAGAGTGACGAAACTCAGCTGATTGAAGGCCATCCGCAGACTCTGGTCAATCCTGTCACTGGTGAGATTCAAGGGGTTGCTGGCGTTCCTGCCTCCGCGACGTCCGGCGTGGTTGGTTTTGGCGGTGAGAGCAATGGAAATGACGCGACTCAAGTAGTGCCGTTGAACGGTCAAGCCAATGCTTCCGGTGCTCCGCAGCCAGCAACTTCGACGGGCCCATACGGCTCGAGTGCGGAGCCTGATGATTCCGTCGCCGGTCAAGCAAGTGATCCGTGGGCTGCGGTAGGCAAGGACGGCAGCGCCACCGAGCCCATGCTGCCCCAAGTCAAAGGCATTGCCGGAGGGGCGGCGAATCTGCCTGCTTCCATCGCAAACCACGACGGCGACGATTCTGTTGCCAGACACGAAGCCGAGAACGCCGCGGATGAAGAGGACAACAGACCCTATCATCTGCCCAGCCTTGATATTTTGGTGAAGGGCAAGCCGCACCTGGCGCGCACGCAGGCCAACGACAACGTCATCAAGGCGCTGACCGCCACCTTCCACCAGTTCCACGTTGATGCCAAGGTCGTCGGCTTCCTGCGTGGTCCGTCGGTTACCCAATACGAGGTCGAGCTGGGCCCGGGGGTCAAAGTCGAGAAAGTCACAAATCTTCAACGAAACATCGCCTATGCCGTGGCCTCTACCGATGTGCGTATCCTTTCGCCGATCCCCGGCAAATCCGCCATCGGCATCGAGATACCGAACATCGACCGTGAGATCGTGCATTTGGGTGATGTATTACGTAGTGACAAGGCCATGAATGACCCGAACCCGATGCTTGCCGGTGTCGGCAAGGATGTCGAGGGTCATATCGTCACTGCCGATCTCACGAAGATGCCGCACCTGCTGGTCGCCGGCGCCACCGGTTCTGGCAAGTCCAGCTTCATCAACTCCATGTTGACTTCGATCATCATGCGCGCCACCCCCGAGCAGGTGCGCCTTATCATGGTCGACCCCAAGCGCGTTGAACTTTCCGCCTACGCCGGCATCCCGCACCTGCTGACCCCGATCATCACCGACCCAAAGAAGGCCGCGCAGGCCTTGGAATGGGTGGTCAAGGAGATGGACGCCCGCTACGACGACCTCCAGTACTTCGGCTTCCGCCACATCAAGGACTTCAACAAGGCCGTGCTCGCCGGCAAGGTCCATGCCCCGCTCGGCTCGAAACGCAAGGTCGCCCCGTATCCGTACATCCTCGTAGTCGTTGACGAGATGGCCGATCTGATGATGCTGGCCAAGAACGACGTCGAAAGCTCCATCCAACGTATCACCCAGCTCGCGCGAGCCGCCGGCGTGCACTTGGTGCTCGCCACCCAGCGTCCGTCCGTCGATGTCATCACCGGCCTGATCAAAGCCAACATCCCCTCGCGTCTGGCCTTCGCCACCTCCTCGGCCACCGATTCGCGGGTCATCCTTGACTCCACCGGCGCAGAATCGCTGATCGGCCAGGGCGACGCCCTGTTCCTACCGATGGGTTCGGCCAAGCCGATCCGCGTGCAGGGCTCGTGGGTCGGGGAGTCCGAGATCCGCAAGGCCGTCGAATTCGTGCGTACACAGCGCAAGCCGCACTATCGCGAGGATATCGAGGAGATGGCCAAGAAAGCCGAGGAGAACGAGATGCACCCCGACGAGGAAATCGGCGACGACATGGACACGCTTTTGGAGGCGGCAAAGCTCGTGGTCACCACGCAGTTCGGTTCCACTTCGATGCTACAGCGCAAGCTGCGCATTGGTTTCGCCAAGGCCGGCCGCATGATGGATCTCTTGGAATCGCGTGGTGTCGTAGGCCCTTCGGAAGGCTCCAAGGCCCGTGAGGTCTTGGTTCAGCCGCAGGATCTGACCCAGGTCCTCGACTTCATCCAAGGCAAGACCAGTGCCATCGCGTCGTCATCTTCAAACGGCAATGCTGAAGCGGCATAAACAGGTTTCAGTATCGTAGCCGCGCTAAGGTATGGGTATGCAACAACGAGATGGGAAAAAATCGCTTCTGGACGGTTGGAACAGTCCGCCGAATCTGGTGACCTACACGCGCATCGTGCTGGTCCTTATATTCCTGTGGGTCGATATCGCTGCAGGCCCGTGGGGCCAGCGCAGCCCGTGGATGCGTTTCGCTGCGGCGATGCTCTTTATTGTGGCCGCTTCGACCGACAAACTCGACGGCTGGATGGCCCGTACTTATAACCAGGTCACGGAGCTCGGCAAGCTGATGGATCCCATCGCCGACAAGCTGCTGATTTGCTCGGCGCTTATCGTCGCCTCGGCCTTCGGCGAGGTGCCATGGTGGGTTACCGCGTTGTTCCTGATTCGTGAAATCGGCATCACCATCATGCGTTTCTTTGTTATCGACACCGGCGGCAAGGTCATCGCGGCAGACAAGGCCGGCAAATACAAGACGCTTACCCAGTGCATCGGCTTGGGTATGCTCCTGATGCCGGTGTGGGCGTTGTCCTCGGACATCGCGAATCCCGGGCGAGTCGCCTTCAGTGGTGGCGGGCCGGCGTTCTCCCATATTGGTCCGGGTGTTCCAGTTTGGTGGTTCTGCTACTACAGCATAACCGATTTGCTTATCGGCATAGCTTTGATTCTCTGCCTGTATTCCGGCTACGTCTATGTCCGTAATGTGGTGCGGGCGCGAAAAACCAAGTAAGAGCTTGTAAAATCTGCCCCAAACCAATTACCTACCGAATGGTAGGTAGGTTTGGGGTGTTTTTATAGGTATCAGGAATATCGGATATTCTTGATACCTACAGATTGCTCATTAAGGAGGGGATATGCGTCAATACGTGGAAACGCCTGACGGTGATTCGCTTGCGATTGAAGATTTTGAAGGCATGGTCTCAAAGGGCACGCTCTGCGAAATCAAGGCAAGTTGCGATCAATTGGCTGCCCGAATTCTTGACGGGGCCAAGGCCCAAGGTTGCAAGATTGCTGCGGCCGAGTCGTTGACCGGCGGTCTGTTGGCGGATGCCTTCGTGCGTATTCCCGGAGCTTCTGACGTATTCCTCGGTTCTGCGGTGACCTACGACATTAACGCCAAGGCAAGTGTGCTGGGGGTGGATGCCGATTTGTTGAGCAGGGAAGGTGCTGTGCATCCGGAAGTGGCCCGTCAGATGGCTTTGTGTACCTCCCGGCTGTACCGTCAGAAACAATATGGTGATAAGGTTCTAGGGCTATCGACTACTGGCGTGGCTGGCCCGGGTCCTGACGGCGATAAGCCGGCCGGGCTTGTCTATGTCGGTATCAGTGTTCCCGCTAACAATAATGCCGATACCCGTCGGACGGTCGCGGCCAAACTGCGGCTTTTTGGCTCGAGAGAAGAGGTTCGGGGGCTTACGGTACTTAATGTATTGCAACTTGTGACGCAGCTCACAATGCTCACAGAGGAATAAACTTTCCCCTCAGCTGTTGATGAAAGTGACAACATGAACAGCACTAGGTAAAAGAGGGGTGGCGTAATGGAAACGATGACTCGACCACAGGAGCAGATGGGAATGAACACGCTTGCATCAGGGGCGACGCGCCCAAGCAATGCGCGCAACAGGGATTTGACCCCTGCTCAAAAGCGTGCAGTGGCTTTCGCGCAACAACAGGTTTTAAAGGCACGTGCTGCCAAAAAGGCGAAAGATGAACGTCAGGCGGTACTTAACAGGATGTGGCAGGAAGAAGATGCCGAGCAGTCAAAGCCCAGGGCGGCCGCGCGCAAGCACGACACCGAGGGTGAAAGCCGCGATATTTCGTTACGCGAGGCCATTGGTCACGTGCTTCGTGACCTGCGCACCCGCGATCACAAGACCTTGCGTGAGGTCAGTGAAAAGGCCGGTGTCTCGCTCGGATATCTTTCCGAAGTCGAGCGCGGGCAGAAGGAGGCCAGCTCTGAATTGCTGGCGTCCATCGCCGAGTCGCTGGGCCTGAGCACCTCGCAGATGCTGCGTATGGTGGCGGATTATCTCGATTACAACGAGGCGTGACAGGGTATTCATTCAGTTTATTGAAGGGCTCGTCGGCTTACGGCCGGTGGGCTCTTTTGTTGTTGGAAGGATTTCGCGTATGGGTTCGTATTCGTTTGCGCTGATAGACTGGTCGTCGTGAAAGAACGTGAATTTTGGCAATTGCTGGAAGAAGTGCTTGGACGGACGTACGGACGTTCGTTGGCGCACGATCAGGTGTTGACGGCCCTTGACGACATGACCGTGGTCGAGGCGCTCGCCGACGGGGTGGAACCTCGCGTGGTATGGAACGTGTTGTGCGACCAGTTGCAGATTCCGGACTCCAAGCGCTGGGGCAAGGATCATAACGCGCCGCCACTGCCGGCGAAATAAATTTTTCAAACTAGGGATATGTGGTTTCGGCGCGTCTATTCGAACAAATGTTCGTATGTTGTTCTATGATTATTTTTGACAGCAGGAACGAATAAATGGGGTTAGGGGCTTAAAAGCTTGGAAAACCACGGCGTGTCGAAAAGGCAAGCATTCGACCACATAACCCCGTTCAGCTTGCATTAGTGACGGATTGCTCCGTACTCTGGTAGTGCGGGAGCGAACGTAAAGGAGAACGATGGCACAGCAATCAAAGACCGCGAAAGGCGGCAAAGCCAAGAGCGCCGAGCCTCAGGGCAATGGTGGGCACGGCATCGATCCGCGCAAGCAGGCGGCACTCGACACCGCGTTGAAGCAAGTCGAAAAGGACTTTGGCAAGGGTTCGGCGATGCGTCTTGGCGACAAGCCGGTGCAAAACGTCGAAGTCATTCCCACCGGTTCGTTGGCTCTCGATATGGCACTCGGGATCGGAGGCCTGCCGCGCGGCAGGATTGTCGAGATTTATGGTCCTGAATCTTCCGGCAAGACCACGCTGGCATTGCATGCGGTGGCCAATGCTCAGAAAAACGGGGGAGTGGCCGCCTATATCGACGCGGAACACGCGCTCGATCCGGTCTATGCCAAGAAGCTTGGCGTCGATACGGATTCCCTGATTATCTCTCAACCAGACAACGGCGAGCAAGCGCTCGAGATTGCGGATATGCTGGTGCGCAGCGGCGCACTGGATGTCGTGGTCATTGATTCGGTCGCGGCTTTGGTTCCCAAGGCCGAAATCGAAGGCGAGATGGGCGATAGTCACGTCGGCCTGCAGGCGAGGCTCATGAGCCAGGCTCTGCGCAAGATGACCGGCGCTTTGGCCCAGTCCAACACCACCGCCATCTTCATCAACCAGCTGCGCGAGAAGATCGGTGTCTTCTTCGGCAGTCCGGAGACCACGACTGGTGGCAAGGCACTGAAGTTCTATGCTTCGGTGCGTCTCGACATCCGCCGCATCCAGACTCTGAAGAACGGTGATGAGGCCGTTGGCAACCGTACAAAGGTCAAGGTCGTCAAGAACAAGATGGCGCCGCCCTTCAAGTTCGCCGAGTTCGACATCCTCTACGGTGAGGGCATCTCCAGGGAGGGCTCGGTGCTCGACATGGCATTGCAGTGCGATGTCGTGAAGAAATCCGGTTCCTGGTTCACCTATGAAGGCGACCAACTGGGGCAGGGGCGCGAGAACGTCCGCCAGTTCCTCAAGGACAACCCGGCGCTGACCGACGAAATCGAACGCAAGGTCAAGATCAAGTACGGTCTGATTCCTGACGATTCCAAACCAGGAGGCGACGGTGAAGCATCCGCAGATGATGCCGCCGTTTCAGCTGAGACCGGTGAAAACGCCCCATCCTCGGATTCGGGCGCAAAAGCCTAACCTTTTCGGAGTCGACCCATGATCAGCGTCGAGGAATTTCTGCAGGGTCGCCATCTGCCGGATGCTTCATCTGGCGATGGCGACCATAAGTCAACCGATGCCAGCCGTGTCGCTGAGGCAGCTCAGTCTGGCGATAGTGGAGCTGTACCTGATTCGAGGATGGGCGCGGTTGATGTGGATTCAGCCGGAGTTGTAGAGGGTTTGGTTGTTTCTGATTCGCAGGCAGACAGTGTAGACGACGTTGCAGCGTCAGTTCGAGATCGCAAATCGGCAAGGACTAAAAGGCCCAATAAGGCCCATACCCATGCACTGGCGGTGACCAGCAACTATACCAGCGGTTTCGGCGGTACTCTTGATGATGAAGACACTTTCAACGGAGGTCGCGGACGTAGGAAATACGGCAAATACGGCCGTAGGCGTGGCGGTAGTCGTTATCGCCAATATCGCAGGGGTGCGCCAACAAAACGGGTACCGGATGATCCAATGGATGTGGATGCCTGCCGAGAGGCAGCGCTGACTCTGCTCGATGCAGCCGCCCGATCCTCCGGGGCGCTTGTCAAACGACTG
Source organism: Bifidobacterium sp. ESL0732 (assembly GCF_029395535.1). Lineage (NCBI taxonomy): Bacteria > Bacillati > Actinomycetota > Actinomycetes > Bifidobacteriales > Bifidobacteriaceae > Bifidobacterium > Bifidobacterium sp. ESL0732. The sequence continues at coordinate 1,548,813 of NZ_CP113920.1, read as the reverse complement.
GTTGACAAGGGCTATGACCCTGTTGTCGCCGACGATGTGGTGATGCGTCTGGTCGACGTTCATTTGATTGATGACGAAGATTACGCACGTTCTGTGGTACGCAGCTGTGCTGGGCGAATGCTCGGTTTCCGCGGTACCGTTATGGAACTGAAACGTAAAGATGTCGATGACCTGCTTGCGCAGCAGGTGGCTTCAGAAGCTAGAGATCAAGGTGTGTTCGAGGACGCCGCCTGGCAGCTGGGGCGCAAGGTTGCAGTGAAGACGGAGGGCTTGGAGCTTCAGATTCGTCGTCGTCGTTTCTGGGGTGCCGGCGGGCGCAAAGGCCACGATCCGGAAACCTTGCGTCGCGTCTGTCATGAACTGTTCGACAAAGAGTGAAGTGAGACCTCGTATACCCCGGGTTCTGTCGTGTGTTGCCACACGGACGGTCATCCATCTCGACCTGACGTCGCCGCCAGGCTCCAGCAGCCTACCCGAAGGCCGGGCGAGCAACCCGTGCCGGAACCGAAAAATTCCGACGTGCCTTCTGCTTGGCCTTGCTCCCGATGAGGCTTGCCAGCGGCCAGCTGTTACCAGTGGCCCGGTGGTCTCTTACACCGCCGTTTCACCCTTACCCGATTGCTCGGGCGGTCTGTTTTCTGTTGCGCTTGCTCTCAGGTCACCCTGGGCGGACGTTATCCGCCATCGTGCTCTACGGAGCCCGGAAGTTCCTCAGCCGTTTTGGACGAGCCAAACGCGGCCGCGACCATCAAGAGGTCTCACAAACATCCGATTATAGCAAAGCGTAGCGCATGGCGTTGCAGAAAAGCGAACGGCGTATTTTTCGGGCAATACCCAGCTTGTTTCAAGCTAAGACGCTAGACTGGAACTAGCAGCACAGCAGTAATGCGGCTGCTGGCACATTAGGCGGGGCAGACCCGTTGAACCTAACAGGAGGTCGACCATGGATATTGTCGTTACCGGACGTCACATGCAAGTCAATCAAAAGTTCCGTGATGTCGTGGATACGAAGATGAAGCGTGTCACGTCGATTGCCCCGGACACCGAGCGCGCCCAGATCGTCGTATCGCACGAAGGCAACCCACGCCAGGCCGACACCGCTAAGCGCGTCGAGATCACCATCGAGGCTGGTGCCACCGTGGTTCGTGCCGAAGCTTCAAGCTCGGACGAATACAGCGCTCTCGATATCGCGCTGGACAAGCTGACGCTTCGTCTGCGTCGCGTGCGTGACCGCCGCAAGAGCCATCGTCCCACTCGCAAGGAACAGAAGACCGTCGATATGGGTGTCGTGCCAATTGACGAGCCGATTAATACCGAGCCCACCGCGATGCAGGAGCCGGAAGAGATGGAGCATCCGCTTTCCACCGACCTCGGCCCGGGCGAAAGCGTCGAGGTCCAGGTCGGGGATACCCCGATTGTCATTCGTCGCAAGTTGCATATCGCCGAGCCGATGACCATCGACGAGGCGCTCTACGAGATGGAGCTTATCGGCCACGACTTCTTCCTCTTCGTCAACAGTGAGACCAATCGTCCCTCTGTTGTCTATCGTCGTCATGGCTGGAGCTATGGTGTCTTCGAGATTGACACCGCAGAAAACGTCAAGAAGGCGAAAAAGGCCGCCAAGAACAAGAAGTAATACAATTAGATTCCGCTTACAAGGGATTTTAAGCCCAAGAGCCTAGGCAATGAAGGTTCAGACAAGCGGAATCTGTCAATCAGATTTCATCGACCCATCGGAAACAAGCCGATGGGTCGATTTATGTATGGTTGAAAAATATCGTATTTTGTAAGCAAGTATCGCCGATAACGCGGAAAATCTGCGCCGTCGCGTAAGATGAACGATAGTCTGTGCCAAGCCTTGGTTGGCTTGGTCTTGCTCGTTTATGGGAAACGAACTAGGGAGCGAAATTGGTAGATATCGTCGACAAGGCCCTTCGTATGGGCGAAGGCCACCAGATCAAGAAGCTTGAGAATGTGGCCAAGGCGACTAATGCACACGAGGATGAGATTGCGGCGCTGAGCGACGAGGAACTTGCCGGTCAGACGGCCAAGTTCAAAGAGCGTCTCGACAACGGCGAGGATTTGGACAAGCTCATGCCAGAGGCTTTTGCCACGGTGCGTGAAGTCTCCAAGCGCACGCTCGGCCAGCGCCACTTCGATGTGCAGCTGATGGGTGGCGCGGCCCTGCATTGGGGCAACATCGCCGAGATGAAAACCGGTGAAGGCAAGACCCTGGTCGCCACGCTTCCCGCGTACCTGAACGCGTTGGAAGGCAAAGGCGTCCACATCGTCACCGTCAACGACTACCTCGCCAGCTACCAGAGCGAGCTGATGGGCCGTATCTTCCGCTTCCTGAAAATGAACGTCGGCTGCATCATTACAGACCAGAAGCCCGCAGAGCGTCGCAAGCAGTACGAAGCGGACATCACCTACGGCACCAACAACGAGTTTGGTTTCGATTATCTACGCGACAACATGGCTTGGGAAAAGAACGAGCTTGTGCAGCGTGGCCATCACTACGCCATCGTCGATGAGGTCGACTCCATTCTTATCGATGAGGCACGTACTCCTCTGATCATTTCTGGCCCGGCCGAAGGCGGCGTCACCCGTTGGTACCGCCAGTTCGCCAAGCTCGTCACCAAGCTGACGCGTGATGAGGACTATGAGGTCGACGAAAAGAAGAAGGTCGTCGGCATTCTCGACCCGGGCATCACCAAGGTCGAGGATTTCCTTGGCATTGATAATCTTTACGAGCCTAGCAACACCGCGTTGATCGGCTACCTCAACAACGCCATCAAGGCCAAGGAACTCTTCCTGCGAGACAAGGATTACGTCGTCACCGGCGGCGAAGTGCTTATCGTCGACGAACATACCGGTCGTGTGCTTCCGGGCCGTCGTTACAACGAAGGCCTCCACCAGGCCATCGAGGCCAAGGAAGGCGTCGAGGTCAAGGCCGAGAACCAGACCTTCGCGACGATCACCTTGCAGAACTACTTCCGTATGTACGACAAACTTGCGGGCATGACCGGTACGGCAGAAACCGAAGCCGCCGAGTTCATGAACACCTACAAGCTGGGCGTGCTGCCGATTCCGACCAACAAGCCGATGATTCGTGTCGATCAGGATGACCTGATCTACCGCACCAAGAAGGAAAAGCTTACCGCCATCATCAAGGATGTGGCCAAGCGCTATAAGAAGGGCCAGCCGGTCCTGCTCGGCACTGCTTCGGTCGAGTCCTCCGAAGTCGTCTCCTCGCTGCTTGACGTCGCCGGCATTCCTCATCAGGTGCTGAACGCAAAGCACCACGAGAAGGAAGCGGCGGTCGTCGCCGTTGCAGGACGCAAAGGCGCCATCACCGTGGCCACCAACATGGCAGGCCGTGGTACTGACATCATGCTCGGCGGCAACGTCGAGTTCCTTGCCGATCAGAAGCTCAAGTCCGAAGGCTATTCTGCGGACGATACCCCCGAAGAGTATGAGAAGCGTTGGCCCGGAACTCTGGCGGAGATGAAGGATCAGGCCAAGGACGAACACGAAGAGGTCACCAAGCTCGGTGGTCTTTATGTGCTCGGCACCGAACGCCACGAATCCCGCCGTATTGACAACCAGCTGCGTGGCCGTTCCGGCCGTCAGGGCGACCCCGGCGAGTCCCGCTTCTACCTGAGCCTTGAAGACGATTTGATGCGCTTGTTCAACACCCAGCTCGTTGCCCGAGTCATGGCCAAGGGTCTGCCCGAGGGGGAGCCCATCGAGTCCAAGAGCGTTTCCAAGGGCGTGCGCACCGCCCAGAAATCCGTGGAATCCCGCAACTTCGAAATGCGTAAGAACGTCCTCAAATACGATGATGTGATGAACAAACAGCGCAAGGTCATCTATTCCGAGCGTCAGGCCGTGTTGCGCGGCGTCGATATTCACCAAGATATTCTTCGCTTTATCGACGAAACCGTCGAAAGCTACATCAAGGGCGCCAACAACGGCAGTGACAAGCCCGACGAATGGGATTGGGACGGCCTGTTCAGCGCGCTGAAGACGGTGTATCCGATTTCCGTTGAAGAGGACGACGCTAAGAAGAAGGCAGAAGGTCTCAAAGGCGAAAAGGCCGTCGACGCCGTCAAGGAATTCATTGTTGACGACGCCAAGAAGCAGTATGCCGGCTACGAAGACAAGATCGGTGCCGACGGGCTGCGTGAGCTAGAGCGTCGCGTTGTGCTTGCGGTTCTCGACAAGAAGTGGCGTGAACACCTCTACGAGATGGATTACCTGAAGGACGGCATCGGCCTGCGTGGCATGGGTCAGCGCGATCCGTTGGTCGAGTACCAGCGCGAAGGCTTCCAGATGTACAACAAGATGATCGACGCCATCAAGGAAGAGAGCATCCAGCTGCTCTTCCACGTCGACATCCAGCAGGTGGCCAAGACCGAAGACGCCGAAGCCGAAACCGAACAGGCCGAGGCCTCCGCCGAGGACGAGGCTGTTGATGCGGCCGCACAAGCCGCTGGGGTCGGGTCTGTTGATGACGGGGAGGCCGCGGAATCCCAAGCTACGGTAGCCTCCGCTCCGGGCGATCCCGATGCAGCCGATGAAGATGCCGAGGAAGCCGATATCGCCGAAACTGAAGAAAGCGACGAAGGCAATCCTGAGCCCAGTATCGTGGGCCCCGAACCGATGAGCCACGCTGAGGGCAAGGTTCCGGCCAGCAAGCGTCCGAAGGCCGAAGAGCTCAAGAGCCCGTGGGCTGACGGCAGGACGTTCCCCGGCACCAAAAAGAACGATCCTTGCCCCTGCGGTTCGGGTCGCAAGTACAAGATGTGCCACGGACAGAACGAAAAGAAGTGAAGCTTGTTTAGCTATCCGCTAGCTCTGGGTTAGCGGATAGAGGAAAACGATGGTTGACAGAGAAATCTGCCGGCCACCGTTCCGTTTGTACGTATCTGAAGTGCGAATCTTCAGACCCTCGACCCGTCATCGTAATAATCCGTCTGGGTCTGATGGAATCCCTTATGCTTGGTGAGAAGTCCCACTCCACCGATCAGCGCGGACAGGCCGAAAACAAGGCCCATGATGCCAGCGAACCTGGGGAAAAAGACCGCAGCGATCAGGCCGGCGATGCCGATAACCAACAATCCCCAGAACACGACCTTGACCGGGTCAAGGTGGCCAAGGTCGGGATTCGGCGGCGTGAAATCGTCGAAGCTGTCAATGACGTTATCGGTGTCGAGCCAGCTGGAACCTTCGAAATCGCGGGGCCCGCGAGGCTTAGAGGAAGAGGATGACGCTGAAAAACCATTGGCGAAGGAATCCGGCGTGATGTCCTCAACGGAGAGCAGAGCCTTCTTTTCCTCGCGTTTGGCGCGCTTTTCAAAGCGCTTGGCGTTTCGGGAACTGCTGATGTCATCAAGATCATCGGCGTGTTCCGCCTCAAAGCGCTTCCAAGCCTCATCTTGCGCAGCAGCATCGGAAGAGGAGGGATTTCCGCTCCCGTTTCCATTCGACGCGTCGTTGGAACTCGCACCGGAATCGGCGCCGTCTCGCTTGTCGTCACTGTTGTTGCTATCCTTGAGGCTAGTCATACCGACCACTCTAACCCAGCGGTCGGCCAATTGTGCGGTACGTGCGCGCCTGTGAGACCTGCACGAACCAGGGAGGGAAGAGCTCGTGCTCTATTGGTTCTTTGTCAAAGGACTTGGCCCGATTGCCCGGTGGCGCATGCACCCGACGGGTGTCGGCGTCGAGAACATCCCCAAAACCGGTGGCGGCATCATCGCCTCGAATCATCTGGCCGTCATCGACGATGCGCTGATTCCTCTGACGAGCCCGCGCATGATTCATTTCATGGGCAAAGCCGAGTATTTCGAAGGCAAAGGCATCAAAGGCAAATTTATCAAATGGTGGTTCACCTCTGTCGGCGTCTTCCCGGTGGACCGTTCCGGCGGTTCTAAATCGCTCGGAGCGTTGGCCCATGCCCGCGAGATCATCGAGGATGGGCATCTTTTCGGCATTCATGTGGAGGGCACGCGCAGCCCTGATGGAAGGCTGTATCGCGGCCATACCGGAGCGGCCAAGCTGGCCTTGGAAACCGGTTGCAGCATCATTCCCACTGCCGTCATTGGCAGCAGGAAGATTCAGATGCCCGGCCAGGTCATCCCCAGCTCGGGGCATACCAAGGTGGTTTACGGCAAGCCGATTGCCGTCAAGAAAGTCGATCCCGACACCATCACCCACGAAGAGCTGCGTGAGCTGACCGACCATGTCATGGCCGAAATCGACAAACTCAGTGGCCAGGAATACGTCGACGAATACGCTCAAACCGTCAAGGCGAGGATGAAAAAGGTGCAAGAAGCCGACCAGCCGAAATAATCCTTTAGACCACGGTAAGCGTGACGACGGTGGGATTGCCGTCGTTGCCGCGCACGCGAATCTGCGCTCCCGGGTCGGGTGACTGGAAACGAACCTGATGGGTGAGGTCGCCCAGAGGCGCCGAAATTTTGACTTTCAGGCCCAAAGCCTCCAACGTTTTCTGTGCGTCGCCTTCGTTTTTGCCGCGCACATCAGGAATGGTCACTGTCTCTGGCCCTTTGGAGACCACAACGTCGACTTTGTCGCCCCAATGCATTTGCGTGCCGGCCTTAAGCGAAGTGGAGACGATGGAACCGGCAGGCACCGAATCATTGAACGCTTCGGTGTAGTTCGGCTTGAGCTTAGCATCATTGAACGCCGCCTGTGCGTCGTCCTTCGAACGCCCGATCACGTCAGGCATACTCACCGGCATCGGTCCTTTGGAAAGGACCAGCGTCACCTTGCTGTTGTGGGCGATGGTCGTTCCGGGTTTGGGGGAAACGGATTTCGCAGCTCCCGCAGGGAGGTCTTCGGAGTATTCGTCCTTGCTTTCCACATGGACGATATTGGTGAAACCGGCCTGGGAGAGCGCTTCCATCGGTTTTTTGCCGTCGGCGCTCGACGGATCGAGGATGTCCTTGGGAATGGTGACGTGCCTGATGCCCTTGGAGACGACCACCTTGAGCGTTGCCTTGGTGCGCTTGCTCACGTGGCCTCCCACGTTGCCGGGATCGGTGGAGATCACAGAGCCCTTGTCCACCTTGTCGCTAAATTGCTCAGAGACCTCGTAAGGAACCCCGGCCACTTTAAGGGTGCTTTCGTACGGTTTCCATTTGACATCGGTGATACGGCACACACTGTTTTCCGAGCAGTTCAGATCTTCAGGCTTGGGCACGCTGTAATAGCTTCCAGGTCCGAGGAAATACCACCATGCTATGCCGCAGGCTGCGAGCACGGCCAAAAGCGCCAGGATGATGGTGGTAATGACCACCGGCTTGCGCAGTTTTGATCGCTTTTGGGACTTGGTCTTGGTGGTGGGATTATCGCCAGCCAAATCCTTGACTTGTTCATCGGTCGGCGCATCCATCAGTCCGATGGTTATGGTCGGATTGTTCACTGCGGCCGTGCCATCATTTGCCAACGTCCGTCCGTTGATGGCCTGTGTGGCCGCGTTGGGCGCGGATTGGCGTTCGTAAGTGCTGTTTGACGGCAGGGCCTGTGTCGCCCCGAATGGAGATGTGCCGGCGGCAGAAGTCGCCGTATCCGATGAAGGCTCGCGAGTGGCGAAACCGTTGGAAGTGCTCGAAATACTCGAAGTATCCGGAGCATTGGAAGGTTCGTATATCGAGGACGCTGCCGATGGTGCGTTGGGCTGTGACGCGTTTGAACGTATTGCGCTTGTGCTGGTAGTGGGAGCAGGCGGCGCTGGAACCTTGGTTTGATAGTCGGCCGCCTCACTTGCCGGATTAGCCGCATATGAAGCGGTGTCTCCGGCTTCGTTGTGAGCGACGCGGGAAGGTGCGGTGCTCACAGCAGCGTCAGCCAGCGGTACGGCGGTGCCAACCAGTGGGGAAGTGGCTCCTTTCGCTTTGGCTTCGATTTTTTCATCTTGCGGAACATAGCGATATTGCCAGCCGTCGACACCGATCCGCGAGCTCAGCGCTTTGAGTTCCTGCAGTGCGGCCGCGGCATCGATGGGGCGGTCTTCAACAGACCGTGCCGTCAGATGGCTGACAAAGCCGGAAATCGAAGGGTCAATGCCAGGACAGACGGTTTCGAGTGCAGGCACGTCTTCATGGACGTGTTTGAAGACCATCGTCACCGGGTTGTCTGAAGTGAACGGCACTTGCCCGGCCAACATCTCCCAAGCCATGATACCAACGGAATAAAGGTCGCCCTGCGGTGTAGCGATGTTGTTTTCGATCATCTCCGGAGCCAGATATGCCGCCGTGCCCAAGAGCATGCCGGTGGTCGAAAGCGTGGCTTCGCTCATCGCCTTGGCCAGCCCGAAATCGGTGATCTGCACGCGTCCACGGTCGTTGAGCAAAATGTTCTCGGGCTTGATATCGCGGTGCACTACGCCGGCACGATGTGCGCTTGCCAGCCCGTCGAGCGTCTGGGAAATGATGCGTACCGTTTCGTGGACGCTGAAGGTGCCGCGCTCGTTCATTTCATGGCGGAGGTTGACGCCGTGCACGTATTCCATCACCAGATAGTCGCGTCCGCCGGCCGTTCCGGAATCGTAGACCTGAACGATATGCGGATTGCTGATGGCCGCGGCACTGCGGGCCTCGCGATGGAAACGGGCGACGAACTGGTCGCGGTGCGGTCCTTGGGCCAGCTGCGTGTGCATCACCTTGATAGCCACCACGCGTTCGAGCCGTTCGTCCTTGGCCTTGTAGACCGTAGCCATGCCGCCGTCCGCAATCGGGCCCAGGACGCGATAGCGCCCGTCGATCAGCTGGGTTTGCGGCTCGTTTTCGGCTTCGCTCATGACTTGGTTGTGTTCCTTGGCTACTGGTGGGTACGAATGTCTCAATATTACATGCCGCAAGGTACGGGAAGGATCCCGGCGAAATGGGAGGAGTGCGGATTACCTCAGTGCATCGGGGATGAATTGTGCGCAGGATGCCGTCAGCGCCGTGCGGCTTTCTGGTGTCAAATCCGTGGTAACGATTGCTGCCTGCGTTTGCTTCCACCGGTCACGGATACGTTTGCGTGACCGATTGATAGCACCGGTTGACGCGAAAAGACTGAGTGCAGTATGCACGTCAGCGCTGCTTCTGGCGGGTTGACGGTATATCTCAATGAGAGTCTGCCTGTCCGTTTCGTCAGCTGATTGCAGTGCGTCGGCGAGCAGAACGGTGTGCTTGCCTTCGCGGATGTCCCCGCCGACGGGCTTGCCGGTGGATTGCGATGTACCGATGACATCGAGCAAGTCGTCGGTGAGCTGGAACGCGACCCCAAGCGGCAGCCCGATGTCGTATGCGGCCTGATGTGCGGTTTCTGGGGCCATCCCTGCCGCACAGAGTCCGAGCTCGAGCGGTGCGATGGTGGTGTAGCTTGCCGTTTTCCAGGCAAAGACGTTGAGTGAGGAGTTGATGAGTTCGTCAGGTTCGTCGAGACTGATGGTCTCTGCGCTCAGATCCAGCGTCTGTCCGATTTCGACGGCTCGTTGCATGTCAAGAAACGTATGCAGATTGGCGTCAGCATATTGCAATACATGGTCTTCTAAGGCTAATGAGGCGATATCCGCCGAGGCGGTGGCGAGCATGTTGCCGAGCATCAGTGCCAGCCCAGTTCCGAAATTGTCTGGCGCGTTTTTCTGTCTCAAAACGACGTGGGCGCTGGGTCGGCCTCGGCGCAGTGGTGAATCATCGATGATGTCGTCATGGATCAATGCGCTGGTCTGGTAGATTTCGATGGCACAGGCCAAGTCGAGCATGGTATCGGGAACGTTTTGAATCGTTGGGTGAGTTTGGCTGGAATCTTTGGAATGAATTGTATTTGCAGGTTTTCTATGGCTCGGAGTTGTGCAAGTCCTGTCATTGCCGTCGGACCTTGAGGATGTCGAAACTTCATAGGCTTTGAACGCGGCCAAGGCGAGCAGCGCTCGAAGCCGTTTGCCGCCACGATTGGCGGCCAGGCCTTCGTTGAAAACCGCTTGCAAGGTCGGGTTGAGATTCATCGCCACTTCATGGTGTCCATTGACGCGCATCCATCTCTCGCACAGTTCGGTGATACGTCGGTCGATGACATGGTTATCCACACTTGCTTGCATAAGTCCCAAGATTATCCACATCAGCCTACTTGATTATTCACATCGCAGTATAGAGCAAAAGAATGGCGGATTTCCAACGCTTATGAGCATTCGACCACAGTGGCCGAAATCAGCACGGAAAAGAGGCAAAATGTGCCATAGTGAATTGGACAAGATGTTTTATCCGTTTCCCGCGACTGCCGGCAAAGACGGAACTTAGACAAGAAATAACAAAGGAGTGACTATGGCAAAAAACATATCAACGAAGTCGAACGGCAAGACTCGGCAACCTCATCCGGCAACAAAGCCTTCGGGGTCGCGCTCGACGCATGTGGCCGACAGTCGTAGGAAACCGACTGCTGGCCATGGTCCAGCGCTCAGAAACACGGGGGCGGCCCAGCCTCGGAAACGCACGATGGCCGATATGCCGATACATGTAGCGGCACCAAGACGCGATAAGAAACAAGCACAAAATCCGAACCGAGACCAACGAGACCGGTTTGACAAGGACACCAATCTGGACGTCGTCAATGAGCAGGCCATCAACGCCGCGATAGCAGAGCATGCCTCTCAAGCCGCCGGCACCAGCGAAGATTTTGGAGAAGAAAGCGAAAAGTCGCAAGAACCCCATGAGGTCCAAGACCCGCAATTGGAAGCCTTGGCACAACGATTGCAAGAATACAAAATGGAGAAAGGCATTGCAAAAGCGAACCGTGAGTGGCTCAATGAGCCGTTTTGCGAATGGAATGAGAATCTGTGCAATCATGTCCACAGTATGTCGCAATCCCATGCGCTGGCGATCTGCGTGGCTATGGCGGATATGCTTTCACCGCGTGATGCACTGATTATGTCATTGGTCGGGGCGAAGAGTGCAAAGATCGGCGTCAAGGCAATGCTCGATTTGGCGGCCGAACCCCACGAGCCGGGCAACGTCATCCGTCTTTATCGACTGTTGGACGCTGCCTTCAACGATGCCGACGCCTCACCGGATCTTGAACGTTGCACTTGTGGAATCGATATGCTTGTCGATATGGCGAGACTGGTTTGCGGTCGTTTCGAGGTGCAGCCGTTGACTGTTGCGGCGTACGGGTCATGGTGGCTGGGCAGCGATGATGCGCTCGACTATGCATGTGAGGCACTGTGCTTGGATGAGCAATGTACACTTGCACGCATTATTTGCTCTGCGATAAATCAAGGTTTGCGTCCCGCCTGGCAAATGTGAAAAACCGGAAAGTCGTTCTTTGGTCTCGTCTGAGTGCCAGATTGGGACTTTGAAAATTTTTCAATAGGCATTTCATTGTTCTTTGATGGAGTCATTCGCTGACAATGGGAATAATCGTCCTTGTTTGATGGTTGACTTCTATAGTCACAGGTTTTGTAATGTGGTGGATTCACGCTGTCTTGTAAGCGTGGGAATAATTATCATTCACTTGAGGAGGGTACGTTTGGCCAAGAAGGAACAGGCAACAACCGTAGAGTCTGAGCAAAGCGAGGATAGCAAGGTTACTCGTAAGTCGAAGGCCACCCGTTCGTCTTCTTCAGGTGCAACGCAAAAGGCGACGGCCAGAACGAAAAAAGCGAAGAAAACCACTGCTGTAAAAAAGACGTCGAAAAAGTCGAAGAAAGATGAACAAATAACCGCGGGAAAAGTCGATGCTGGTGAGATCGACGAGAATTCTGAGGATATTTCAGACGATGAAGACCTTCAGGACGCCGACCTCGAAGATGTCGACGACGTTGGGGAAGTCGACGAAGACGAGGATTTCGACGATTTGTCGGATGATTCCTCCACTTTGCCTGATGATGACGAAGACGAGGATGAGAATTCCGAGCCTGATGACGATGAAGACGACGAGAGCGACGACAGTGCGGCTTCCCATCGCAAGGCCGCAGAGCTGCCGAAAGCCAAAGGTGCATTCGTCGTCAGCAACAATGACGACGACGATGACAATCTGACGCCTTCCGGCAACCCGAAACGCCGCGTGGTCGCCGCTGGTGCCACCGCCGATCCCGTTAAGGACTATCTGAAGCAGATTGGCCGCGTGAGCCTGCTGAATGCAGAGCAGGAAGTCGATCTTTCCGAACGCATCGAGGCCGGTCTCTATGCCCAGCATCTGCTCGACACCCAGGGTGACGGCATGGACTTCAAACGCAAGCGCGAACTCAAGTGGGCGGCGAACGACGGCAAGAAGGCCAAGGATCATCTCCTGGAAGCCAACCTTCGTCTGGTCGTCTCCCTAGCCAAGCGCTACACCGGCCGTGGCATGCTTTTTCTCGATTTGATTCAGGAAGGTAACTTGGGCCTCATTCGCGCCGTCGAGAAGTTCGACTGGAAGAAGGGCTTCAAGTTCTCCACGTACGCCACCTGGTGGATTCGCCAGGCCATCACTCGCGCCATGGCTGACCAGGCCCGCACGATTCGCGTGCCCGTCCACATGGTCGAGGTCATCAACAAGCTTTCGCGCGTCCAGCGCCAGATGCTGCAGGATCTGGGCCGCGAGCCCACGCCTGACGAACTGGCCCGCGAGCTCGATATGCCCGTCGAGAAGGTGCAGGAAGTGCAGAAGTACGGCCGAGAGCCGATTTCGCTGCATACCCCGCTCGGTGAGGACGGCGATTCCGAGTTCGGCGACCTGATTGAAGACACAGATGCGATCGCGCCTTCCGAGGCCGTGGCCTTCTCCCTGCTGCAGGAGCAGTTTAAGCAGGTGCTCGAGACGCTTTCCCCCCGTGAAGCCGGCGTCATCAAGATGCGTTATGGTCTTGAAGACGGACAGCCTAAGACGCTTGACGACATCGGTCGTGTCTACGGAGTGACCCGTGAGCGCATTCGTCAGATCGAGTCCAAGACCATGTCGAAGTTGCGCCACCCGTCTCGTTCGCAGACACTGCGTGATTTCTTGGATCAGTGAGTTTTTTGGTGCCCGCCGCTTTTGTGCGGCGGGTTTCCCGTATCTGATAAATTTCACAGTGAACGGATCTGATTGTTTTAATACCCGATTTGTGTCGGGTCAATTGTGGTATGTAAAACAACCGACAAAATTTCAGATTCTTCGCTGGCCTTTTAGACTTTAAGCACGGCGTTGGCGAGGCTGTTGGGTATGGTGATAATTCGTGGCCCAAAGCCTGATAGTCGTTGGTAAGGTAGGTATAGAAGCGAATGGTTGAGGAATACAGTGCCAAGAATCTGTCCGTGCTGGAAGGGCTTGACGCCGTACGCAAGCGTCCCGGCATGTATATCGGCACCACCGATAGCCAGGGGCTTATGCACTGCCTGTGGGAGATTATCGATAATTCCGTCGACGAGGCGCTCGCCGGTGCCTGCGACAAGATCGTAGTCACACTGCACACCGACGGTTCGATCGAAGTTGCCGACAACGGCCGTGGCATCCCTGTGGACGTTGAAAAGAAAACCAAGCTCACCGGTGTCGAAGTGGTGCTCACCAAGCTGCACGCCGGCGCAAAATTCGGTAATTCCTCCTACGGCGCTTCCGGTGGCTTGCACGGCGTCGGCTCCTCTGTGGTCAACGCTTTGAGTTCCCGTTTGGATGTCGAGGTCGACCGCAACGGCAAGACCTACCATATGGCGTTCCATCAGGGACATCCCGGTGTTTACGACGATTCGGATGCCGAGCATCGTTCGCCGGACAACAAATTCAAAAAGACCCGCAAGGGCAAGCCCACCGAGCTTGAAATCATCGGCAAGGTGACACCCAAGACCACCGGTACTCGTATCCGTTACTGGGCCGACCCGGAGATTTTCAACGATACCGCCCGTTTCAGCTACGAGCAGTTGATTGACCGCGTACGTCAGACCAGCTTCCTGGTACCGGGCCTCAAAATCGTGGTCATCGACGAGAACATTCCCGAAACCGGGGATGCGGCCGTGGACGATATGTTCGAGGTCGATACGCCGCAGCCGGAGGAATCGGTTGCCGGTAGTGGCGCAAATGCGGATGCTTCCGCGGTTGCTGAAGCCCCTACGTTGGCTTCGGCGTTCGACGATGATAATGATTCGATGGTTTCGTCGGACGGTTTCGAAAACATTGGAACTGACGGAGATGCTGAATTATCGCAAGATGATGACGAGACCCGCGCGGCTGACGACATGTCCGAAACCGCACAGACCGATGATGATAATCCATCGGATAAATCCCAAAACGACGATGACGGTAACAATGCCGGAACCAACACGTCACTGAACATCGAAACCGACGGAGCCCCTGCACGCCCCCACAAGCGTGTCGAAGAATTCCTGCACACCGGCGGCGTGAAGGACTTCGTTGACTTCCTTTCCCACGGCGAACCGGTCTCGACGGTCTGGAGCATCGCAGGCGACGCCACCTATACCGAGGAAACGCAGGCGGTAGACACCGACGGCGACCTGCACGCCGAAAAGATCAAACGCGACTGCTCGGTCAATATCGCCTTGCGCTGGGTCAACGGCTACGACACCACCATCCGCAGTTTCGTCAACGTCGTGGAGACCCCCGGCGGTGGCATGCATGTCGACGGCTTCTTGCAAAGCATCACCAAGCAGGTGCGCAAGGCTGTCGAAGCCAACGCACGCAAGCTCAAGGTCAATCTCAAAGACTCGAAAAACAAGGTCGAGCGTGACGATATCCTCGCCGGCCTCGTCGCCGTGGTCACCGTGCGCATCGCCGAACCGCAGTTCCAGGGCCAGACCAAGGACGTGCTTGGCACGGCTCCGGTGCGCCCAATCGTCGCCAGGATGACCGACAAGCAGTTCGGCGAGATGATCAACGGGTCCCGTCGCGGTTTCAAGGAGCAGTCCGGACGGGTCTTGGAAAAGATTGTCGGCGAGATGCACGCGCGTATTCAGGCACGCAAGACCAAGGAGGTCACCCGCCGCAAGAACGCGCTCGAATCCGCTTCCATGCCCGCCAAGCTTTCCGACTGCCAGCCGGGCAACGACGACGTGGCCGAACTGTTCATCGTCGAGGGTGATTCCGCACTCGGCACCGCCAAGGCCGCTCGCAACTCCGGATTCCAGGCGCTGCTGCCGATTCGTGGCAAGATCCTGAACGTGCAGAAGGCCAGTATGACCCAGATTCTCGCCAATAAGGAATGCTCGGCGATCATCCAGGTCATTGGTGCGGGGAGCGGCGCCAACTTCGACGTCACGCAGACCCGTTACGACAAGGTCATCATGATGACCGATGCCGATGTCGACGGCGCGCATATTCGTATCTTGCTCTTGACGCTGTTCTACCGGTTCATGCGCCCGCTTATTTCCCACGGCCACGTTTACGCCGCCGTGCCGCCGCTGCACCGTATCGCGTTGGCCGGCAAGCACAAGGGTGAGTTCATCTACACCTATTCTGACGACGAACTGGCAGGCAAGCTCGCCGAGCTCGACAAGAAAGGCATCGCCTACAACCCCGACGTGCAGCGCTACAAGGGCCTGGGCGAAATGGACGCCGACCAGTTGGCCGACACCACCATGGATCCTCGCACCCGCATGCTGCGCCGCATCTCGATGGAGGAGGCCGAGGACGCCAGCGGCATCTTCACCCTATTGATGGGCGACGAGGTGCCTCCACGTCGTCAGTTCATCGTCGACAACGCCGACGACTTCGACCGCACCAAGATCGATACCTGATAGCGAATGCAACAATTGCATTTCCCATATCTGAATTATCGTGATATGGGCATGGCTCTATACAGTAACCGAGTCTTGTCGGGAAAGGCTTCATTCCTGCGTTCGTCTTTCGGTGATATGACGTTTCGTATCATGAGATGAGGGTGTGTTGTCTTCGGTTTTTCGTCCCCACCGGTATGAGAGAATGAAAACGTTGTCTTTCATTCGGTTGTTGGAAT
Organism: Bifidobacterium sp. ESL0732; assembly: GCF_029395535.1. Classification (NCBI taxonomy): domain Bacteria; kingdom Bacillati; phylum Actinomycetota; class Actinomycetes; order Bifidobacteriales; family Bifidobacteriaceae; genus Bifidobacterium; species Bifidobacterium sp. ESL0732. The sequence goes on along the minus strand of NZ_CP113920.1, from coordinate 1,532,876 downwards.
CGAAATTTTTCAAACCGGCGTCATGACCCGAAGGAGTTATCGTGACCAATCTGTTGCTGGCCGTCATCTATCTGGCGTTCATTTCGCTGGGTCTGCCTGATTCACTGCTCGGTGCCGCTTGGCCGAGCATGCGCCCGCAGATGGGTGTGCCACTTTCCTGGGTCGGCGGCATTTCCATGATTATCTCGGCTGGCACCATCGTCTCTGCGTTGCTCTCCGATCGAATGACCCTACGATTTGGCACCGGCAAATTGACCGCTTTCTCTGTCGGGCTGACCGCTGTTGCGTTGTTTGGTTTCTCAGTGGCACCCAATTACTGGGTACTTGCCTTGATTGCAATTCCTTACGGCCTTGGGGCCGGTGGCGTGGACGCGGCGCTCAACAACTACGTTGCCATCCATTACGCGAGCCGGCACATGAGCTGGCTGCACTGCATGTGGGGCATCGGTGCCTCAGTCGGTCCCTACATCATGGGATTTGCGCTTTCCAACGGTCAAGGCTGGCCGTGGGGATACCGCTACATTTCAATCATCCAGATCGTGCTGACGGTAATTATCGTCTTCTCGCTGCCCCTCTGGAAAGGCCGGAAGGATGTTCCGGCGGCGGTCGGTTCGGACCAAAGCGAGAGCAAAGCTCCTGTCGATAAAACCGAAGCCGTTGCAAAAACTGAAGCGAAGGCCGAAACTGAAGCGAAGCCTATAAAGCCACTAGGTGTACGCGGGGTGCTTGCCATCCGCGGCGCCAAAGAGATTCTTGTGATGTTCTTCTGCTATTGCGCCATCGAAACCACCTCGGGCCTTTGGGCCTCGAGCTACATGGTCGGTCACGACGGCATTAGCAAGGTCACCGCGGCGAGCCTGGCAAGCCTGTTCTATCTGGGCATCACCGCGGGCCGCGCACTCAGCGGATTCATGACCATGAAATTCGATGATCCCACGATGATCCGCATCGGCCAAGCCGTTCTCGGCATCGGCATTGTCGTCATGCTTATCCCGTTGCCGGGGCACGTCGCCACGGTTGTCGGTCTGGTGCTGATTGGCCTGGGATGCGCGCCGATTTACCCGTGCGTCATCCATTCCACCCCCACCTATTTCGGTGTGGAGCGCTCGCAGGCGATTGTCGGGGTGCAGATGGCGTGCGCTTATGCGGGTTCCATGATCATGCCTCCCGTGTTTGGTCTCATTGCCCAGCATATTTCGATAGCTCTTTATCCGTGGTATCTGCTGGTATTGCTGGTGCTCATGGTGGTGATGCACGAGATGCTGCGGCGCAAGGTCGGCCACAAGGCCTGATGCCTGAGCGTTCCTGATAATCGGTTGGCAACGTCGTGAGGCGTTGCGATAATCGAACATATGTACGAATGTCTGGATCTGTTTTCGTCGCCTACCGCGGCATGGTTCAGGCATGCGTTTGCCGCGCCTACCGACGCCCAACAAGAGGCCTGGCCGCATATCAAAGCTAAAGAGAACGTGTTGGTGGTCGCTCCCACCGGCTCTGGCAAGACTTTGGCGGCGTTCCTTTCCGCCATTGACGGGTTGATAGGTGAACAATTATCACAAAATGGTGAATTTGCAGCCGAATCCAAGAAGTCAAGCAAGGCTGAAAAGCAATCGAATCGATCTGAGGGGCATAAAGAACTTCATAAGTCAGTGGGCAAGTCCAAAACGGCGAAGTCTATCAAGTCCGGCAAACCTGGCGTCAAAGTACTTTATATCTCGCCGTTGAAGGCGCTGGGAGCTGATGTCCAACGTAATTTGCGTGTTCCGTTACAAGGCATTGCCGCGCAGTGCGTTTCGGAAGGTCTGGAACCGCCTGATATCGACGTGGCGATTCGTTCGGGGGATACCACGGCCAAAGAACGCCGCCGTATAGCGACGCATCCGCCGGATATTCTGATTACCACTCCCGAATCGCTGTATCTGCTACTGACCTCGAAAGCGCGTCGCATCCTGAAAAACGTCGAGACCGTTATCGTCGACGAAGTGCATGCGCTCGCGGCCACTAAACGTGGGGCGCATCTCGCGTTGAGCCTGGAACGGCTCGACTTATTGACTGGCCGAAAGGTGCAGCGTATCGGTCTTTCCGCGACGGTCAATCCACCGAAGGAGGCCGCGTTTTTCCTGGGTGGCGACCAGCCGGTCACGATTGTCGACGCCACTGACCCGGTACATATGGACTTGAAAATCGTCGAGCCGGTTGCGGATATGGGCGCGTTGGGAACTGCCTCGGATGACGAGGGCGGATTCCATGTCGGTGGTGCTGAAGGAAAAACCGGAACGTCAGGTAAAGAGGTTGGCACCGGTACTGGTAGATCTCGCCATATCAGCGGTGTGAGTCCCGCCATGCGTGCACTGGCCGAAGCTCACAAGAATGGCTCAACCGCTGGTTTGGGCACGCACTCAAGCCGATGCCATGAAATCGAAGCAGATATCAAGGATTCTGACGAATTCGGACAGGTTGCGAATCCAAAATCGGTTTCAGTTCCAAATTCGGATGTCCCATATAAAAATGGCAGACTTAATGACTCGAACTTGCCTGTTCAGCATGGGGACTATTCCTCGCCGACCGCCTCCGCTTCGCACTCCATCTGGCCGGCTGTAGAACGCAGCATTTTGGACGAGATTCTGAGCCATCACAGTACACTGGTGTTCGTCAACTCGCGTGGGTTGGCCGAAAGGCTGACAGCACGTATCAATGATTTATACGCCGAAACCGAATGCGGTGCGCAAGTTGACAATCGTTCATACGGCGATGGTAAGCATTACGATTCCGTCGTCGGTTCCTCGTCGGCTCTGGTGGGTTCACACCCGAAGTCCGAGACTATTGCGATGGCCCATCATGGTTCCGTCTCCAAGGAACGACGCAAAATTATCGAAGACGACCTGAAGCATGGCCGCCTTCGTTGCGTGGTTGCCACCAGCAGCCTCGAGCTGGGCATCGATATGGGCTCGGTAGATATGGTCATCCAAGTGGCGCCGCCGCTGTCCGTCTCGTCGGGCCTACAGCGCGTCGGCAGAGCCGATCATCGCGTCGGCGGCGTCTCGCATGCGTTGTTCTATCCGTTGACCCGTCAGGAGCTAATCACTTCCACGGCCACCGTGGAAAGCATGAGGCGAAGTGGAATCGAGCCATTGGCTGTACGCCGTAATCCGCTGGATATTCTGGCTCAGCAGACGGTTGCGGCAGCGGCGATGGATGACTTGAAAACCGACGATTGGTATGCGGCCGTGCGACGTACCGCCCCATTCGCCACGTTGTCGCGGGACATGTTTGACAGCGTCGTCGGCATGCTTACCGGAGCCTACAACTCCGAGGAATTCTCGGCGTTCCGCCCACCGTTGCAACTGAATGTCGAGCAAGGCATCATCTCCGCTCGCCCCGGAGCTCAGCGCCTCGCCGTCACCAGTGGCGGTACCATTCCCGACCGTGGTACCTATTCTGTCGTTCTGCCCGAGGCTGATGCCGGTTCGGGGCGTAAGAGGGTGGGGGAGCTGGACGAGGAGATGGTCTACGAGTCTCGTGTCGGCGATGTCATCACACTCGGAACTTCAACCTGGCAGATTAATGAAATCACCAATGATCGCGTCGTGGTCACCCCGGCTCCCGGACGTACTGCACGATTGCCGTTCTGGCATGGCGAGGGGCCGGGGCGAGACGCAGGTTTCGGTGCGTTGCTGGGTGCGTTCGTTCGTGAGATCGGCAACGGACTGATACCGGCATCATCGACTATTGCAGATATATCACAATCTGATAATGGGGGTACTGAGTCTCATTCTGATACCCGCATTTTTGCTGTTGCGGATGAATCCGATTCTACTTATGCGTTCGCTGACGATCAGCCATCGTCTGCAGATGTCATGTCGGATGCTGCTGGCTCGTTGAATTTCCTCGATTCAAGGCGTTCTGGCAGCAAGGGTTTCAACAGCAATGCTGAGCCGCATTTTGATGCCATTACCGAAAAAAGATTATGCGACAATGGTTTAGACAGCAACGGGCGCAGCAATCTGGCCCGTCTGCTCGCCGAACAGAAGGCTGCAACAGGCTCGCTGCCTACCGACAAAACCCTCGTCATCGAACGTTGCCAGGACGAGGAAGGCGACTGGCGCGTCATCCTGCACTCGCCATATGGTCGTCGTGTGCATGAGCCGTGGGCGCTCGCCATCACCAACCGGCTCAAGCGCAAATACGGCTTCGATGGCCAGACTTACGCCACCGACGATGGCATCGTGGTACGTCTGCCCGAGCAAGACAGCCATGTAGGTGCCGCGGAGCTCTTCCAGTTCGATGCCGACGAGTTGCTGAGAGATGTGGAGGAGGAGATCGTCGACTCGGTCCTTTTCGCCACTCGGTTCCGCGAATGCGCCGCCCGTTCGCTGTACATGCCGCGAATGAACCCCGGCAAGCGTGTACCGTTGTGGCAGCAGCGTCTGCGTGCCTCGGAGCTCTTGGCCGCGGCCAAGACACAGCACAATTTTCCGTTGATTTTGGAAACCGCCCGCGAGTGTCTGCAGGATGTCTACGATTTGCCGGCTTTAAAGCAGCTGATGACCGATATTGATGACGGAAAAATCGAAATCCGTGACGTCGAGACGCAAAGCCCGTCACCGTTCGCCCAGAACTTGCTGTTCGGTTTCGTGGGTTCGGTGATGTACGAATACGATTCACCCCAGGCGGAACGCCGGGCAACGCTTTTGGCAATGGATCCGGATGTCTTGGAAGAGTTGCTGGGCAGTGCACATATCGCCGATGTGCTCGACCCGAAAGCCATCAAACAAGTCGAGGAAGAACTGAGCCACCGGCAGTTCTGGAACGAGCTGGAAGCCGATGATGTTAACGGCAGAATGGTGCGGTTCGCCAAGACACATGGGCCATTTACCGCTGACGAAGCTGTTAAAGAGCTGGGCTTGGATGCGGCTACGGTGGTTCACGAGCTCGATGACTTAAAGGCTCGTGGTGTGTTGATGACCGGAACGTTCGTCAAAAACCTGCCGAGTCCGCAATATCTGCATCGCGAGGTGTTCCGTCGGATTCGCTCGCGTTCGCAGACATTGACCCGCAAGTCTTTGAAACCGGTGAATGCCGAGACCTATCAGTCCTGGTTGCTGGTACGGCAGGGGATTGGCGTGAATGCCAGTGAAGACGCTGTTGGACATAGGTTCGGCGATCAACACCATTTGGCTGGCAATGAGCAGAAGGCTGATGACGAAGCTATCGACGATATGTCATCAGAGCCTCGGTCTGCTTGGCCTCGCTTTACTGGAACGGACGGCCTGTTGCGCGTTATCGAGCAGCTGGAGGGCATGCCCTTGCCGGCCGCGATGTGGGAGTCGTCTGTATTTCCGTCCAGAGTGCCTGATTTCAGCTCATCCATGCTTGATGAGCTGCTTTCGACCGGCGAGGTCGTTTGGGTGGGTTCCAAGGATGAAAGTTCATCCGCTAGTCCTGAGTCAGCCACAAAGCCCGGCAAAATCGCATTCTATCTGACCGATTCTCCCTTGCTGAGCAATGTCAGTGCCGATGGTGATGATGATAGTGATTCGGCTGGTAACGGCATCATGGCTGCATTGGGGCTTGGCGGTTCCTATCGTGCGGAACAGCTGGAACAACAATGGCAGCTTCATGGTGGTGATAAACCGCAGGAGGTCGTGGACCTTCTGACCGGAGAAGTACGAATGTCATCTGCCGGCGACTCCGGTTTCGAGCGGACGGTGTGGTCATTGGTGTGGCGCGGGCAGGTCACCAATTCGTCGTTCGCTCCGGTTCGCGTATTGCTGCAAAACGGCAGCGGTTCACAACCTTCTCGTCATTCGTATACAAGAGCGTCGCTCAGCCGTCACCGCCTGTATGGTCGCGCACGGGTCGAGCGGCGTCCGCAATTGCCGGGGACGTTGGCGGGATTATGGTCGGCTGTGCCGAAGCCGCAGGATGTGCGCCCGGAGCAACGCGCCATCGCACAGGTCGAGACGCTGCTTGACCGTTACGGCATCATTGCCCCTCCGCTGATGGATATGGATCCGGGAAACTTGAGTTTTTCCGATATCTATCCGGTCTTAAAACAGATGGAAGCCACCGGCACGTTGGTTCGTGGCATGTTCGTGAAAGGTCTCTCCGCGGTGCAGTTTGCGGAACGCACCACCATCGATCAATTGCGCCAGTGGCGCACACAGAACGCTCCGCTTGCGGTGGCGCTGGATGCTGCCGATCCCGCCAGTCTTACCGGCGGTGCGGTCGCATGGCCGTCGTTAAACATGTCCGACGATTCGGCAGGTGTCGCCGAAAACAGCAGCGTCGAAGCCGATCAACAGAACGATTCGGTTGCCATTCAATCTGCCGACGTTGACGCTGCTGAAACGATAAGAGATTCACAGGCAGATGAGAGGCAACGCGATATAAGCAAGTCGTCGGTTTTGTCGGACGATAGTCTGTCTGCTAATGCTACCGTTGGATCCGCGCGTAAACGTGGAAAGCCGGTCCAGCCTCGGCGTTTGGTCGGTTCTATGGTCATCTTCATCGAGGGCAAGCCAATACTCTACGCCATCCCGTCCAGCCATCATCTCCTGTGTTTCGATGCCACCGATTTCCAATTGCAGCGTGCCATCACACAACTGGCCGATACCTTGCGCTCGAAGTATGCATCGGGCCTGCGGTCGGGCAACAGACGTGGCAGCGTCACTTTCCGCGATGTCAACGGCGAGCCTTTCACCGCCCTGAATCACTACACACAGTTGCTACGCGCCTCCGGTTTCACGCCGTCGCCGCAGGGAATGAAACTGTATCGGTAATTATAAAGGGATAACAGTAGCCAATATAGAAATGAAGTTGTGCATAGAGATACCAATGAGTTGAATGAATGCCTATCAAGGTGGCGATAACAGACCATGACAGAAATAGCCATCACTTTTATCAATCCCAGAATCGCTGAGATCGGCTTTGAAATTGTCAAGTGAGAACATCAGCGGGCAAGATGATGATTAATTGATCTTGCCCGCTGAACGTTGTACGGATTCGTTTTGCCTTTTTATGCTACGTACTCGATCGGTGCGGGCAGATCCACACCCGAAGCGTCACGACGCATGTCGGGCTTCGGCAACTCGACGGGAGCGCCGCCGGAAGTGCTGGCGTAAAGGGGATAGGTTCCGATGGCAGCGCAGGTCAGGGTGTTCTGGCCCTTGAGGAAGCGCTGCGAACGCACGCCGCCGGTGCCGCGACCCTTGGTCGGATACATCTCCAGAGGCGTCACCTTGGCCGCTCCGGTCTCGGTGCCGGGCAGGGCCGCGTCATCGCCGGCAACGGTGAGCACGACGGCTCCGGAGGCCGAATATAGCCCGTTTTCGCCCTCGTCATAGGTCCAGGCGATCTTGCCTGCCGGCACGACGTTGAAGGCGGCGACATGTTGGCCTTCGGCAAGTCTGATGCCGTTCATACCGCCTGCGGTACGGCCTTGCGGACGCACCACCTTGGCTTCGAAGGTCAGGAGTGAGGAATCCGAGGAGATGAAGACAATACGATCGTCGTCGGCTGCGAGAGCCGCGAATACCACGGTGTCGCCATCCTTCAGATCGATGACAGGCCAGGAATCCATGGTGCTGGGCGATTCGCGGTTCCAGCGCTTGACGATGCCGTTGCGCGTACCGATGGCCAGCGGAACATCGGTATCGTCGGTGACCGTAACGTTGGCCTTGCCTGCGTTATCGGATTCAGTCTTGCCAGAAATATCACCCATGGCGATGGCCGCAACGACGTGCTCACCGGCGACCGGTTCCGTGCTGGTAGTCATACCCAGCAGTTCGTCGGCGTTCACCCCGCCGGAAACGTTGAGGTTCTCGTTTGTCGGCAGGTTCGGTAAATCCGCGACATGGGCCAAGACCAAGCGTCCCGCGGAAGTGATGAGCCCGTAGCTGGAAAGCGTCGTCGAGGCGAAGATCGAAACGATCTGGTCGTCGTGTGTGCGCTTTCCATTCGCCTCGCGTGTCTGCCAGAGATCCACGGCACTCGGTGAAGTGCGGGCGATGAGCCCGGTGGCGCTTAGCATCACCGCGCAGGGCTCGTCATCCAATCGCAACGCGGCGGCGGCTTCCTCGACCTTGCCGGCCTTCTTCGCCTTGGCGGCGGCCTGCACGTCCTGTGCCGCCTGCGAAACGGTGTTTTCCACTCGGATGGCTGCCAGAGCTGAGGAATCCGGGTTGGCGTTGGCGCCATCAGCCGATGAACCAGAGGACGCCAGCGAACGCACCGGTGTCAGACTGCCATCCTCGTGGCGTTCCAGCAATACAGTGCGCCGCGGGTCGCCCCATTTTTCCACGGCCTCATCCATTTCGGAAACAATGACCTCGTCAAGGCGTTCGCCCGAGGCGAGGATTTCATTGAGCCCCTCGATCTGCTTTTTGAGATCATCCTGCTCGGCCTCGAGCTCGATGCGGCTCATCTTGGTCAGACGACGCAGCCGCAGGTCAAGGATGTATTGCGCTTGGATCTCGTCAAGGTCGAAGACGGCCATCAAGCGTGTCTTGGCGGCGTCGGCGTTCTCGGAGGTGCGGATGACCTGGATGACCTCGTCGATATCGACCATTGCCAGCAGCATGCCTTCGACCAGATGCAGTCGTTCCTGCGCCCTGCGCAGCCGATATTCGCTGCGGCGATGAATGACGTTGCGCCGATGTTCCACCCACACCTCGAGCATCTCTTTGAGGCCCATGGTGTGCGGTCGGCCGTGGACGAGCGCCACGTTGTTCATGGTGAAGTTGTCTTCCAACGGCGTGTACTTGAACAGTTGGGCGAGTACCGCGTTGGGGTCAAACCCGGTTTTGATCTCGATGACGATGCGTGTGCCGTTGTGCCTGTCGGTCAGGTCGATGGCGCCGGAGACGCCCTCGATGTGGTGGTTCTTCACGCCTTCTGAAATACGTTCGAGCACACGTTCGGGGCCGACCATGAACGGCAGTTCGGTGACGACGATGGCCTTTTTACGGGCCGTCACGTTTTCGATATGTGTAGCGGAACGGGTGGTGAGCGTCCCACGTCCGCTCTCATAGGCTTCGCGGATGCCGTCGCGACCGATGATGATGCCGCCGCCCGGCCAGTCCGGCCCGGGCACATAGTCCATCAGTTCGTCGAGCGTGGCGTCGGGATGTTTCATCAGATATTTTGCGGCCGCGACCACCTCGCCGAGGTTGTGGGTGGCCATGTTGGTGGCCATGCCCACCGCGATGCCGGAAGCGCCGTTGACGAGCAAATTCGGGATGGCGGCCGGCAGCACGTCCGGTTCCTTCAATTTGTTGTCGTAGTTTGGGGAGAAGTCGACGGTGTCCTCGTCGATGTTCGCGTTCATGCCGAGAGCTGCGGGTGCAAGTCTGGCTTCGGTGTAACGCGAAGCCGCAGGCCCGTCGTCGAGCGAGCCGAAGTTGCCGTGTCCGTCCACCAGTGGCAGACGCATCGCGAAGGGCTGGGCGAGGCGCACCATGGCCTCGTAGATGGAGGAGTCGCCGTGGGGGTGGAGCTTGCCCATCACCTCGCCGACAGCGCGTGCCGACTTCATATACGGCTTGTCGGGAGTCAGGTTCATCTGGCCCATTTGGTAGATGATGCGTCGCTGCACCGGCTTGAGGCCGTCGCGCGCGTCGGGGAGTGCACGCGCGTAAATCACCGAGTAGGCGTACTCGAGGAAGGATTTGCTCATCTCATCGTCGAGTGGCGTTTCGACGATGTTCTCCTTGACCGTGTGCGGGTCATAGGATGGTTTGGCCGTTTTTCGACGTTGAGCCATACTGAAAAGCACCTCTATCTGTTAACAAACAATCCGTCCCATCATATCGGTTGCCCTCGTCGAGGGAGGACTGGCATTGTTGACGAGACAACGACCTTGCGGGTCCGGTTTTCGTCGCGCAGTGATTCAATGGGAATATGAGTGTTGAAGTCGAGCCTATGGACGAACTGCTGGAATTCCGCCAAATCGATGCTTATGCCAGCAGCCGTCATATTTCCGCGGTTCTCCCCGCTTTGAGCGCCACCATCGGGCACGCGATGCCGACAGCCATCCATCCCGATCCGGAAGCTGCGAGAATGGCGCTGGGTTTTCCGAAGGCCGATTCGGCGGTCATCGTTTTGGTGGACGGCTTGGGCTTCTGGAATCTCGCCATGCGCGCAGGTCACGCCCCGTATCTGCGTGGTCTGATGAATCAAGAACGTAATGCAAAGCCAATAGCAACCTGCATTCCAAGTACCACGCCGATAGTCATGGGTGCGTTCGGCACCGGCACCTGCCCGGGTATGACGGCAATGACCGGCTTCACCCAGCGAAATGCGGAAACGGGGGAGGCGTGCCAACTCATCAGCTTCGCAGGTGCACCCGATCCGGAGGATTTGCAGCAGGAGCCCACGATTTTTGAACGTCTTGTTGCAGGTGGCGTGCGTGTCACCAGCGTCGGCTTGCCGAAATTCGCCCATTCCGCCCTCACCCGTGCCGCCTTGCGAGGTCCGGAATATATGGGATCGCAGCACGAAGAGCTCCGCGTGCGTGCTGCCATCAAAGCCGCCGCCAAACCGGGAATTACGTATTACTATGTCGATGCCGTCGATAAGGCCGGGCACCACCATGGTCCGTTCAGCGAGGAATGGGCTACGGCGTTGGAAAATACGGATGAGCAACTTCAGACCTTGAGGCGCGGCTTGAAACCAGGCACTCTGATGGTGGTCGTTGCCGACCACGGGATGGTAGAAGTCGATTTTGAACATCAGATCGATATCGCGAATCGCAAGAATCTGACGCGGGATGTCGCGTTGGTCGCCGGCGAACCTCGTATGACCATGCTGTACGCCGAACCTGGTACGGATACCGAGGCCATGGCCATGCGCTGGCGTGAGGAATTGGCTGACCGTGCGGAAGTTTTGACACGCGATGAAGCCATTGAACGCGGCTTATACGGCGATGTCAAAGAGCGCGTGAGGCCGTTGATCGGTGACCTGATTGTTTGTGCCAAAGGCAGCGCCACGATTGTGGATTCACGCACCCAAAGCGAAGGGGCGATGGGCCTTCTCGGTGTTCATGGCTCGCTCACGCATCTCGAACGTGAGATTCCGTGCCTGATCGATGTGGCTTGATTCGCCTATTCTTTACTCCCCGAAGAGGATTTCATCCCAGCTTGGCACTGCGGAACGTCCTGATTTACGTTTGCCGTGCTTATGCTCGTCGTGATTGTGCCTATCGTTTGCCGCCTGGTTGTTTTGCTGTTCATCGGCGTTTCCGGAAATGCCGGAACGGTTATTGTCCGTCTGAGTTTCCGGCGTGTCATTCAATGGGACGAACATTTGTGGCTGTGCCGTAGGCGTGCGGTCGGGGAGAGGCAGTGACAAAGGCTCCGTCGGCGTGGTTGCCGTCGTTGAGGAAGTCGCCCTTGTCGCGTTTGTAGAAGTAGGTTGCGTATTCGCTCCCGGGGCCGGATAAGGCAGAGAAACAGACCCTGTACCCGCCGAATTCGGCTGGTTGTACTCTGGATCATCCGAGTTGGCCATGGAAAGTGAACTGGACTGCTGATTCTCCTCAGCCGTCTGTTCCTGCATCAAGGCAACCGTGCTGGCGATTCGCGCGGAACGTACGGAATCACCTGGCAACGCAGGGTTTGTCTTGAATTCCGAAGCGGCTATTGCTTTATCTTCGTCGCTACGTACCGAGACCTTCTCGGTTGTTCCAGTTGCTTCATCGGCGTTTTCCGACGATTGGTTTGACCATTCGCCTTGACCGCCCGCATCTGGCGCTCCGTCATCAGATTGGTCGGATTGCCTCGTCGTATCCCTCTCGCCGAGCAGTATCTGCGCCGCCGCATTCTGACATTCGACGGTGTTGTCATGCATGTTCCACGTCCACTCGGCCCGTATGCGATTGCGCTGGGTGCTGAATGTCGCCGTAATCAGCCAAGGTTCCCTTCCTCGGCGTGTCGCGCCCCACTTGACGGATTCCATACCGATACGGGCTGCGGCGAGCGTGCGTGCAATAAGGTCTTCGACGGAGTGAACTTTGCTACCTTTGGGTGCGGAAACCGCGAGGAACTGCTCGATGGCGTATTGCTTTTCGGTTTCTACCGCAGCCGAAAAACGCCGTACCAACGCCTGGCTCAGACCATATTTTTCGGCCACTTTGTCGGGTTGCGCACCGGCCCGGATAAGTGCTTGAATGCTTGAAATTGGTAGGGTTTGAGCCATTCCTGGGTTGCTTGCCTCGTCAGTTTCGCTTAAGATCTGACGTGCCTCGAGAATGGCGTGCTCCAGTGTGTCGTCCACCGGTATCCGGAACTTCAATCCCTTCGAAACGAACACCAGCTCGCCGTCTTCGTCGACATGGTCGAACCGAGCATCCGCAACTGAACTGATTGACATGCGAGCACCACTTTCCTACAACAATAAAACTACGAGAATTTTACTTTATTCCATTATGTCCCTCGTGTCGTACTTTACGAATTTACGAAATCGTGTATCCTTTAGCCCGTAAAAGACATTTTGACATGGACGCCAGCGGTATAAGATACCGTGAACCAACAGAGAAAGGAACACGAGATGGCTCAGGATTATGATTCCCCTCGTAACAAGGACGAGGACGAGGAATCCCTTCAGGCGTTGAGCAAAAGCAACAGGGATTCCGCCGAGGATATTGACGACGACGAGAACGCCATCGCCGAGGACTATGAGCTGCCTGGGGCGGATCTCAGCAACGAAGACTCTTCGGTGACCGTCATCCCCATGCAGGGTGACGAATTCATCTGCTCGGAGTGCTTCCTCGTCAAGCATCGCAGCCAGCTTGACCATATGGGCCCCAACGGCCCGGTCTGCAAGGAGTGCGCCGCCTGATGGCCTATGCTGAAAGCTACAACGAACCCGAAAACGTCGAAGTGCTGCTGAAGGCTGATCCCGACGGGAACGTGCCTTCATTGCGTTATGCGCATGCGGGTGATGCTGGCGCCGATTTGAGCACCACGGAGGAAATCGAGCTCAAGCCGTTCGAACGCGCCTTGGTGCCGACGGGAGTTTCCATTGCTTTGCCTAACGGTTATGTCGGTCTCGTCCATCCGCGTTCCGGACTGGCGGTGAAGATGGGAGTCACGGTTTTGAACGCGCCGGGCACTATTGATGCCGGTTATCGTGGTGAAATCAAAGTGCCGCTGATCAATCTTGACCCAAAGCATACGGCGGTTTTGCATATCGGTGACCGCATTGCGCAGCTTGTCATCCAACGCTATGTTGAGGCCCGGTTTGTCCCTGCAGTCACGTTGCCGGGCAGCGATCGGGCGGAACGTGGATTCGGTTCGACAGGAATCGCGGGAAAATAAAGGCAAGCCGTCTTTCAATCAGATAGAATAAACGCAGAAAAGATGATGGGAGCGGGCATGGGCGATATGGTTTCGGACAACAATTCGGCGAGAGTGCTGGGCTGCGAGATCAGCACGGACCCGCTTGACCCGTTGCAGCCCATTGTGCGTGCCTGCCGTGTCCATCATCCTGATGCCGATCTTTCCATTCTCGAACGAGCCTATCGCCGGGCCGTGTGGCAGCATCGCAACCAGCGCCGTCGTTCCGGCGAGCCTTACATCATCCATCCTCTTGCCGTTGCCCAGATTCTGGCCGATCTCGGCATGGGTTCGTTGGTTGTTGCGGCAGGATTATTGCATGACACCGTAGAGGATACCGATTACACGCTTGACGATTGCCGCGCGGAATTCGGCGATACCGTTACCGGCCTGGTCGATGGAGTCACAAAGCTGACCAACATGGAGGTCGGGGATTCGGCACAGGCCGAGACCATTCGCAAGATGGTAGTGGCCATGAGTCGCGACGTGCGGGTGCTCGTCGTCAAACTGGCCGATCGCCTCCATAACGCCCGTACCTGGCGTTATGTCAAGCCTTCCAATGCCCAGCGCAAGGCCCGAGAGACGCTCGACGTCTATGCGCCGCTTGCCAATAGACTCGGCATGAACGCCATCAAAACCGAGCTCGAAGAACTGAGCTTCAAAGTCCTCTACCCGAAGATTTATAACGAAATCGTCGTGCTTGTCAACCGCCGTGCCGGACAGCGTGACGTCTACCTGAAGCAGATCGTCAGCGAGATCAATGAAGATCTCGCCGATCAGCACATTAAGGCCACCGTCACCGGCCGGCCAAAGGATTACTTCTCGATTTATCAGAAGATGATTGTGCGCGGCCATGATTTCTCCAACATCTACGACCTGGTCGGTGTGCGCATCATCGTCGACACCATTCAGGATTGCTATGCAGTGCTCGGTGCCGTTCACGCCCGTTGGAGCCCAATCCCCGGCAGGTTCAAGGACTACATCGCCATGCCGAAGATGAACATGTACCAGAGCCTGCACACCACAGTGGTCGGCCCCGGCGGCAAGCCGGTCGAGATTCAGATCCGCACTTGGGACATGCACCGGCGCAGCGAATTCGGCATCGCCGCCCATTGGAAATACAAGGAAAACGGGCAGGCCGGCCGCAAGTTGAGCGAACCGGACAAGACCGACAAGAAGCGCGAAAGCGAAGAGAACCAGGACCTGAGCGAGGCCGACAATCTCAAATGGATTCAGCAACTGGCCGATTGGACCAGTGAGACTCCGGATTCCAACGAATTTCTCGGATCGCTCAAAGAGGATCTGGGCAGCGCCGAAGTCTACGTCTTCACGCCAAAGGGCAAGATCATTTCTTTGCCGGCTAACGCCACACCAGTCGATTTCGCCTACGCGGTTCATACCGAAGTCGGCCACCGTACGATGGGCGCGCGCGTCAACGGGCGTCTCGTTCCGCTTGACACCGTGCTCGAAAGCGGCGACACTGTTGAAATCTTGACTTCCAAGTCGGAGACCGCCGGCCCTTCGCGCGACTGGCTGAGCTTCGTCAAAAGCCCGAAGGCGCGCAACAAGATCCGTCAGTGGTTCAGCAAGGAACGCCGCAGCGAGGCCATCGACGAGGGCAAGGACGAACTTACCCGTGCCATGCGCAAGCGCAGCCTCCCGGTATCCAACCTCCTGACTCCGCAGGCGCTGGTCGGTGTGGCTGACGAGCTCAACTTTGACAACGCCGATGCCGTGTTCGCCGCCATCGGAGACGGCCAGGTTTCCACGCAAAACGTGATCTCACGTCTCGTCAAGGACGCCGGACAGGACGAGGTCGAAGAGGACGTGGAGCAGGAGGCGCTGCCGCTTAAACACGCCGAACGCCGTCGCGACACCAACAAACTCGGCATATCCGTCAAGGGCGTGGAAGGCGTGTGGGTCAAGCTGGCCCGCTGCTGCACCCCGGTTCCCGGCGACAAGATCCTTGGCTTTATCACCAAGAACGAGGGCGTTTCGGTACACCGCGCCGATTGTCAGAACATGCTGAACCTGAAGAAGCAGGATCCTGAACGTGTGGTCGAAGTCGCCTGGACCAGCGCCAAGGGGCTCTTCATGGTCAAGATCCAGGTGGAGGCACTCGACCGCCCGCACCTGTTGACCGACGTGACCCAAGTGCTTTCGGACCACGGCGTCAATATCATCAACGCCAGCGTCGCCACCGGCTCCGACCGGGTGGCCACCAGCCAGTTCTCCTTCGAAATGGCCGATCCCCAGCATATGAATACGCTGTTGAGCGCCGTACGCAAGATCGACGGCGTCTTCGATGTCTACCGTCTCACCGGAGCCAAGGATTCCGCGGTTCCGCACATGCGCAAGATGTAGCGTTGCCGGCAGTTTGGCTGCAATGCCAAAGATGCGATGAAAATCAAGATAAATAGGCGAAAATCCTGATTTTCATCGCATGTTCATTTGAACATGCGAGCATAATCAACAGAATCGCGGCGGAATCCTGATTTTCATCGCATATTAAGCCTTGGATACGGGAACTTTGTAATGCTTGCGTTGTTGTAATGGCCTACTTCACGACTTCAACCGAGACGATGCCGGCCGGTTCCAGTGGCATGTCGTTGCCATCGGTGGGCAGGTTCTGCAGGCGGTCGACTACGGACTTGCCAGCGTCATCTGCTACTTCGCCGAAGATGGTGTGGTGGCCGTTGAGCCACGGGGTCGCTACGGTGGTGATGAAGAACTGCGAACCGTTGGTGCCGTGCGGCTTGCCGTCACGTCCGCGGCGCAGTCCGGCGTTCGCCATCGCGAGCTTATAGGGTTGATCGAAGCTGAGGCCGTCGGCGAACTCGTCGTCGAACTCGTAGCCTGGGCCGCCGGTTCCGTTCCCCAACGGGCAGCCGCCCTGGATCATGAAATCCTTGATGATGCGATGGAAAGTGAGCCCGTCGTAGAACGGCTTGTTCGACTTCTCTCCGGTGGCGGGATCGGTCCATTCCTTTTCGCCGGTGGCAAGACCGACAAAGTTCTTGACGGTTTCCGGCGCTTTGTCGTCGAAGAGGTTCAGGACGATATCGCCCTCAGTGGTATGCATGATTACATTTGTCATGAAGAATAGTTTCCCACCGTGTTAGGACGTGGGTGTATTTGCGCTGATATGCACAAAGGCCGAGAACGTTGAATTTCCGCCGAGTATTGTACAAGTTATAACGAATGTCAATAGGTCTTTGTGGCTTTTGTGTTGTGTTGAAAGCGTAAGAGCGGGTAAAGTGGCGGCAGCACGTCCAACGAAATGGGGAATAAACATGACGTCACCAAACGATCAGCAGAACACCGGCAATTCGAGCGGAAAAGCGCCTTTGGCCGATGACGGGTTCCAAGGCCCACAGGAACCGGTCAGGGTCAATCACACCGTCCGCAACGTCATCATCGCGGCTGTGGTCGTGGTGTTGGTCGTGGTCCTTGCCCTCTTCGGCTATCGCGCATTTGCTGGAAAGAAGGCAGGTGCCGCCAAAGGCAGCGAATCCAATCCTGTCAAGATCGGCGTGGTCGGCGTTACCAGTCCAGAATGGCCTATTTTCAAGGCCGAAGCGCAAAAGCAGGGCATCTACGTCAAACTGGTGGATTTCCAGGACTACACTTCCGAAAACCCGGCGCTTGATTCCGGCGACCTTGACCTGAACGAGTTCCAGCACATCCTTTATTTGGCCGATTACAACGTCAAGAACCACAAGGATCTGCAGCCGATCGGTGGCGTTGCAGTCTATCCTTTGGGCATTTATTCCAGCAAGTACAAAGATGTCAAAGACATTCCGGCCGGCACCACCGTTCCCGTTCCTAACGACGAGACCAACCAGGCCAGGGCGCTCGGGGTCCTCAAAACCGCCGGACTCATCAAGCTCAATCATCCTTGGACCGCGTTCACCACTCCTGCGGACATCGATACCGCGGCTTCTAAGGTGAAGGTGCTTCCTCTGAAGGCCGAGCAGGTCGCCAACTCATTGAAAGACCCGCAGGTCTCAGCCGGTGTCATCAACAACGATTATGTCAAGGACGCAGGCCTCAAAGCCACCGACGCCATCTATCATGACAGCGCCGAGAGCAACGAGGCAAGGCCCTATATCAATATTTTCGTGGCCCGTAAGGCGGATGCCAACAATCCCACGTATCTGAAGTTAGTGAAAATTTTCCATTCCAAGAAGGTTACGGCCGGTATCATGAAGAAATCGGATAACAGCGCCTCTATCGCCGACAAATACAGCGCCGCGGATGTACAAGGCTTCCTGCGCGACGTCGAAAAGGATGCAAGGGCCAAAGACTGACATTGTTATAGTTCCAGCCGATCGACGGTCTAGTTAGCCGCCGATCGGCTGAGGTATATACTCAGTCAGGAACTTTAGGCAGGATTTTAAGAGGCGAGGGATAGAGAATATGAGCGAGGCAATCATCGAGCTCGACCATGTGGTCAAGGAATTCAAGTCGAAAGACAAAAAGAAGCCGATGCGTGCGGTCGATGACGTGTCGCTGAGCATCAACAAAGGGGACGTTTTCGGCATCATCGGCTACTCCGGCGCTGGCAAATCGACGCTGGTGCGCATGATCAACGCTTTGGAGCGTCCCACCTCCGGGTCGGTTCACGTTCTGGGCCAGGACATCACCGGATTGAACGAATCAGGTCTGCGTCCGCTGCGTCGTAAGATCGGCATGATCTTCCAACAGTTCAACCTTTTCTCCACCAAGACCGTGGCTCAGAACATCGCCTACCCGCTGGTGCTCGATCACTGGCGCAAGGACTATCAAGAGCGCCGCGTCAACCAACTTCTGAAATTCGTGGGTCTTGAGGAACACGCCAACAAATATCCTTCGCAGCTTTCCGGCGGTCAAAAGCAGCGTGTCGGCATTGCTCGGGCGTTGGCCACGAATCCCGAAATCCTTCTGGCAGATGAGGCGACCAGCGCCCTTGACCCGGAGACCACGGGGGAGGTGCTCGACCTCTTGCAGCAGATCAACCGGCAGCTGGGTGTCACCATTGTGCTTATCACCCACCAGATGAACGTCGTGCAGAAGATCGCCAACCGGATCGCCGTGATGAGCGATGGCCGTGTGGTCGAGAGGGGCGATGCGTATAGCGTCTTCGCCGCGCCGAAACAGGAGATTACCAAGCGTTTCATAGCCACGGCTATTTCCGGCATTCCCGATTCCGAGCGTGTCGCCGACATGCACAGGCAGTGGTACGGCCGTATCGTCACCGTGCTTATTCGGCAGAAAGATGCACGTAACGAGTTGGACAATTCGGTAGTACCGTCATCCGGCCAGAATATTTCAGGGCTTATCGCCAAATACGGCGTTTCCACCAATCTGATTTATGGCGGCATCGATACCGTCACCGGTTATGCGATCGGCGCCATGACTTACGAGTTGGCCGGAGAGCCATCGGTCATCGATAGGTTCCTTAACGAATTGTCGCGCGACAGTGACGTGTTCGATTTCGGTACGTCGCAGTCGCCGGTGGATTATGCCACGGCGGTTTCGACGCCGTTGCACGGTTTGAAGGCGCATCCCGCAAACGACAATGACACTATAGGGTCCAGAAGCGCGGATAGCAATGGGAAAGAGGAACAGGCCTGATGAGTACTTTCAATGTCATAACCGGTTCGTTGGCGGCAAAGCCAATGGGAACCATCACTCTGGCGGCGAATCAGGATTGGTCAATTCTGAAGCCGATGCTGTTCCAATCCATTGCTCAAACCCTGGAAATGGTGTTCATCACCCTCGTCGTCGGCGGCATTTTGGGTCTTGTTTTGGGTGTCATCCTTTACGGCACGCGACCGGGCAATCTTTTCGAAAATTCGGTGGTCTACCGCATCCTTGACATCATCGTCAATATCGTCCGGCCTATCCCGTTCATCATCTTCCTGGCGGCGATTCAGCCTCTGACCATGAAGGTCGTTGGTACCTCGATCGGCACGGCTGCGGCGATTTTCCCGATGATCATCATGGCCACTTTCGCCACGTCAAGGCTTGTCGAGCAGAATCTCGTGCCGGTCGACAGGGGAGTGATCGAGGCGGCGCGTTCTATGGGCGCCTCCACTTTCACCATCATCCGTACCGTTCTCATCCCCGAAGCGCTCGGCCCGCTCATCCTGGCCTATGCGTTCCTCTTCATCTCCATTCTTGATATGTCGGCCATGGCCGGCTACATCGGCGGTGGTGGCCTTGGTAATTTCGCGATTTCCTATGGCTACCAGAAGTTTGATCCCGCCGTCACTTGGACGGCCGTGATCATCATGATCGTGCTGGTTCAGGTTGTGCAGGCCATCGCGAACATGCTGGCCAAGCGTATCCTCAAGCGTCAGAAGTAACTTCGTCCTTTCGCTTGTTGAGTCTTTGCTGGGTCAAGGAAATATATCCGGCACAACGAAGCCGATGGTTGCAACGTCCGCTTTCTGCTCATAACGGTAGAAAGCGGACGTTTCTTTTTATTTCCGTGGCTTTCGGGCTATAGCTTGGCTGTCTGATTGCCGGAATAGCAAGGTTTTTATGCGTGTCATAATGAATACGGATAGTCATTTTTGATTTTTTGATATTTCCCGCCATTTCTGCCGTGTATCCTTGCCATCAAGACATAGCAACAATCAGCAATCAGCAATAGGGGAACACATGTCATCGTCAAATCCCAATACGCAATCCAATCCGGATCTGAGCCCGCTTTCGGCCGGTGGTCTAGGTCCAGAAGAGCCCGTCCGCGTCAATCATACGAAACGAAACGTCGTCATCGCGGTCATCGTTGTTGTGCTGCTTGCGGCGCTTGCCTTCTTCGGCTACCGTGGTTTCGCCGCCAAGAAAGCAAGTGCGGCGAAAGGAACGCCTTCCAATCCTGTCAAGATCGGCGTGGTCGGTGTTACGAACCCCGACTGGGTGGTTTTCAAGCAGCAGGCGCAGAAGCTTGGCATTTCGGTGCAATTGGTTGATTTCCAGGATTACACTTCCGAAGACCCTGCGGTGGATTCCGGCAGCCTTGACATGAACGAGTCGCAGCATATCCTGTTGCTCGCCAACTACAACGTCAAGAGCCACAAGGATCTGCAGCCCATCGGCGCCACCGGCGTCTTCCCGCTCGGGATGTACTCCACCAAGTACAAGGATGTCTCCCAAATTCCTGCTGGAGCCAGTATCCCTGTGCCGAACGACGAAACCAATCTTTCCCGAGCTCTGGGCGTGCTCGACCAGGCCAAGCTCATCAAGCTCAAGCATCCGTGGACCCCGTTCACTTCGCAGGCCGATCTTGACGAAGCCAATTCCAAGGTCAAGGTCGTGCCGGTCAAAGGGGCCCAAGTCCCCAAGTCGCTCAATGACCCGGATGTCGCCGCCGGCATCATGAACAACGACTTCGTCGCCGACGCCGGGCTCAAGCCCTCAGAGTCGATTTTCCGCGACGACCCGCACAGCAACCATGCCCGTCCCTACATCAACGTCTTCATCGTCAAGAAGGCGGACATCAACAACCCGCTTTACCTCAAGCTCGCAGGCATCTCTCACACCAAGGAGTTCAAGGCCGCGTTGCAGCAGAAGTCCAAGGGCACCTGCGTTTTCGCCGACCAATACACGGGCTCGCAGCTCCGAGGCTTCCTGAGCGACGTCGAAAGCGACATGCGCAAGTCCCAGGGGGCGTGAGGCGTGAGCCTGTAAAACTTGGAAGCGAGACAGATCGCGAGTTGCCGGTTTTCCGCAAGGGTCGTGTGACCATATCTTGCTTACAGGCTTTCAGTTTTTCGTCATCGGTTTTTCCAAAGTCGCTACGGTTTTGCCGTTTAGGACTTTTGACGAATTTGTTTGACGTTTCAGATACAAGAACCCATTGCTATTCTTGATTAGGAACAAAAAGAAAGAGTATTACATTATGACAGAGCATGTTGAGATTTCCGAAGATCTGATTACCATCAGGCATCATCTTCATCAATATCCGGAACTCGGTTTCAAAGAATATGAGACCACCAAATTCCTGCGTGACCAGCTTGCCTCGCACGGCATCGAGGTCTTGGATACTGCGCTCGAGACCGGATTGGTGGCCGAAATCAAGGGTGATCAGCCCGGTCCGCGCGTTGTGCTTCGCGCGGATATCGACGGCCTGCCCATTCACGAGCAGTCGGGCCTTCCCTTCACTTCCAAGAACCCCGGCGTGATGCACGGCTGCGGCCACGATATCCACATGACCGGTCTGCTCGCCGCCGCCTTCTGGCTGGCCGAGCACCGTGACCAGATTCACGGCACCGCCGTCATCCTTTTCCAGCCCGCCGAAGAGACCGGCAGAGGCGCTCGCCACGTCATCGAGACCGGCGCTCTGGGCAAGGTCGATGCGCTCATCGGCACGCATAACACCCCAGACCACAAGCCCGGTGAAATCGCGGTGAGCAAGGACCCGATGATGGCCGGTTGCGTCAGCTTCGCCGTCACGTTCCACGCAGAAGGCACCCATGCCGGCAAACCCCATTGCGGCACTGGCCCCATCGAGGCGCTCGCGTCCACGATCCTCTCGTTGCAAACCATTGTCAGCCGCAATATCGATCCGTTCCGTCCTGTCGTTCTTTCCATCACGGAGGTGCATGGCGGTGACGTGTGGAACGTGATCCCTGATACCGCCGGATTCCTTGGCACCGTTCGCTATTTCTACAAGGATGACCACGATTTGGTAACCCGTCGTTTCCGCGCGATCGTCGAATCTACTGCAGCGGCCTACGATATTACAGCCGACATCGATTGGAACGAACTTGCAGTCCCGCTGGTCAGTGACGAAACGCTGATTGGGCCCGTGGCCGATGACGTGCCAAGTTACGCGACCTCCGTCCCAGTCATCACGTCGATGGGCGGCGAGGACTTTGCGGACTTCCAGCAGTTGGGCCCGCTCGTCTTCGGCTCGATTGGTTCCAACGGCCAGCCCGGTCATCACGGCATCCACAATCCCGAATTCGTGGCCTTGGACGGAGCCATAAAGCCCACCGCGGAGTTCTTGGTCAACGCTTTGCTGCGGGTCGAAAGCGAACTCGCCTGAGTTTTCGCCTTTAACCGCCTGATTTGTGGCGATGCCGTCTTTGCCTTTGGACAGGGCGGCATTGCTATAACCCATGCTTTATAGCTATATTGGTTGTGCGGCATGTGGCCAAGAAGACATTCATGCAGTCATATTGTTTCAAGTATCGAGCAAAAGCGACAGGCAAGCGGATATGATGAAGACATGACACAACTACGTTTCGCTTTGGCCCAGATCGACACCTGCGTGGGCGACCTCAACGGCAATGCCGCCACCGTCCTGCAATTCTCGCGCAAGGCCGCGCTCAACCACTCGCAGGTCGTCGTTTTTCCTGAGATGACGCTGACAGGTTATCCCATTGAGGATTTGGCATTCCGTGCCACCTTCCGCAAGGCCGCAGCGGACAAAGCCGATGAGCTGGCAAAAACGCTCGAAAAAGAAGGTCTGGGTGACCTTTACGTGGTGGTCGGTACCGTAGGAACCTCTTCGGCGACCGATATCGACGGCAAGCCCACCAACCGTTTGGTGGTGCTCCACTCTGGTTCCGTGTGGTCGACCTATGACAAGCATTTCCTGCCGAATTACGGCGTGTTCGACGAGTTCCGTATCTTCGAGTCCGGGCAGCATTCGGTCATTCTTGATATCGACGGCGTGAAAGTCGGCGTGGCCATCTGCGAGGACATCTGGCAGGACGGTGGTCCTGTGGCTGAGCTGGCTGGCCAGGGTATCGATGTCTTGCTGACAATCAACGGTTCGCCTTATGAAGAGGGCAAAACCCATACTCGGCAGGATCTGGCTGTTCGGCGTGCCCATGAGATGGATGCTCCGCTTATTTATCTGAACCAGGTCGGCGGTCAGGACGACTTGATTTTCGACGGAGGCAGCTTCGTTGTCGATGCCGATGGCATGCTTCTCGAGCGCTCGCCGATGTTCGTCGAAGACCTGAGCTATTTCGATTACGATTCGGCAGCCGAGCATCAAAAGGTTGGCACGCTCGCCGCGTTGCGTGATCGGGACGAAGAGGTCTATACAGCCTGTGTTCTGGGACTCAAGGACTACATGGCGAAGAATCATTTCACCGGTGTGGTGCTCGGCCTTTCCGGTGGCATTGATTCGGCGTTGGTAGCCGCAATGGCTGCGGACGCCATAGGTGGAGAGAATGTGCAGGGTGTCTCCATGCCGAGCATGTACTCATCGGACGGGTCCAAAGACGACGCTGCCGACTTGGCGCACAACATCGGTGCCCACTACGACGTCCAGCCCATCGAACCGCTGTTCAAAGCCTTCCAGTCCCAGCTTGGCTTGGAGGGTGTTGCCGCCGAAAACCTTCAGGCGCGCATCCGTGGCGTCATCGTAATGGCCTATTCGAACTCCAAGAACCTGCTGGCGCTCGCCACCGGCAACAAGTCCGAGCTGGCCTGTGGCTATTCCACCATTTACGGCGATGCCGTCGGCGGCTATGCCCCGATTAAGGACCTTTTGAAGACTCGCGTCTGGGAACTTTCCCGTTGGCGCAACCGCGCTGCTGCGGCAGGCATCGGTGTCGGGGGTTTGCAGATCGTCGGCAACGAAAACGGGGGAGCGGGCGTACCTCTCAAGGACGGTGTGATGATCCCTGTCGCCAGCATCGAAAAGGCTCCGAGCGCCGAGCTGCACCCCGGCCAGAAGGATTCCGATTCACTGCCGGAATATGCGCTCCTCGACAAGGTCCTTGAGGCCTATATCGAAAAGGCCCACGGCCGCGCGGATCTCTTGAAAGACGGCTTCGACGAGAAGACGGTGGACACGGTGATGCGCCTGGTCGATCGCGCCGAATGGAAACGTCGCCAGTATCCGCTGGGTCCCAAGGTCACTTCACTGGCTTTCGGACGCGACCGTCGACTGCCAGTGACCAGTGCCTTCCGCGAGTAACGGCGCATACGCTGAGGGGAGAGCCGAAAAGAAGTGCGCCAATCTGGGTTAAAGTTAAAAGGCTTATGCCTTACTGATGAGGGGAATTATTTATGATGGCTGACGATAATCAAAACACCAACGACGACAATAAACAATGGTATTTCAATACGGTCACGGGTAAGCCCGAGCTGGGCAAGCTCTCGCCGGTCGGCCAGCGCAGTGGCCCATACAAGTCCCGCAAGGATGCCGAAGACGCTTGGAAGATCGTCAAGGAACGCAACCTGATCTGGGATGAACAGAACCGTAAATGGAACGCTTGGGACAATGATTCCGGCAGCGATGACGAGTCGGAAACCCAAGAGTCATGATTGTTGTTCTTTAACGAGAACGAATAACTGGTCAATAGTCAAATAGTGATATATTGACCAGATTTTTTATCTCTTAATATAAAAAGTGATGTACATCACATTTTTTTGACTTGTAGATGAGTCAAATTCGGAATCGGCAATAATCCGCACAACCGTTGTCGTTATTGGGTTTATGCGATTTTCAAACATTTGTGAAAATCAAAGCTAAAGACGGAAAAGCAAAAAAGTGATGTAGGTCACACCGATTTGGACATGCCTGTGACGCAAACCACTCTACAATGGTAAATGAACGCAACGTGAAGATGCGTTGCTCCACTAATAAGGAGTGCTAAATGACCGCAGTAGATCAAACTGCTCTCTCTCAAGAAGAGCTCCAGGCTAAGGCTTGGAATGGCTTCGTCGGAGGGAATTGGCAAAAGGAAATCGATGTTCGCGATTTCATTCAGAAGAACTATACGCCGTACGATGGCGATGAGTCCTTCCTCGCCACGGCGACCCCGAAGACGAAGGAAATGTGGGAGTATCTCGACAACAACCAGCTTGCCGTAGAACGTAAGCAGCGTGTGTATGATGTCGATACTCACACCCCGGCTGGCATCGACAACTTCGGCCCCGGCTACATCATGGACAAAGAGCATGATAATGTCATCGTCGGCATCCAGACTGATGAACCTTGCAAGCGCGCCATGATGCCGAACGGCGGCTGGCGTATGGTCGAGCAGGCCATCATTGAGGCCGGAAAAGAGCCTGACCCCAACATCAAGACTATTTTCACCAAGTATCGTAAGACCCACAACGACGGCGTCTTCGGCGTCTACACCAAGCAGATCAAGCTCGCTCGCCACAACAAGATCCTCACCGGTCTGCCTGATGCCTACGGCCGTGGCCGCATCATCGGCGACTATCGCCGTGTCGCTCTCTATGGCGTCAACTATCTGATCGCCAAGAAGAAGGAAGACAAGGATTCGATTCCTTATCGCAACGACTTCACCGAGGCCGAGATCGAGCATTGGATTCGCTTCCGCGAAGAGCACTCGGATCAGATCACCGCGCTGAAGCAGCTCATCAATCTCGGCAACGAGTATGGCCTCGATCTTTCCCGTCCGGCCCAGACCGCTCAGGAAGCCGTGCAGTGGACCTACATGGGCTATCTCGCCTCCGTCAAGAGCCAGGATGGCGCCGCCATGAGCTTCGGCCGTGTCTCCGCTTTCTTCGATTCTTACTTCGAGCGCGACCTCAAGGCCGGCAAGATCACCGAGTCCGACGCTCAGGAGATCATCGACCAGCTCGTCATGAAGCTGCGTATCGTCCGCTTCCTGCGTACCAAGGACTATGACAGCATCTTCTCCGGCGATCCGTATTGGGCCACCTGGTCCGACGCGGGCTTCGCCGACGATGGACGCCACATGGTCACCAAGACCTCGTTCCGTCTGCTCGCCACCCTGGCCCTCGATCATCTGGGACCTGGCCCTGAGCCGAACATCACCATCTTCTGGGATGCCAAGCTTCCTGAAGGCTACAAGCGCTATTGCGCACGTACCTCCATCAACACCTCGGCCATCCAGTATGAGTCCGACCGCGACATCCGCAACCACTGGGGCGACGATGCAGCCATCGCTTGCTGCGTCTCCCCGATGCGTGTCGGCAAGCAGATGCAGTTCTTCGGTGCTCGTGTGAACTCCGCGAAGGCTCTGCTCTATGCGATCAACGGTGGCCGTGACGAGATGACCGGTATGCAGGTCATCGACAAGGGCATCATTGATCCGATCAAGCCCGAAGCCGACGGCACCCTTGACTATCAGAAGGTCAAGGACAACTACGAGAAGGCCCTTGAGTGGCTCTCGGAGACCTATATCGAAGCGCTGAACATCATTCATTACATGCATGACAAGTATGCGTATGAGTCCATCGAGATGGCTCTGCACGACAAGGAAGTCTACCGCACCCTCGGCTGCGGCATGTCCGGCCTGTCGATTGCTGCAGATTCGCTCTCCGCACTGAAGTATGCGAAGGTCTATCCTATCTACAACAAGGATGCGAAGAACCTCGAAGGCCATGAGAAGGAATATGTCGAAGGCGCGGACGACGACCTGGTGGTCGGCTATCGCACGGTCGGCGACTTCCCGATCTACGGCAACGACGATGATCGCGCCGATGACCTCGCCAAGTGGACCGTCTCCACGGTTATGGATCAGATCAAGGCTCTGCCGGTCTACCGCAACGCGGTTCCGACCCAGTCCATCCTGACCATCACCTCCAACGTGGTCTACGGCAAGGCGACCGGTTCCTTCCCGAGCGGACACAAGAAGGGTGAGCCTTACGCCCCCGGTGCCAACCCGGAGAACGGCATGGATTCGCACGGCATGCTGCCGTCCATGTTCTCGGTCGGCAAGATCAACTACAACGACGCGCTGGACGGCATTTCGCTGACCAACACGATCACCCCTGACGGCCTCGGCCGTGACGAGGAAGAGCGCGTCACCAACCTCGTCGGCATCCTGGATTCCGGCAATGGTCATGGCCTCTACCACGCCAACATCAACGTGCTGCGCAAGGAGCAGCTTGAGGACGCCGTCGCGCATCCTGAGAAGTATCCGCACCTCACCGTGCGCGTCTCGGGCTATGCTGTGAACTTCGTCAAGCTCACCCGCGAGCAGCAGCTCGATGTCATTTCCCGTACGTTCCATCAGGGTGCTGTCACCGAGTGACAGTTGCCTTTAGGTAACGTGGAGAATAATTGATTTGAAGGGGCGGAGCGTCAGTTCCGTCCCTTCAATCATGTTTCACGGGCTTGGAAACCGGCTTACGGGGGATAGGCATATTCGGTTTTCACCTGAGAAATATTCAATGCATCACATTATTCCAGAGGCACACCGAACGACTGGGATTTAGACTCGAAATCCGTTACTATGGAAACAGAATCTGACAAGGAGGGGCAACGATGTCCGAAACCACTCAATTTAGAACTACGACGCAGCACATGCTCAAGGAGTCTAAAGTATATGCCAAGCACACGTTGATGGGCGGGCTTTCGGGCTTCCAGTCTCCTATAGGTCTTGACCGTCACGACCGCATCAACGCGTTGCGCACTGGCGACATCGGCTTCGTCCATTCCTGGGACATCAATACGTCCGTGGACGGGCCGGGGACCAGAATGACGGTGTTCATGAGCGGATGCCCGTTGCGTTGCCAGTTCTGTCAGAATCCTGACACATGGAAGATGCGCGACGGCCAGCCGGTCTATCTCGATGACATGATCGAGCGCGTCACCCGTTACAAGGACGTCTTCCAGAGCACCGGTGGGGGAGTCACCTTCTCTGGTGGAGAGTCGATGATGCAAGGCAAGTTCGTTTCACGCGTATTCCACGCAGTGCATCAGGAAGGTATCCACACCTGCCTCGACACTTCCGGATTCCTCAACAAGGACTGGACTGACGAGATGATCGACGACATCGATCTGTGTCTCCTCGATGTCAAGTCCGGCGATGAGAAGACCTATCACAAGGTCACAGGCAGTCAGCTGGCGCCGACGATCGATTTCGGCCAGAGGCTCAACAAGGCCGGCAAGAAGATCTGGGTGCGTTTCGTCCTCGTTCCTGGGCTGACCGACAGCGTCGAGAACGTCGAGAACGTGGCCAAGATCTGTGAGACCTTTGGTGACGCCGTCGAGCACATCGATGTCTTGCCGTTCCACCAGCTTGGACGTCCGAAGTGGCACGAGCTCCACATCCCCTACCCTCTGGAAACCAAGGAGGGTCCGTCCAAGGAACTGAAGAAGCGTGTCCACGACCAATTCAAGGCCCACGGCTTTGAGGTCTACTAAAGAGTAGCTGACTATAGGGAGTGAAACGCTTGATAGGCATATTTATCGTAATTTCCTTCGATAAATATGCCTTTTAATTTGATAGATATCTGATGAGAATGCAATAAGGATAAATCCGAGACCTAAGATTTTCATAAAGCTCTGTATAGTTTAGAACGATTTGGGAACTAAACGAAAAATGCTGGCGTAGAGGACGAAAAGAGATTCGAAATGCCGAAAGATTGGCGCGACGACAGGATCAAGTCGGCGCAAGAAGGCAAGAACCCGATGGTCATCGCCGAGATGAGCCATGGGTATGCTGTTATGGCGGATATGCAGTTTCTTCCGGGCTGGTGCGTGCTTCTGCCCAAGCGTGATGTCGGTTCGCTCAATGATTTGTCGTTGGAAGAACGGCAAGGGTTCCTGACGGACATGAGCTTGATCGGAGACGCGATTCTTGCCGTTTGCGATCATCCGATGCGGGTGAATTATGACATTCTCGGCAACAGCGACGAATATCTGCATGCGCACATTTATCCGAGATACAGCTGGGAGGCCGACGACCGGATTCATCTTCCAGTTTGGCGTTACCCGGTATCCGCATGGAGCGATCCTGAAACCGAGTATACCGAGGAACGCTACGGCTTACTCAAGTTAAGATTGCGTGAATACTTGCAATGTGCCATGCAGGAAGAAAAATGAATAATTGATTTTTGAGTCGTGGACATTCCGTATCCCTTGTTCCTATTGAAGTGTTACCATACGTATTTGTAAGCGCTGATCCGTTATCGGCGGGGAGCTTTCGGAAGAACGGTCGTTCATTTAATTGGACGGCTTATTAGAACCGACGGGGTGGCCCGAGACAGCCTGTTTCAAGCGGTCGTATGAAATTGCGATCCCGGGGAATTGCAGTGTCGAGTGTATCGATGGCTTCATTGATCCGGAATTGTGAAACGAATACGACAAGCGGGGTGGTACCGCGGTGTGCGGGTGTCGCGCCAACGGCGTGATGAAGCTGCATCGTCCTCGCAGGTAATGGCAATGAAACCTGCAAGCGAGGAGACAGCGGTGAGCGAAACCACCAATTCCCATGTGTATCCCAAGGCGTCCGTAGGCGAGCAAAGTGCGCACGTCGCGCCGAACCCGAGCTTCCCCAAAATGGAAGAATCGGTGCTCGATTATTGGGATAAGGACGACACCTTTGAAAAGTCCGTAGAGCGCAACCCCAGCGGCGACCACAGCGACAACGAATTCGTTTTCTTCGACGGCCCCCCGTTCGCCAACGGCCTGCCGCACTATGGCCACCTGCTGACCGGCTACGCCAAGGACGTCATTCCGCGCTACCAGACCATGAAGGGCCGCAAGGTCAGCCGCGTCTTCGGTTGGGACACCCACGGCCTGCCCGCCGAGCTTGAGGCGCAGAAGGAACTGGGCATCGAATCGGTCGACCAGATTGAAGAAATGGGCATCGAGAAGTTCAACGACGCCTGCCGCAAGTCTGTTCTCAAATATACGAATGAGTGGAAGGACTACGTCCATCGCCAGGCTCGCTGGGTCGATTTTGAGCACGGTTACAAGACCCTAGACACCACCTACATGGAGTCGGTGATGTGGGCATTCAAGACCCTTTACGACAAGGGCCTGGCCTATAAGGGATATCGAGTGCTGCCGTACTGCCCGAAGGACCGCACCCCGCTTTCCGCGCATGAGCTGCGCATGGATGCAGATGTCTATCAGGATCGTCAGGACACTACCGTCTCCGTCGCCGTCAAGATGCGCGACGAGGACGACGCCTACGCCGTCTTCTGGACCACAACGCCTTGGACCACCCCCACCAACTTCCTGATCGTGGTCGGTGAGGATATCGATTACGTCGAAGTCAAGCCCACCGAGGGCAAGTTCGCCGGCAAGAAGTTCTATCTTGGCAAGCCGTTGCTCGGCTCTTATGCCAAGGAACTCGGCGAGAACTATGAAGTTGTGCGCGAGCTCAAGGGCAAGGAACTGGTCGGTCGCCGCTACTGGCCGGTCTTCCCATTCTTCGCCGGAGACAAGGCCGAGTCCGAAGGCCACGTCCCCGGGCCGAATGCATACCAGATTCTCGCTGCCGACTACGTCGACACCGTCGAAGGTACCGGTCTGGTCCATCAGGCTCCTTATGGCGAGGACGATATGAACACGTTGAACGCGGCTGGTGTCAACTCAACCGACGTCCTTGACGCGAGCTGCACTTTCACCTCGGCCTGCCCGGATTACGAAGGCATGTACGTCTTCGACGCCAACCTGCCCATCCTGCGCAACCTGCGCAACGGCGACGGTCCGCTCTCGCGCATTCCCGAGGACCACCGTGCCCTGCTCTTCCAGGAGAAGAGCTACGTGCACTCCTACCCGCACTGCTGGCGCTGCGGGACCCCGCTGATCTACAAGCCGGTTTCCTCCTGGTTCGTCTCCGTGACTAAGATCAAGGACCGACTCTTGGCCAACAACCAGCTGATCAACTGGATTCCCGAGAACGTCAAAGATGGTCAGTTCGGCAAGTGGCTGCAAAACGCCCGTGACTGGTCAATCTCTCGTAACCGCTTCTGGGGCTCGCCGATTCCCGTCTGGGTTTCCGACGATCCGAAGTACCCACGCGTCGACGTCTATGGTTCACTCGACCAGCTCAAGGCCGATTTTGGCGACTATCCACGCGATGGCGGGGGCAAGGTCAACATGCATCGGCCCTATATTGACAACCTCACGCGTGTCAACCCCGACGATCCGACCGGCAAGTCGCACATGCACCGCATCACCGACGTGCTCGACTGCTGGTTCGAGTCCGGTTCGATGCCGTTCGCGCAGTTCCATTACCCCTTCGAAAACAAGGAGTACTTCGAGCAGCACTTCCCGGCCGACTACGTGGTCGAGTACATCGGCCAGACCCGCGGGTGGTTCTACGTGCTGCACGTCATGGCCACGGCCCTGTTCGACAAGCCCGCCTTCAAGAACGTCATCTGCCACGGCATCGTGCTCGGCGACGACGGCCAGAAGATGAGCAAGCATCTGCGCAACTACCCGGACGTCAACGGCGTGTTCAACGACTACGGCTCCGACGCGATGCGCTGGTTCCTGATGTCCTCGCCAATCCTGCGCGGTGGCAACCTCATCGTCACCGCCGACGGCATCCGCGACACGGTGCGTCAGGTGCTGCTACCGGTGTGGAGCTCGTACTACTTCTTCACGCTTTACGCCAACGCATCCAACGGCGGGAAGGGTTACGACGCGCGCGCGCTGAAGCCAGAGGAAGTCGCCGGCCTGCCGCAAATGGATCGCTACCTGCTGGCCCGCACACGCAGGCTCGTGGTGAGCGTTGAACATGCGCTCGATACCTTCGCCATCTCCGACGCTTGCGCCGCGGTGCAGGACTTCATCGACATGCTCACCAACTGGTACATCCGCAACAACCGCGAACGTTTCTGGAACGAGGATGAGAGCGCCTTCAACACGCTCTATACCGTGCTCGAAGTGCTCATGCGTGTCATGGCGCCGCTCGCTCCTATGGAGTCGGAGTCGATTTGGCGTGGGCTGACCGGTGGAGAATCGGTGCATCTGGCCGAATGGCCGTTCGTCACCGTGCAGGATGAAGAGTCCCACGATGTCGGTGCAACCGCCGAATCTACAGGCGAGCTCAATGAGGGCAAGGAAACCGAGCTGGGACGTGTTCTGGTTGACGAGCCGTCGTTGGTCGATGACATGGAACAGGTACGCGAGGTCGTATCCGGCACACTTTCGCTGCGCAAGTCCTGCCAGGTTCGTGTGCGTCAGCCGCTCGCCAAGTTGACTGTCTTGGTCGATAATCCTGATGGTGTCGCTCAATACGACGATATTCTGAAGACTGAGCTCAACGTCAAGGATGTGGAATTCTCAACGCTCGCCGATGCCGGCAAGCACGGCCTCAAGATTGTGCACGACCTCAAGGTTAACGCCCGCGCCGCCGGCCCGAGGCTCGGCAAACAGGTGCAGTTCGCCATCAAGGGCTCCAAGTCCGGCAATTGGCATGTCGACGAGTCTGGTGCTCCGGTCGTTGAGACGCCGAATGGTGACCTCAAACTGGAGGAGGGCGAATACACGCTGATTAACCAGGTCGAGGAAGTTGGAGCGGATGACCGCGCCAACGACGTTTCTGCAGCGCTTCCTGGCGGCGGTTTCGTCATTCTCGACACCGCCCTCAACGACGATCTCATCGCCGAAGGCTACGCACGCGACGTCATCCGTGCCGTGCAGGACGCCCGTAAGGATGCCGACCTCGACATCGCCGACCGCATCAGCCTGAAGCTCGATGTACCGGCAGCCGACGCGCCCAAGGCCGAACAGTTCCGGGATCTCATCGCCCACGAAACTCTTGCCACGTCGCTTGACATCGACTCCGACGCATCCGCCGACGAGTTGAAGGTTACGGTCGCCAAGCAGTAATAACCATTTGTTGC